>JANQJL010000020.1 GCA_028281675.1 Simkaniaceae bacterium
TATTTTCCGTGCTATGAAACCCTTGGCTCGGCACTCAGCTTGTATCTCCGCTAATTCAAAAGGCCGCTGCCGCGAAATAGGTCGCATTCACGGGTAAAAATATAAATTTTGAGAGATAATTGGCTGCTTGGAAAAAATGCCTTAATTTTTGGTGAATGACCGGAAGACTTCATCGCGCCATTAGGAAAGGGTTGTGTTGTTTTTCTGCTCAAACCCCAAAGTGCTAACTATTCTTTATCGATGAATCGATGAAGGACTGCCATCCCTCCATGTCCTATGACAAATGCCCAAACAAAATAAGAAGAGAAGTTGTGGATGTTTCGGATAAGGAGCATCAAGTTGGTTTTATCGACATCATAGACAGCACCAAAGTGAAAAATGAGTCCAGTAAGTGCCATCCAAGTGATCAAGAGGATCCCTAACCCTTCAACTAAACCAGAGGCTCCACTACGACATCCTGTAGGAGGGAGTTTTCCTTGCATCAGGAGACGTAGATCAGCTGAGATACATTTTCTCCCTTCTGCATGATAGGGGAAAACATGTTCTCTCACAAAATGGTATCTTCTAAGGGAGAGGAAAAACCACTGGCATAATAGGAAAAAAGTGACTCCATAACCAATTCTAACATGGATAATGATTGGAAGTTCATTGCTAGGGTTTGTTACATCCACAAAAAGGGAGGAAATGATGGAACCAACGACGCAAAGAGAAATTCCCCAGTGTGCAAACCCTATTGGTCTAGGGAAATTTTTTAAAGGGCTGAACGTTTTTTGCACCATGGTTTTTTCTTCTCTTTAATAAAGAAATTAAAGATAAAAGCAAGGGCCATTGTCAGGGGAAAAAGTGCTAAAGCGAATTGATAGTTTTCAAGAGAGTATACCCGAATATGATGGGAGATTCCCCCGGTCCATTTGGTATCTAGGAAAAACCCAACCGATGTTTGCATCGCTGATCCTGCAACAAAGACGAGGAAGTTGGTCATTGCTAAGGCCGCCCCTTTTATTTCGTGAGTGTTGAGCTCGATTGCTAAGCTATAACAAAGGAGCTGTCCTGATAAACAAACCCCTAAAAGAAACATCAATATAAAGATCCAAATAGGAGCAGAAATCGGTGAATAAACAACTAAACAAAAAAAGATGATACTCAAGAAACATAAAGATGAGATCAATACTTTTCGGTTACAAATTTTATCGGATACATACCCAATAAAAGGTCCCGCTGCAATCCACCCCATATAAATCATCGAGGCAGCGAAACTAGCCTCTGCATTGGAAAACCCTTGTGTTTGCTGAAGAAAAGGGATGGCCCAAAGCCCTCCAAAAGCAGTTGTTGCAGTATAAAACATCATTGCCACGATCCCGTTGATCCATGTTTGGGAGTTTTTGCAAGCGAGTTTCATACTTTTGAGGAGGGATGTCTTAGGCTTGGTATCATGATGTTTTACTGAGGGTGGCTCATTTCGAACGAAAAAGAGGATGGCAATTCCAAGGAGGACCCCTATTATCCCCAAACTAATAACGGTTGAGCGCCAAGTGTAAGTATGGACGATGATAGCCAGTGGCCCCTCTCCCCCGACAGCTCCTAGCATACCAAGGGAGTTTCCGATCCCAACGAGGCGAGCTAAAATCTTTCCGTGGAACCAGTGGGAGCTAATATAAACCATTCCAAGAAAGGCAAAGGCGGATCCCCCACCCATTAAGAAGCGGGCAATAATAGCGACCCAAACTTTTAGAGAAACTCCAAAAAGGAGGGTGGCAAATCCACAGATAAGTGTTGCAATGGTTAGAAGTTTTCGCGCTCCGTACCGATCCATCATAATGCCAACTGGGAGTTGCATCGGAGCGTAAGCATAGAAATAAGCAGCTGAAATCAATCCAAAAACACCTGCTCCAATATTAAACGAATGGAAGAGGTCATCGACCATAACACTGGGAGCAACCCGAATGAAATATTCATAAAAATAAAAGGCGACAGCAAGACCCCAAACGATCCAACGGTACAGATGCAGTTGTTTCTTCATATTTCTTTTCCCTAGCACGATTAGCTATTGAAACACAAGAAAAAAAATTGACGTCGAGTTCTCTTATTGAGTATACCTTTATGGTATGAAAAATACCGATGATAAACGTCTTTTCTTTGGGTTTGAAGTTCATGCACCGTGGCCTGATTCCCTTCCTGGTGCGAATACCTTAAAAGCAAAACACTGCCACCTTACCCTCCTTTATTTAGGGAGTACCTCTTATAAAAAAATTCGCAATCTTATTCCTCAAATGCCCAACCCTCCTTTTCGTGTAGGACCTCTTGGTGTCTCCGATGCTTGCCTTTGTCTTCCCAAAAGACATCCTGACATCATTACGTGGCATGTGGAGCCCTTTGGAAGCGACCCGATCACCGCATACCAAAAAGAGGTGACTGATTTTCTAGTGAATCATGGGTATGAAATCAAAGAAAAGCAGCAGATTAAACACATTACTCTTGGAAGGAGTGCCATCCTGAAAAAAGAATTAAAAAAAAGCTTTCGCCCCACCCCTCTCTATTTTAAGAATCTCCACCTCTACGAGAGCCTTAAAGGAAATCGGTATGAACCGATCTGGACTCATGATCTTCTCCCTCCGTTTGAAGAGGTTAACAAAGGGTCCTTCACCCTCTATGGAGAAAGCTTCCAGCAAGTTTTCCTCAATGCTCAGATTGCTCTAGCCTTTAAGTTTCCAGCCCTTACCCCATTTCTTGATCCCCATTATAAAGTCCGGAATCTCCATGATGGTGGCGTCCGCCTCACCGCTATCATTAATCAGGCCTACCGCGAGGCAAACGTTCCAATCGAAAGCGCTTTTTTCCCTGAAGAAGGGAAAGAGAGTAAAGGGGTTCTCACCTGGGATCTTATTGCTAAATTTCCGTGACTCTTCCGTAATTAACGAAATAAAAAAATACTACCCCGAAGTGCCATCTATTTATGCAGCGCTAAAGGCAAAAATAGGTGGCATTCACGGGTACTACGTAATTTTTTGTTCACGGAGGGCTAGAAATGAACCGATGACGATGAGAGCCATGCCAGCAAGAGCGATGAGGGGAAACCCTTTTTTTCCAAGGAAGAAGTCGAAAAGATAGGCGAAGGCGACGCTCGAGTAGAGAAGGGAGCCCACTTTAACCGCCGTGGCATGGCGGTATGCACGTGAAAGAAGGAGCTGATAGACAACAGCAACTCCGCCGATGATGGCGAGATATGCCCAGCCGATAGGGGGTGGGGTTTCCCAATTTTTCCCAAGAGGAATCAGGGCAAGAGGAAGAGAAAGAGCCATATAATAGAAGGTGATTCGCTCCGATGGTTCCGTTTTTGTGAGGCGACGGATCACTGTAAAAGCGATCCCTCCTAAAAAAGCTGCGGCAATGGCGGCCATAGAGGCAACATTAAAGGTTATCTCCCCTGGGCGGAGGATGAGAACAACACCGATAAATCCAACAATAAGGCCAAGCCAGGTATTTGCTGTCCACTTCTTCCTAAACCAAAAAAAGACAATGATCGGAATAAAAAGAGGGCGGGTATAGGTTAAAAGGACTGTATCAGTTAGAGAGAGGTAGCGGAGAGCATAATAAAGGCAAAACATGGAGGAAATAGAAGCAAAAGTCCGGAGAAGGTGAAGGGGAAAAACCTTTGTTCTTAGCTTTGAATAGGAGCCAAGTTTAAAAGGAATAACGGGAAGGAGAATCAGGAGACCAAAAAGCTGCCGAAAGAAAACTAGAACACTAGAAGGGAGAAAATGTTCCGCTGTTTGAACCAGATAGGCAAGGAGGGCATAAGAAAAGGCAGCAAGGAGGGAAAAAGTGACTGCCAAGGAGGTGCTTTCATGTCTCATGGGAGCAACTTGGAAGGCTTTCCCCTCTTCCAATCTTTAGAGAATTTATCGAGGGCTTCAAAGGTGCCACTTTGGTCAGCAATCAGGAACTCAAAAAGCTCCTCCTTAAGGGTAACGGCATCGACCCGGAGCTGGAAACAATCATTAAGGTCATTTTCCGTTTTAAGAGAAGCAACAACCATTTTTGTTTCAAAATCATATCTATTAAGGGTGAGGAGGATCTTTTCAAGGGTATCAAGAGGATTTTTCATCTTGGAATAGTAGGGGGCGATGTAAGTAGCCCCAACATGGCAGGCAAGGAGGGCTTGATAGGGGGTGAAGATTGCTGTTGCCATTACAGGAAATCTTAGGTGGGAGAGGGCAGTCATTGCTTTTAGTCCCTCTTGCGTTACAGGGATTTTCACAATGATCCGCTCAGAAAATTCCCGGAGGGTTTCTCCTTGTTCGATCATATTTAAATGGTCGACAGCTGTTACTTGGGCGGTAACGGGACCACTCTGACTTTTCAAGATTTCATCGAGATTTTTTTCTAAACTTTCTCCCGACTTTCCAATCAAAGAGGGATTAGTTGTCACCCCTTTTAAGATTCCCAATTGATTTCCAAGGATAATCGTTTTAATATCTGTTGTATCTAGCCAAATATCCATAGCAAAAGTTTAACTCTTAGCCGATTTGTCGACTACGGGTTTTTTCTGTTTGTTGGAAATCTTCTTTAAGTTTCGAAAAGTTGGAGATCAGAATTCCAAAGTCACTTTTTCGGAGGGCTAAAACATCGACAGGAGAAAAGCATTGAACCGTTGCAAGTCTGGAGCGTTGGTTAAGAAGGGCCATTTCTCCAAAATACTCTCCTTTACCAAGCTTTGCGATGACATGTTTCTTGCCCTCCTTTTCTTGGTAGACTTCGACTTCTCCATTCACGATAATATAGAGGTAATCGCCGACATCTCCCTCGTGGAAGATGATTTCACCCGTTTCAAAATGTAGCTGAGCAATTCCTTGTGAGGTAGCCGTTTTAATTTGAACCGCCTCAATAGGGATCATCGTATCGAGCATCCAAGTGAGGGCGACTTTAATTTTACGACTCATTCCAGGAAGTTTAATCCAATAGATCATGCGCCATAACACCCAAGCAAGGAGGCCAGAGAATTTAAATTTTCCGAAGAGTTCAGCGACCGCCGATTGGTGGCCAAGTGCTCCCATCATCCCCAAAGCTTTGAAGCGAAATTCCTTTTTCTTCCATCCGGAAAAGGAAGCTGCAATATTATGAGCTAAAATTTTTGCTTCTCGGATAGCAAACTGAGCAGTAGGAGGACAATTGCCACCGCCTTCTAAGTTAGGAATCAGAGCACAATCGCCGATTGCCCAGATGTTATCTCTCCCTGCCGCTTGCATCCCTGCATCCGCAACGATTTTCCCCTTCTCAAGTTTTAAGGGGAGCATTTCAATCAAAGGATTTGGAGAAGAGGGGACCGTTGAGATCACCGTTTTTGTGGGGATATGTTCACCGGTATCAAGGACAGCCTCTTCAGGTGTTGCTGATTTTAAATGTGCTCCAAAACGGAACTCTACACCCCGCCTTTTTAAAAGCTTTTCCGCGTATCGCCCAAGCGATTCAGGCATTTCACGATCCATTAACCGATTTTTGCTATGAACAAGGATAACACGGATCTGATTGTGGTCGATTTCGTGGTATTCTTTCGCAAGTTTATGGACAAGGTCATTGACCTCAGCAACGACCTCAGTACCAGAAAATCCGCCGCCACCCACCACAAAAGTGAGGAGCTTATTTTTGAGTGTGGCATTTTGTTCACTTGCTGCAGCTTCCAAAACATCGATCACTTGATTGCGAATTGCAATACTATCGGCGAGATTCTTAAAGGGAAGGGCATGTTCATGGAGCCCTGCCGTCCCACGGAAGTCCGTTACAGTTCCCAGTCCTAAAACTAGATGATCAAAAGAGAGATCTGTTGTTTTATGAGAAAACTTTGGAGCGAGAATCACCTTTTTATTTTCAATATCGATCGAATCAACTTCTCGTACATAAAGCTTTGTTTTGGGAAGGAGTTTTCGAATGGGGTTAATCGTATCGACAATACCGAGTGATCCACCCACAATTTCGGCAAGCATGGGTTGGAAGACAAAGTAATTTTCCCTGTTGACGATGGAAATTTCAAAAGGTTCTTTCGTTTTCTTTAGATATTTTTCTAGGTGCATTGCCGTATAGGCACCCCCAAATCCAGCTCCAAGAATGACGACTTTTTTGACCATTTGCTCACCTCATTTCTCTTCTACCTCAATCGGTATTAGCTGTGCAAGTGGGAAAAGATTTCGAGTTTTGCCTCCAAAATGCTCCGCTTTAGCTTAGGCTCCAAAGGGGATTTTGCTGAGAGGGGTTCGATGCAGACATAAGAGGCATCCTTTGGTTGAAAAATCTGGCAGGAGACCTCTGTATCTGAGGCAGTATTATAGTCGATATGGAGAGAATATTTTTCGGTATCGAGATAGAGACGGTAGTCGTGCTCATTGGGAGTTTTTTTCGCTGGAAGAAACCCATAGTCTGCAACTTGGGGAAGTAAGAAATTCAGGTGATTTTCTTTTCCGTTGATCCACTTTTTAGGAAGAGGTTTCCAATCGTTTTGATCGCGGTAAGTGGTCTGAACAGCGCCATGAATACTTCCCTTCCCAGCAAAGGCATAGTAATAGTGAAGTCCCACAAGAGAGGGCTTTTCACTATCAACCTTATACTCGATGAACAGACCATCGGATAGAAGACGAGCTTCAAAAGTCATCGAAAAATTTTGCCCTTCAAAAATCTTTAAGGGAATCCCCTTATAAAGATCTTCGCCACTGAGGCGAGCCTTAATTTGTGTGTCACTTGCCACATATTTCCAAGGAACATAACGGGCAATCCCATGAGAGAAAGGGTCTTTTCGTCCCTCAGCTTTTCCTTTGGCAATATGGGGAAAGAGGGATTCATAGTATCCTCTCGATACCTCTTTTCTCTGATGAAAATGGGGACCAATGAGGGAACCTAACCCAGCCATCCGCTCCTCATAGAGGGGGCGGGTTGTCTGGTCGATTATTTCGATCTCTCCCAGCTTATAGCTGGAGAGATTCATCCCCCCATCAGGGAGGAAAGTCGCTATGAGAGGTTCTCCCAAGGGAGAAGTGTTTTTTAAATGGATTTGTTTCATTAGGTTCTTTATAACTTCCACTGGAATTATTTGAAAATTACTTATTGGAGGACAGGATCGCAGTGGATCTTTTGAAAAAAATCATCCACTTTCTCAAAGGCATCTACCATATTCAAACCAAACCCACACTCAGCCCCCATTTTTTGAAAAGAGCCTACCCACTCATCAGGAGGGCTTAGAAGCTTTGTCGGCAAAGAATGGGATCCTCTGATTTTGAAAACGATTTGAAGAGCTTCCTTACAAGCCACTAAATCAAAATTCTCTCTCTCAAGCAACAGGAGTAAATCGACTAAATCTTTTACCCGTGTATTGATTCGACCTTCTCTTGGAAGGGTATAAGCATGTATCTTTTCTGCAAATTGCTGCTCCTTTGTAATCATACACACCATAGGAGATGGGATATCGCAAAAATCCAGCCAATCCTGCCCCTTGATCCTATCGACTTTATTGACCATTATATCAAGACCAATATCCATTTGAAAACGAACAAAAAGACGGCCATCAAGGAAAGATGAAACAGGATATCGCGCCCCACCGTAAGGGGCATTCTCCAAATCTAACCGAGCCTCTCCTATCTGGTAAATAAAAAAGTCTTCCATATTGATCTGGGAAATATCCCGAAGCTCCTGAAAAATTTCTCCAGAAATTTCTTGCTGAGGAATGTCTTTAAAACGCTCAAGGTAGGTTAAGTCAATATCCCTTGTCGCCCGCGCTTTTTCAAAGCGTAGTTCCATTGCATATCCCCCCTTCAACAGAAAGGATGGACTTCCGTTCTCCCTAAAAATTCTTGCAAGTAAGCGGTCAAATGCAACCTTTCTCCTGAGACGTTGCAGATCTTGTCCTGTTACTTGTGCTAGATTCTTTAGCCTGGCTTCTAAACTCCTTCGAAAATCTGTCGCTGACTTAAACTGCTGTGTCATCGGATAAACTTCTCTAATAGGTTTGCAGATTCGCTTCTTTGAATTTCTCGCTTTGAGACCAATCCTCGTTCCAATGCTTGTTGAATACCCAATTCAATTTGATCAAGGGAAATGCTTTGGTCTTTTACAACATCAATCAAGGTTTTCAAAGGTGTTGTCACGCAATATCCTTGCCGAACCTCTATATCCATCCTGACTAAATTACCATAATGAAGAACCAGAACCTTTGGAATAATCTGGTTTCTCCTGAAACCTTGAGGAACAGTCAAATGCATTTTTGCGGGCATAATATCAGAAAGCTCATGAATATCAAGAGCTGTTTCATGAGACCAAATCCCTTGCGGCTCCCCCTTCTTATTCCGACTCCATAGGGTCCAAAAAGCGAGCTCGGGCCTATCTTGAGTGGGGTAACGGGCAATCCTATAAATACCCCTAATTTCCCTTATCCACTCCCCTGACTTTAAGAATCGATGAAAGTTGGAACGGGGATATCCACATTCCTCTGCTTGCTGAGAGGTAAAATACCCCTGTTGTCTATCGGCTACCTCGAAAAGTCTTTCTTTACTATTTTGCTTCATACACAAATGTTATCATTTTGATAACTTTTATGCAACATCAAGATCAGTTAGTAGTTATTTTAATACATCCCAAGTTCCGGATTTTGTGGGTGCCGACTTCAATAGGTTTTTGATTCTAAGTAACTTAAATTCCCTAAAATTTACGTTTTCCACAAGTTGCTGATTATCAGTCATTATAACCAACTGAATGCGTACATTATATAGGGGTAAGTATTGGTAATGGCTCCCAGATAATAAAGGGTTTAATTCTACGTTTATATCTTCCTAAGTCATCAAGGTATAGTACGTCATGAACATCATCATGCTCATGAAAGTGCTGATTGGCCCTATGGAGAGAGTGGTGGCATGGGATAATGCCAATGTTATCTTCGGCAAGGAGTCTTTTACGAATGCCTTCAGGATCACTGATAGTAATAGGCAGTCCTGCTTCATAAATCCCTAAAAACATGCAAATGGTTTCCTTTAGCCTTCCAATGGAGGCCCCGTTCAAACAGACTACGAAATTTGTATTTCTATCATATAATGGGCGGGAAACACTTAGGCTAATATGCGTTGTATTGCCACCCCGTTTAATTTCCCAGGGATGTCCACCACGCGACCTTTTTGGATGTTTACCATCAATCCAATCAGCAAATTCGGTTTCTGAATCTGGGTTGATTTCTAAGAGGCCTTCATCACGACCATCAGCGTAGCGTTCATACATTTTGTGCCCAGACACATCCTTATCGATATGATCCTCTTTTCGTTTGCCTGCTAGGTAAGCGATTTTGCAATACTCAAAAAAATCATTTGCCGTCATCTTTTCTCTAGTTGTATTTTTTGTTCCATAAAAATACCCCTCTTCAAATAGGCGAATGAATTTTTTTGTCTTTGCTTTTCCTAGTTCTTTGTCAATTCTATAGATATCTGATAACGAAGACCTTACTAAGGAGTTTGGTGCAATTCCATACCGACGGTTAAGAGGATAGGATTCATAGACCTCTTTAGCGGCTTTTATCCAATTCTTTTTCGCAAAGTTAAGCCACTTTCTTGCAGAGATAATTAAATCGTTCCAAGCTTTAGCTGGGTCTTCACTACCATCTTCATAGGAACTAAAACCAAATGATGGCGCGGCTTGCACACTTTTATTTTGTTCTATCTCTAAACTGCAAAGATTGCCATCTAGATGGAATAGGTAAAAGTTTGCACGAGATTTTGTTATTCTGATATGGTGATATTTATGTTTCTTGTCGGGAAATATGATATCCCAAAGGTGATCGACAGATTCGATGCGATGTTGAAATTGCATCATCTCTTTTATGAGGGCGTAGATATTTTTCTCGAAGCTTGCATTCATGGGCAGCAATGGTACCAAGAAGCTTTAAAAAAATAAAGAAGAAAATGAGACAATCCGGAAAAGCACAGGTATACCTTGACCCCCTACAATCGACACACCCACGTATTATTGCCCAAAATGGTCGTGACGGTGAAGTTCAAGGTGATGGAAGTCATGTCAAAAAGCAATTCTCTTGCAACAGGAGCGCCAGCGCAAAAATTAGGAGAACACATCACGGCAGAATGAAGCGTCCTTGCTTGTCGCGGAACTTGCTGCAAACAATGACGACAAAGTCGATGATCTGCCAGATCCCAAAACCACCAAAAGTGATGATCATCAGAATTCCAGTCCCAATTTTACCGACGTAGAAGCGGTGAATGCCGATTGTTCCAAGAAAGAAACAAAGTAGAACGGCTGCTACAAAACTTTTAGGGCTTTTTTTCATCTTTATTTTTCCTTCTTACAAAAAGATTTAGTGATTAAAGGCAAGGTTAAGAGTATCACAAGTGCAGGAATAATTTCTAGTCTTCCCATCCACATGAGGAACATAAAGAGCCATTTTCCAGCAGTTGGGAAGTCGGAATTAATGATCCCACTGGAAAGGCCTACGTTACTCATGGCGCTTGTTACTTCAAAAAGAGCATCAAGTGCTCTCCCTTTGGGAACCCAGCGAAGGATCAAAAACCAGGAGACAAAGAGAGTTGCTGTCCACAAAGAAAAGAGAACTTCAGCAGTGATGAGGCGTTCGCTTTTTGCAGTAGAAGGGAGGATAACCCCAGGGGGTTCATTGGTCAATTTTTCCTGTTTTTGAGTAATCACTTTTTCTTTTTGGGTGGTAATCGAGAGCATTCGGAGAAAAACCCCAGAAACCAGGTAGATCACCCGCCTGATCTTTAATCCCCCAACAGTTGAGCCAGTAGCACCTCCTACAAACATTCCCATAATGAGAAAGAGTTTGACCATGGGGCTAAAGAAGGAAAGGTCCATTGTGGAGAAACCACAGGTTGTGAGGGCAGAGACCCATTCGAAGAACGAATTAGCATATTGACCTGAGCTTCCGTTCCAGTAGTTAAGAAGGAGGACAAGGAAGCCCCCACCGATAGCGAAGATATAGAGAAGGCGGTGCTGCATACTTTTCCACAGTATTCCAAAGTTTTTTTCGCAGATCACTCTATAGTGAACAGCAAAACTGATCGAACCAATCAGCATCATAAACATGGCGATGATTTGAATGGAAAGGCTATAGCCTTGGAAACTGGTTTCGGTGAGGGTAAAGCCACCCGTTGAAATCACTGTCATCGCATGGTTAATCGACTCCCAAAGAGGCATTCCGGAAACTAAGAAGAGGAGAAACCCTATAAAAGTAAAAATCAGATAGATTCCCCAAATCCAGTGAGCGGTTCCTTCAATGTTCTTAGTCATTTGCTCGCTGCGCGCTTCGGCATAGTAAAGCTGAAAACCCTGTTTATTGAGGTGAGTGAGTGCTAAAATGAATACGATGAGTCCCAATCCTCCGATCCATTCTAGTAGGGATCGCCACCACTGAAGGGTATGGGGAAAAGAGCCCTCTTTTTGCATCATTGTGAGACCTGTACTCGTAAATCCTGAAAAAGATTCAAAGAGGGCGTTAATTGGTTGAGCAAAGATATGCAAAACTTCAGAATCAATCCCCTCTTTTATACGAATTGCTGAAACCCAACAAAAGGGGATAGCAGCAAGCACGGAGCAGATGATCCAACTAATTCCTGCAATAACCATTGCATCCCAAAGATGGGCAGCTTTTGCTTTTTTTGTTAAGCGGTACATGATCTGAGCGAGAAGAAGAGAAAAAACTCCTAACGCTCCAAAGGGAAGGAGTGAAAACCATTCTCCATAAATCACACCGATAATTAGGGTCAATCCCGCCATTGCCACGGGGATATGGAGGATGAGCCCGACTTGCCCAATAATCGCTTGCCAATTAATTTTTTGCGTAAAGAAAAACATATTTTCTACGTTAAGAACTTTTTTTCACTATGTCAATAAAGGAATTTTCTATTAAAATCGAATGAATACACCCAAAGGATATTTACCTAATGTACCCTCCAGAAAAGATTCGTAATATTGCAATTATTGCCCATATTGATCATGGGAAAACCACCCTTCTTGATTGTTTGCTTGGCCAAGCAGAGATTTTTCGTGAAAATGAAAAAATCCCTGAAAGGGCAATGGATTCTAATGAGCAAGAAAAAGAGCGGGGAATCACGATTTTTGCAAAGCATACAAGCCTTTTTGTCGATGAGTGCAAGATCAATGTGATCGATACTCCAGGACATGCTGATTTCTCTGGAGAAGTGGAGAGGGTCTTAGGGATGGTTAACTCTGTTCTACTTGTTGTTGATGCAGGAGAGGGTCCAATGCCACAAACACGGTTTGTTCTGTCGCAGGCATTGAAAATGGGACTTAGCCCTATTGTTGTCTTTAACAAAATTGACAAACCACATGCTGATCCCGAAAATGCTCTCAATAAAACCTTTGATCTCTTTGTAGAACTTGGGGCAAATGATGAGCAACTCGATTTTGTCTATTGTTATGCTTCCGCCGTAGGTGGGTATGCCTTTATAAACGAAGGGGACCCTAGAGAGAATATGCGCCCTCTTTTTGATCTGATTATTGACAAAGTTCCACATCCTCCAGGTAACTTAGAAGTTCCCTTTTTGATGCAAGCTAGTACAATCTCCCATAGTGACTTTTTAGGAAGGCAAGCAACAGGGCGGATTTTAGAAGGGGTGATAAAGAAAAATGATTCCTTCACCTTGGTTGAGAAAAGTGGCCATCCGACGCAACATAAAGTGACCCGAATCGATGGGTATCATGGCCTCAAAAAAGTTGAACTCGAAGAAGCTGGTGTGGGAGATATTGTGAGCATTTCTGGGGCTCCCGACGTGATGATTGGCGATACTCTTTGTGATCCTGGTCATGTTAACCAACTCCCATTGATTGAACTTGGAGAGCCTACCCTTTCTATTGAGATTTCAGTTAATTCTGGTCCTTTCGTTGGACGGGATGGAAAACATGTCACAATGAATAAGATTCGTGATCGTCTCCTCCATGAAAAAAAATCGAATATCTCCCTTAATGTGGAAGAAGTGGAAGGACGTGATGATGCCATTCGCGTTGCAGGACGTGGGGAACTCCACCTTTCGATCCTTATCGAAGCAATGCGGCGAGAAGGGTATGAATTTTTAGTTTCTAAGCCTCGTGTTATCTTCCATGAAAATAAAGAGGAGCCGATCGAGCATGCCCATATCGAAGTTCCTGATGAGTTTTCGGGAGTTGTGATCGAAGAACTTAACAGGCGTAAAGGAGAGATGCGGAACTTTCATACTAATGAGCATAACATCACTACGATTGAGTTCTCTCTTCCCACGAGAGGGCTAATCGGCTACCGAAATGAATTCCTCACCGTTACCCGTGGTCTTGGGATTCTCACCTCTGTATTTGATGCTTATGGTCCCTATCGTGGCGAAATTGCCGGAAGGAAGAATGGAGCATTGATCTCCATGAACCAAGGCAAAGTCACTGGCTATGCTTGTTTTAACCTTCAAAGTCGGGGGACGATCTTTGTGAAGCCTGGTGATGATGTCTATGAAGGGATGGTCATCGGGGAGAATAGTCGTGATAATGACCTCGTTGTTAATATTACAAGGGAAAAGCAACTTACCAACGTTCGAGCATCTGGGACAGATGAGAGTCTCATCCTAACTCCTCCCACAGTTCTTACCTTGGAGCAAGCGATCGATTTTATTCAAGATGATGAATTTGTCGAGGTGACGCCCAATAATATCCGACTTAGAAAAAAAGCTCTTTCTGAAAGTCAGCGAAAATCCTCTCGTAAATAATCACTTAATTGACTAGTTTAAGTTCATGATTTTTCAGAGATTTGAAGAGCGAGGGCTCTCTCATTATTCTTACGCAGTAGGTTGCAGTGAAGTAGGTCAAATAGCCATCATTGATCCCCGCTATGATGTCGATATCTATCTCAAATTTGCCGGAGAAAATAACTTGGTGATTTCCCATGTTTTTGAAACGCATATCCATGCTGACTATGTTTCAGGCGCTCGCTATTTAGCATCGCGCACGGGAGCTACTTTAGTTCTTTCTGGCTATGATAAAGGGGAAAAATATGAAGTTAAATTTCCTCATAAGGAGTGTTTTGATGGTGATCTTTTTAAATTAGGGAAAGAGACCTTAAAAGTTCTCCATACTCCGGGTCATACTCCGGAACATGTTTCTTTCCTCCTTATAGAAAAAGAAAAGCCGAAGGCTCTTTTTTCAGGGGACTTTATCCTTGTTGGCTCTGTGGGATATTCTGATCTTACTGTAGAAAAGGGGATAGAGCTACTAGCAAAACAACTCTATATTTCCGTTTCTGAAAAACTCAAAGATCTCCCTAACTCCCTTGAAATCTATCCAGCCCATGGTGCGGGTTCCGTTTGTGGCGAGAGGATGGGGGCGCGTGCTTCTTCTACCCTTGGGCAAGAAAGGGTGAGTAATCCTTTCTTAAATTTAAACATCACTGAAAAAGAGTTTGTTGGTCTCGTCCCTTCGCGCACCCCACCCAGCCCCGACTATTTTTTTCGGATGAAAGTTTATAATTCTACAAGTCAAAGGGAACAAACTAGACCTCCTATACCTCTTGAGCCTATAGACTTCCAAAAGCGACTAGAAAAGGGGGGTGTCGTGATAGATTTGCGTCAGCAAAGGGCTTTTTGTCTTGGGCATGTTCCTGGGTCCATTTGTATTGGTGCAGGAGAAAAACTAGGTTTTTGGGCCTCTGCTGTGATTCCCTATGATACTGCAATTCTCCTTGTAACCCCTGACCCGATCCATGTTGAAGAAGCGATCCATTCTCTTGCAAGAGTAGGTCTTTTCTCAGTGGAGGGGTATCTTAAGGGAGGATTTGAAGCCTGGAGCCAAAAAGAGCTTCCTTTAGAAACGACTTCAGAGATCAGCCCAAAGGAACTTTATCAAGAAAGGGATCAGATTCACATTATTGATGTTCGCTCCGAAGGGGAGTGGGCTGGGGGACATATTGCTAATGCAAAACATATTCCATGCAGCGAGCTTTCTGCTCGCATTAAGGAGCTTCCCGAAGGAAAACTTGCTTTTGTTTGTGCTGCTGGGTATCGCTCGATTTTGGCAGCGAGTCTCGCTAAAAAATTAGGAAGAGAGGAGGTTTCCCACCTCCCTGGTGGTGTTTTAGCTTGGAACAGTGCTGGTCTTCCGCTTAGCATCTAAGTCAACTAGATGTTTCTCCTTCCATTTCCCTTGCCAAAACCGGAAGAAGAGGAGAGAAAGACCCATAAGGCAATAAAAAATCCAGATATAGAAGGTTGTTTCAATAGGGGCCTTAGGCTTTACGACAAAAAAGTAGGTTGGCAGGATCATAAAAACCCAAATCGAAATGGCTCCAGAAACAAGGAGGTAAAAAGTATCTCCAGCTGAAGTGAGGAGTCCACTTAAGAGCCAACGGATATTCTCCAAGGTTAAGTAAAGGACGAGCATCATCATTGCTGTTTGAAGGGAGGCTTTTGCTTCTAAGAGCATTTCTGGAGAGACTCCAAGAGCTGAACCACTAAGCGCCTTAGGGTTTTTGAAAAACAAATCGGTGAAGAGATCAGAGAAACATCCTAAAGTAAGTGTCAGAACTCCTCCAAACATTAGAGAAAGTTTCACTCCTGACTTAAAGAGGCGCTTTACCTCATCAACTTTTTTAGCACCGATCAGATTTCCAGAAACAGCTGCTGCCCCTTTTTCTAGACCCAGACCAAAAAAGAGGAAGAGAAGGAGAACATTTTGCGTGATACTGGCCACTAAAATATGCTTTCCACTAATACCTTTCATCATTTTATAAAAAGCCGCCCAACCAAGAAGCTCACACATTACAAAGATTGCGGGAGATGCTCCAACCTTTATGCAGCTAAAAAAAGCTTTTGGTTTAAAGCGGAAGTCACCTGTTCCAAACTCTATTTGGTTCTTCCTACTGAGAAACATCGAGCCTAAAATCACCACTTGGACAATAATCCCAACTCCGGTAGCAATAGCTGCCCCTTTTATCCCCATAGAAGAGACAACTCCCTTATAACCAAAAATGAAGAGAGGATCGAGGAGTACATTCACCCCATTTCCAATGATGCCAAGCCATGTAATAATCATTGTCTTCCCTTGCCCAATATAAAAAGCACCTAGGGCTGTCAAAAGGGTGAGGAAGGGGGCAAAGTAATTATTCCATCTAAAATATTCCACCTCACTGCTATTCATAAAGCCAGATCTTAAGAAATAATCACTTCCAAAAGATCCAAGTGTCATAAAGAAAATAAAAGCTAAAAGAGAAAGCCAAACCATCTGCCACACGGGCTCTCCCAGTTTTTTATACTGCTTTAAACCGTTGTACTGTGCGACAAAGATCTCTGCCATTGCCGCTAGGGTGACCCACATAAAGTTTCCCGCCCAAAAAAGTGTTCCCGAACTCGTTGCCGCGCTCAATGCGTCTATCGAGTAGTAAGATAAGAAGATGCGGTCGACAAACATCATCACTACCATAGAGAGAAAAGAGACCATCAGCGCTGAAGAGACCTTCCAAAGTTGCCTGAGAGATCCATCATGAATTTCATTTGTAGACATAATAATAACCAATAAAAAGTAATAAAAATAAATTTGTGACAGTATCGCTTAGAAGCTAAACGCTGTCGCCCAAGAGAGCATTAAGAGGGGTCAGGCCCATGTATGAGTGATTTTCATAGGTAGAATTCCGTGTTTAAAAACCCAGTATGCCAGAAAAGGAATAAGTAAGCCACAGGAAAATTTCCATTGGAAAATTATTATTGATTTAATTATAATTGGGGACTGATTTCCATGTATGTGGGGGCTTAGCTCAGTTGGTAGAGCATCTGATTTGCATTCAGAAGGTCAGGAGTTCGAATCTCCTAGCCTCCATCAATATAAAATTTGCGGTTATAGCTCAGTTGGTTAGAGCGCAACACTGATAATGTTGAGGTCCCAAGTTCAAGTCTTGGTAACCGCATTTCTCCATAGGAGGCCGGCTGCTCCTCCACTCAATGGACTTTAGCATTTCTAAAACCGGCTATGGGCTTTGTAAAAAGAAAAAACTTATTCTGTAAATGGAGAAGCAAATCGGATTAAAAATATTCAGTACCATACATGTGATCAACAAGCTCTGTATAAGCCATAGGGAAGTGAGGAAGGTAGTTTCTTATCAATCGCTCTGCAACTGATAATCCAGAAACATAAGCATTTTCCTGAAGGAAAGGAGGAACAACATAGGAGCCACAAAACCATAGTCTCCGATCTCCTTGAACGCGATGGATACTTGTTTCACTAATATCCCGATGAAGGAGTAATCCGAGAGGGTGTTCAAGTCGTTTGTGACAGTAGATTTTTGTAGGGTCCAGTTCAAAAGGAGGGTTTACCGTTGTAAAAACATTAGGAAACTCCGATGGTAGTTGTTGAAGGTAATTGAGCCAATAAGTTACGCAGGCATTAGGGTTTTCCTTTCTTATTTCATCATAAACATAGTAATTAAAAGCCGCCCAAGCTTTCTTGTTTGAAGGCATCACACGTTCATCGTAATGATAATAAACGTCTGCATGATTTGTGGGGTATGTACTTAAGATGCGGTACTCAATCTGGTTGGCATCTCCAATAATATTGAGTGCTTGTTTTGGTTTTGTTGCAAAAATCACATGATCAAAATGCTCAACTCTCTTTCCACGTTCCTTATGAAAGGTTTCGACTTCAATAAAGTTTTGGGAAATAAATATCCTATTCACTTGTGTATGTAGCTTTAAATTTCCGCCATTAGAAATAAACCACTCAGCAAAGCAATCGGCATAAGTATAAATTCCTTTTTTTATACAGACCCGTTTCCCTTGCTTTCCTCCTATGATCCCATGATATTTGAAAAACTTTAGTATCCCATCAATAGGAAACTTGTTGAGGTTTTCAACATCCACAAGCCATGCGCCAGTGATTTTTGGGATGAGAAAAAAATTAATGAAGTCCTCAGAATATTTCTTTTTTCTTAAATATTTAAGAAATTCTTGGACGTCCATTGTGGTTTGTTGCTTGATGCTAAGCTCTTGGGTAATGTGGCTAAACCTTTCGATCTCTTGAAGGAAGAGCAAAGGATCTATGTCGGCATCTTGAAAATAACACTTTCCCTCTTCGATACGTATCGTCTTTTTACTTTTTAAAGATGAGAATGAAACATCATTACGAATATTGGTGTAATCAGCAGCCCCAAATTCTTCAAGAAATGCGCGGAACTGGAAGTAGGTGTTTAGGTTGAAGTCTGAGACGCCCCCATCAACTTGAACAGTTTTTCCATCTTGTGTTTTTATGTCAATAGCAAGAGCATCTCCTCCTAAACGTTCATTGATTTCGTAAAGAGTTACAGGGAACTTTGTTTCTACTAAAGTTTTAGCTGCTCCCATCCCTGCAACTCCCCCCCCTATAATTGCAATACGGATATTGGGGTTAGGATTATTAAAACTTTCAGCATACTTATGCCTTGCGATAATATCATCGTGATAACTTTCAGAATAGTGAGATGAGTCTTTCATTAAATTACTGTTATTTATTTATTTATATTTTATTATTTAATAAATACTATACCATATTGGTGATCATAGACATGACCATCATGATATACAAAAAAGTTAGAGGTGATAATCCCAGTAGCAGAAAGGTATCTTCCCTTTCCACCAGTGATTTTCCACATAACAGAACCATGTGTTAGCCCCTCTTGTATTGAGGGCCCCATATACCCATGATCGATTGTTTCGAATTCAAGCTCATCATTTGTACTAAAAATAATTGTTCCAAATTCAGAAAACATTCCTTCTTTTTCTATGACTACATCGGACTCGAACTTAGCAAAATCTCCCTCTAGGCTTTCCAAATTATAGTTAATTCTCCCTTCAGACAGAGTGGTTTGGACTTGAATGCTTTTAGCTTCCAAAGTCGCATGAAGCTTTTTTCCTTCAGAGTCTGTTGGTTTTATTAATCCTTCAAACTGTAGAGTATATTTAATAACTTTCATAGATTAACCATTAATTGAACCTTTAGTTGCTTTTATTTCTTAATAAAATTAATGTCAAATATGAAGTTTGGATTGGTTTTATGTGTCGTGCTGTAGCTTATTTAGGTGAGGAAGTCATTTTATCTCAATTAATTTCCGATCCTGATAACTCTCTATTTAAGCAGAGTTTTTCACCGGAATTAACAAAAACGCTAAACTTAGCGGGATTTGGCATGGGAGTATGGTCGAATAAATTTAACCATCCCCAAGAGTCGATGATATACCGTACCCTTGAACTTCCTGTTTATGATCAAAATCTCATTGGTATTACTAAGCAAATCAACATTTCTGCCATTATTGCTCATATCCGAGGAACACCTCTTTTCGGTAATTTAGAGCTGAACTATCAAAATCTACACCCATTTTTTTTTCCTAACGCTCCCTTCATCTTGGCTCATAATGGTCTATTGGAAAAATTTGAAGTGATAAAATATGATCTTGTGAGGTATGTCCGTCCTGAATATTCCACCTATATCCGTGGGACAACCGATACTGAATGGATCTATGCCATGATTCTATCGCAGATTCGTGCTTCCCGGGAGGAGTGGAGCATCCATCATATCACCGAAGCTCTATGTGAAACAATCGAAATTATTGGGAAAGTGAGACAGCGGCATGGGATACAAACTTCTTCGCCATTGAATCTTTTCCTAACGAATGGGGAATGGATTATTGCAACGCGGTTTTATTACGATTTTGGATGTTATGAATCAAAAGTAAGAAGCACTGATTTAACTTTCACAAGCCTTTGGTATACCTTAGGGGAAAGATTTGGCTTTTATGATGGTGAATATAAAATGATAGGCCATGAGAAAACAAAATCTATATTAATTGCCTCTGAGCCCCTGACCCTAGAGAGTAGTCATTGGGTTGAGCTTCCTGAGTATAGCTTAATGAAAGCCTACAAGGAAGAAGGTGGTTATAAAGTTGAATTAGAAAACATTGAGATAAAGTAAAAATATGTTCCAAGTTGCTATTGGTCAGAGCGAAGACCCTTTCACTGAAGATGCAGTTCGAGATGTTATAAATCAATGTGAAGGCTATGCAAGAAAATTTGATCTTATTGGTGGTATCGTCTATGCCTCTATGGAGTATGATTTTGAAGTCATTGCAAGATTGCTGGGGGAGAAATATCCAAAAACGCCATTCATAGGAGGTTCCGTTACAGGAGGCTTTACAAACCAACGGGGAGTATTGGAGGACTGTGTTCAGCTGATGCTATTTTTTTCAGACACCATTCTAATCAAAGGAGGCCTTGGTGGAAAGGTTAAAGAAAGTCCTTTAGAGAGCGCTAAAGAAGCTCTATCTCAAGCCTCAGAGGGAATGGATGGAGCACCAGTTTTATGTTTCATGTTTCCTGAAGGTCTTCATAATAACGCTGATATGCTGATCCGTGGTATTCAAGATGTTATAGGAGCCAATGTCCCTATTATTGGTGGAATTGCATCTGATAATTTTGAAATGTCACGCTCTTTTCAAGTTTTCGGCGGAAAAGTCTATCAAAACTCTCTCCCTCTTCTTCTTTTTTTTGGGCCTCTTCAAATGTCTGTGGGTGTTGGTTATGGGTGGACGCCTTATACCGGAGAGGAGATCATTACACGAGCAGAAGAACAGACCATTTATCAAATCGGGGAGCATACAACCCAAGAATATTACAAACGTTTTTGTGGGATTAGCGAAGGGGCTGGAGACTTTATGTTAGCAATATTTGATTCTCCTGATCGTCCCGATTACTACTGTCGCTGTCCGATGCGATCGGATCCAAAGAAGCAAAGCATGTCCTTCAGCAGTAAAATTCAAGAAGGGAAGAAAGTGATGTTGGCAAAAGCCAGCCAGCAAAGCATCCTTGAAGCCACGGCAACCGCTGTTCAAAAGGCAATAGAGCAGTTGCCCCCCCAAGTTATCCCTGCAGCTGCTCTTGTTGTTAGCTGCTCTGCTTGCCAGCTGCGACTAGGAACATCCATTCAAGAACAAGTCAGCTCAATTCGACATAAAATAGCCCAAGAGACTCCAATATTCGGAATTTATTCTTTTGGGGAGATTGGACCATTAAAATTAGGCGAACCCTCCATCTTCCATAACGGCGCTTCCATTATTTTAGTTTTAGGAAACAGCTGATGCAACTATTTAGCTATTAACCCAAATAACGAGATAACCTGATGCATGAACAAGCTTATCCTCGATCTGCAGAAAAAGAGATTACTCTCCTTAAGCGTAAGTTAAATAAGTCTCAGTACTTCCGGAAGCGTTTAGAAAAAACATATGACAAACACCAAACCCTTTTGGAAATGACTACAGCTGAGCTTAGAGAAACTTTTCAAAAGTTCAAAGAAGCGCAAATGCAACTTATTCAAAGTGAAAAAATTTCTGTACTTGGTCAAATGATGGCAGGAATCGCTCATGAAATGAATACTCCCATCGGTGTTATTTCAACTGCCATTAAAAGTTCTCAAAGTAAGTTTGAAGCATTGAGTGCTAGTTTTTTAAAGCTTTTTCAGTCTCTCTCTCCAGAACTTCTTTCCCTTTTTCAACAAGCTTCTCAAACGCTACTTGCGGTATGTTCCAGAAAGCAATTGTCTAAACGACGAGAAAATGCAGCAATACTTGAAAAAAAGCTTCAAGAAATAGGTGTAGCAGATGGAAGGCAATGGGGAAAAGCATTTGCAAATGTTGGGCTAACAGTAGAAAACCTTGACGTTCTCAAGCCTTTCGCAACATCTCCAGATGCATTGCAGCTCTTGTATGCCTTGACTGAGATGTCATGTACTTTTCAGGATATCGATTATGCTTCCAATGCAATTGTAAAGCTTAGTTCAGCAATAAGACAGTACACTCACTCAGACCCCAATCGGATAGCGGAAACAGATTTGAAAAAAGAGCTAGAAGGGATGCTTATTCTTTTCCATCATGTTACCAAGGGGAATATTGAAATTTATCAAGACCTAGACCCTCTTCCCGTGATCTATGCTTATACGGATCAATTAAATCAATTATGGACAAACTTAATTAACAACGCTGTTTCCGCTCTTAAAGGGAATGGTCATATTTGGATTAGACTTAAAAATTTTGACACAGACCATATCATGGTTGAAGTTATTGATGATGGACCAGGAATTCCACCTGATATCCTTCCTAAGATTTTTGAACCTTATGTGACATCTAAAGAGAAAGGAGAAGGAACAGGGTTGGGATTGAGTATTTCTCGTGATATTGTGGCACGACACAAAGGAACTCTCGAATGTGAAAGTTCTCCTGGACGGACACTATTTCGTATAATCCTTCCTAAAAAAATATAGATTATGAAAAGATGAAAAAAAGTAGATGGATGAGTAGGTGTCATTCTGCACCTCATAAGATCTAGGAAAAGAGCAATTCAGCAATGCGAGATATAACATAGGAATATGGGTAGTAAAATTGGAATTATTTGTATAGATGATGAACAAATTGTTCTCAACACACTTCAAGCGCAACTTCAAGCTCGATTTGGGCAAACCTATGAGTATGAATTTGCCGAAACAGGTGAGGAGGCAATAGAAATCATCAATGACATGGAAAAAGATGGTGTAGAAATTGCTTTAATTATTTCTGACCAAGTCATGCCTGGAATGACAGGGGATCAACTTTTAAAAAAAGTCCATGAGCGCTTTCCATTTGCTCTGACCATCCTGTTAACAGGGCAAGCGACGCTCCAATCAACAATCAATGCTGTGAATGCTGCAAATTTATTTCGCTTTATTGCTAAACCATGGAATGAACAAGACCTTTTAATGAGTGTTGAAAGGGGGATCGAGCAGTATAACATGCGAAAAAAGTATTTACCTCCGCAAGAAGAGCCAAAGAAACCAGAAGCGCCCCCTGCGCCACCTTCGTCTGTTCCTTCTCCTACGGAGCCACCATCCTCCCCGCCATCGCCCGAGCAGTCGCCGCCACCTCCGCCCCCTGCGCAAGAAGAGCCAAAGAAACCAGAAGCACCCCCTGCGCAACCTTCGTCTGTTCCTCCTCCTGCGGAACCACCCCCTTCTCCGCCATCGTCCGAGCAGTCACCGCCACCTCCGCCCCCTGCGCAAGAAGAGCCAAAGAAACCAGAAGCATCCCCTACGCAACCTTCGTTTGTTCCTCCTCCTACGGAACCACCCCCTTCCCCGCCATCATCCGAGCAGTCACCGCCATCTCCGTCACCTGTGCAAGAAGAGCCAAAGAAACCAGAAGCACCCCCTACGCAACCTTCGTTTGTTCCTCCTCCTGCGGAACCACCCCCTTCCCCGCCATCATCCGAGCAGTCGCCGCCACCTCCGCCACCTGTGCAAGAAGAGCCAAAGGGGGGAGAAGCTCCTCCATCTTCCACTAGTGATTCCTCTGCACAGCCACCTCCACCTCCTGAACCCAAAACGCCCCCACAAAAAATTGTTGCTCCTCCCCCCAAAGACTCTTCCTTATCTGAACTACCACCAGAATCACCACCACCAACTAATCCAGAGAAAAAATAAAGATCATTATCATGGATGGAGAACGCTCACGAGTAAGAAAAAAAGGATTTCTATCTTCTTTAGATCTTTTTTCTAGTCTTTCTGACGATGACTTAACAATTGTAGGAAATCTTGCTCAAACGGTCAATATAGAGCCTAGTAAGGTGTTATTTAAACAAGGTGAACCTGCAAAGGGATTTTACCTTCTCAAAGAAGGGAGCATTGAAATCCTCTTGAACCGGCCAAAGGATACCCAACTGTCATTGGAAATAGTTCAATCTGGAGGAATTATTGGTGAAGAGGGTTTTTTTAATTCTTGTTGTCGGCCAATCTCAGCTATTGCAAAACAGAAATCTGTACTTTATTACTTTCCACAACAAGAAGTCACGATATTTCAAATGCTTTCCTCTGAAGGGGTTTTCTATATTACAGAATATTTAAGTCGCTTACTTTCTTGGAAGATCCGTTACTCAGCCGAAAAGATTGAAAAATTTCTTGCAGAAACTGCCTTAGATTCTGGGAAAGGAGATGACTATCTCCCTCCCTCAAAAAAGCTTCCTTGGAATCAAACACTGATGCCTATTAACCAAGAAGACCTCGCACTGCTCCCTTTTTTCCAGTCTCTATCGGCGAGAGAAGCAGAACAACTTTTGGATTATGTAACATTCTGGGAAATCAAACGACATACTTTGATTATTCCAAAAAGTAGTGTCGATTCACACTACTATATCATTTTTAAGGGTTCGGTAAAAATCACTATAGATTCTGTGCACACCTTAGGGAGAATTAGCATTGAGCCTCCCGGAACTTTTTTTGGTTTTTTGCCTTCAATTGACAGCCAGCCCCATGTTTTTAATTACGTGGCTTCAGAAAACTGCATCCTAGGGGAACTCCCTACAACGGTTGTTCAACAATGGAAAGATTCAAAAGTTCTGATGTCTTTCAAACTATCATTCTTAATATGTAAGCTCCTATCTAGGTTATTAATAACAACGCTTCATCATACTAATAGAATCGATTAGGCCCCGGAGTGTCACTTATTTTGTGCTACTGGGGCACACAGTTGCTAAAAATAATAGGAACTCTCCGTGATTATTCGGTTCATGTCACCGCTAGATCCTCCTGTCTTGAAGACTCGAGCATAGTCATATTCTATCCCAAAAGTGAGATCTGACCGGGGACTCCATAATAGGTTGACAGTAGCAGTAGAAAATTGCTTCCAAGCAAAGCTGAAATTCGGATCAACTCCTTGTGATTCTGGACTCCGTAGAGCTGCAGGATTAAAATTATGCACGAGGCCCCAGACTAAGTTGGTACGGAGGGTATCATTCCACCAGTGTTGATAAGAGACAAAACCTGCTTGTTGCATCACTAGTTGTAAGCGTCTATGACGAGAACTTGTAACGCGAAGAATTGCAGGGCGCCATAGACCAAACTCAATATAATGTCCTACACCGCGGCCAATTGTGAATTTTAAACCTAAACTATCTTTTCCCCATGTTTTAATCAAAAGGGAAAAATTCCCCCCATATCCTATTTTTCGGTCGTTCGTTCCAAAAAATATAGTTTCGCTAGGTGGGAAAGCCGATAGAGGGATTCCTCGCAAGTCAGCATTGATTTCTCTGACTAGACCAGCGGCAAAAAAATGTCCCCATTTCCCCCCATACTTAAAGGCAAGAGTAAAGTCTGGCCATGCGGGAGCATCTGCATTTGTTCCAAAGGGAGCATTTTGTGGATTGAGCGCTAATCCGTCTTGATAAGTAAATTCCGCCATAGGCTTTTCAATGGCGGCAGAAATGGAAAAGCCATTTTCGAATTCATGGGAATAGCGAACTTGTGGATTGACTAATAAAGAAATCCCTCCGTTGTTGCTGAAATTAATCATTTCTGGAAAGTTATTAACATCCATAAAATTCGTAAATGTTTGACCAATCGTCAGCCCAACAAAGGTGAGATATCCTCTAAATATCCCAGCCCAAGTGTTGTTTTGTAAGACCTTGTCAATGGTATTGCTAGGGTTTTGAACGAAAGACTGGAAGTAGATTTCCACAATACCTGTTAAAGGGCCATAAATGGTATCGATATTCCCCTCGACACCTATAAGTGAGCTGCGGGGAGAAATCGCAAAAGATCCATCCCTCTTATCTTGCAGTGTTCCTGACATAGGTTGGCTAAATAAATCGATATAATCCTGATTAACAGCAGCATCAATATCTTTTCTTACGTAAACTTTTGCAACTCCATATGATTTAATCCAAGCATTGGTTCCTGGAATGTTGATCGATCGGCCAAATTGGCGTGCTTTTTCTGCATCAGGTATTGTCCAACCACTTTTTTCCTCAGTTTTTTCTGGACCACTCAGGGGGATGGTTAACGGGTACTCGATATCTTCATGCGCATTGATATAAACCGATAAAAAAGTAGCTATTATCAACAGCCTTCCAAAAATAGTTCTCATATAAAATCCTTGTACTGGTGCAAATTTGAAGTTGACAGTGTAATATAAATGGATTTTTTATGAAATGAAATTTTGAAGTAGGCTCTAAGGCTTTGCTTCAGCAAGGGGCTTCTTCTTCCCCTTTACAATATATCCCTGCTTGAGTTCAGCCTGGTAAACGATAAAGAATCCTAAAGTGGCAATCGATGTTGCAAGGAGGATCTGCCAACGGATGGGTTCTCTTATAGTAATCCAGCCGATTAACGAGGCAAAGATGGGGCTTAAAAGGCCCATAAACGATAAGAAAGTTGCTGTATACTTCTTCAGCATGAATCCATATAGGTTATAGCAAAGAATGTTTGAGATGAGAGTCATCAAGATAATCCCTTGAATGAAGGGGGCCATTTGCCCTGCGGCAACAGGAACTGGGTTCCAATTATCGACGAAGAGGGAATGGACAAAAGCCATTGTTCCACCAAGAAGCATGCTATACCCATTGGCATACATCGGAGAAAGGGTTTGCTTTTTAACAATAAGACGGAGAAGGACCCACCCATAGACAGAGAAAAGGGCGGCTCCTATCATGGCAAGCTCTGGCCAGGAGAAAAAGCTGAAGGCCTTGAGGTGCTCTTCGTTACCTGTTTTCATTATAAAAACTGGGATGAATCCCGCAAAGGCAATCAGCATTCCAAGGAGCTTTCTTAGGTTCATCTTTTCTCCGAAATGAATATAGGAGAAAATTGCTGCAAAGAATGGGGAGAGGCTGTAGAGAAAGCAGGTTTTTCCTACTGTAAGGTGTTGAAGCACCCAAAACTCTAAAACATTTGTTAGATAGATGCTAAAAACGGCAAGTGCTAAGAGAGGAAGGATTTGTTTTTTTCCGATTTTCAGGCTGCTTCGGTTTTTGATAAAAAGCCATCCCAAAAGGAGAACTCCAGCAAAAAGCATCCGAAATCCTGTTAAAAAGATTGGGGGGCTACTCTCAAGGGCCATTTTGCCAAGCGCAAAGGTACTTGACCAGGCAGCATACATAAAAATAACTAGAAAAATTGACATAAAGGAAATTTTCCAAAATTAGCGCTTTTGGGAAATATTATCAGGTAGAGACGATTGCGTCAACAACTCCAAAGATTCCGAAGGCAGTGGCTGAAACGGCCTCTACAAAGGATTTGAAAACCGTTGTTTTGGAAGGTTTTTTAACGCGATTGTTTGGGTGAACCGCTCCTTCTTTATAGTGCATTTTCATCCCCTTAGGCTTAAAGAGGCGTCGGTTTTTGATGTAATGACTATCTATATCAAATTCTTCGGTTTTATAGGCTCTTTCTAGGTATTTGATCCGATTTTTGATACGCTCAGAGTTAAAAAAGAAACTTGCAAATTTCAAAACCCTCAACGTGGTTTGGATATGTGTCGGAATGCTCCCTTTCCGTTTATAGCGCTCGGGAACCATTCGAAGGGCTATAATATTTTTCTTTAATCCGTTCCCCCCCCATTCAAAGCCGATGAGTTGCGAGAATTGCTCAGCCCCTTTAACTTTTCCTTGCGCAGAGCGTGAAACGCGGGTGACTTGATGCCCACTCATCACATTTGCCATGAAGAGCTCTTTAAAGATAGGATCGGCTAAAATCTCATGGGGATTTTTCTTAGGAATCTCTTTTTTGCAATTCATCCAGACATCAAGGGCCATGGAAATAGCAACTGCGATGATTGTCCGGTCGGTACTACTTTTACAATGATCAACAGCAGGAAGCCCCAAGATTTTACAGATGAGATCGCGATAGAAAAACTCTTCCTCAGGGAGGAGTTTTTCAGGGTGCTCTAAATGGCTAATCGCAGCTTGTAATAGTGGATTGTCACCACCTTCTCTAGCAAGTTCAAGGAGACTTTCATAGCCTACCCTATTGATTTCTTGTTGTTCTGGTGGAGAAAGATAATCATTAACGAAGTTGAACGTTTGGTTAAAATAGATCGGTTTAATTTTAACCTTTTTTCCATCGATTGTCATCTCTTTGAGTTTGCTAAGAATCCCTTGTTCTCGCAGAATCGATTCTTTTTCGTTAAGCCCACCAATTGCTGTTAAATGTGTTGCTGACATCAAGTTGTTTACAACATAGGTAAGCTCATACTCGCCAGTGGCCTCATTGAATGTGATCCCCTTACGTTTATCTTCTCCTTTTGCCATTTCGCTGCGGAAGATAAATGTCACTTGTTCTTTAGCCTTTGCTTGAGTATCAGGACGTCCAGTATAGGCAGTAGATTGGCCGGTATGTTCATTATCAACGCGGCGCATCATACTGATTCCGTCAGCTGTTCGGTCATTACTGGAAGTGACGGTATCATGAAGGGTGACTGTTTTGCCATCCTCTTCGAATTGATAAGATTGGAGGCCATTTTTATGCCAGTGAGATTGGAAAGTCATTTTTCTATGCTCTTTCCCGAAATCTTCAATACCCAATGCATGCATTAATGGGTCGCGGGGAGTTATTGAGACTTTAAAATTTTGCGTCGGTTTTGCGCTATAATTTGCAAAAGCGAGTGTTTTTGCTTGAGACGCAAGGTGCAAATCGTAAGCCGCTAGTCCTTTCGTAACACTCAGGTTCGAGATGATGAAAAATATCCGTTTAACAACCCCTTTAATTTTAGGAATAAGACCATCTTCATATCCTCGGTAGCGATCTTGAACAGGCAAGTGGGCCCGCGCTTTTTGGCGCAGTTGAGTCTCTTGGATAAGCGCTTCATCTCTTTTGGGAAAAGGTTTTTTCTCCAAAGATGGTTTGTAAGGAAAATAGGGGGTGGGGTTGAAAGTTCCAGGATCATATTTAACACCTACTACCCAGTCTGGGTCGTTATAGATCGCCTCCTGACTGAAGGGATTTGAAGATTTGTCTTCAGAGAATATGGTAGTACTAAGAGAGGTCGAATCAAGACCACTCTGAGCGTATAACTCAGGACCTTGAGATGGAATACCCTCAGACATGACTATTACCTTTAATTATATTTTTTATGATTCAATTATAACATAATTAAAGATTTAAAAACATAATAATTATTATAAATTATTAGCTAATATGTTCTTTCTAAAGGATTTCATGAGCTCCACCATAAAATGGAGATTGTGGATAGATGCTAAGTTCATAGACGTAAGTTCCTTAGCTTTAAATAAGTGGTGGATATAGGCTCGC
Source organism: Simkaniaceae bacterium (assembly GCA_028281675.1). Lineage (GTDB taxonomy): Bacteria > Chlamydiota > Chlamydiia > Chlamydiales > Simkaniaceae > Neptunichlamydia. The sequence continues at coordinate 29,089 of JANQJL010000020.1, forward strand.
GAATAATTTTTGCAGGTATAACAGGTGCATCCCTTCTCAATGGGCTCAAACTCTCCGCTATGGCGCCTCCTGGTGATCTTTATCCCTCCTGAAGAGGTTAAAAGGGTTCCATGGCGGGCTGCTTTGGTGGGGTAGGAGCTATCGAATGTATCGATTCCTAGAGGGACGCACCCTCTGAGGGACTTGAGGTCGGCAATTCCCAGAAGGTGATTGGGAGCTTCAGGAGGGAGTTTTGGGAGGAGGGAAGAGAGCATCGAGACCATTTGCTCTTTAGTTTTACCCAGACTCCCTCCAATTGCAAACCCATTAAAAGGGAGCTCTCTTAAGAAATGGCAGCTCTTTTCTCGCAGCGAGTCATCAACCCCTCCATGTATGACAGCATACATGGCTTGTCCTCGTGGGTCTTTGAGATGAGCCTCGATTGAGCGTTTTTCCCAGGTGTGGGTTCGATCGAGTGATTTTTTCAGCTCACTATCGGTAATATGATAGGGAGGAAGCTCATCAAAGGGGATGATGATATCGGCTCCAATTGCTTTTTGTGCACTCACAGAGGTTTCCGGAGTGAGGAGGATCGATCGTCCATCCCGATAAGAACGGAAATGAACTCCATCGTCGGTAATCTTAATAACCGAGCCCCCTTGTTTTTTTGTCCCTTTGCTTTTGAGTTCGTCAGCAACAGAGCCATAGGCTAAGCTAAAAACCTGAAATCCCCCCGAGTCAGTAATGATTGGCATATCCCGGTTAATAAAGCGGTGGATCCCACCTCCTTTTTCAATCACCTCTGGCCCTGGTTGCAAAAGGAGATGGTAAGTATTACAAAACATGAGCTGGAGTCCAATAGAGCTGACCATTTCATTATCAAGTGCCTTTAGGGTTCCATTCGTCCCTACTGCTACAAAGTTGGGGGTGTCGATAATGCCATGGGGAGTATGAATCCGTCCGACCCGTGCTCGCGACTTTGTAGAAGTGTGAAGAACTTCAAACTTGAACTGGGTCATGACGAATCGACCTTTTAACGAGGAAGGTGAAAGGGGCAATCGAGAAGATAATGGTCATTTTAACGAGATAACTCATTACAATGATATCTTTCATGTTATGGACAATTCCATAGAGGGCAATGAAACTAAAAAGGAGAGTGTCTAGAAGCTGTGTCACTAATGAGGCGCAAATAAAGGGGGCGAAGAAAGGGAGTCTGGTGAGTCTCTTTTTCAAAAACCCAAAGAGTTCCACATCGAGTTTTTGCATTGTAAGGGTGCAGAAAAAAGAAGTAATCATAACCCGTGGTGCGTAATCTAAAATGGCTGTAAAAGCATGGTGCATCGAGTCATATTTTGATGGAAGATAATAGAGCTGGAACTGCGACATAATAATGACGAAAAACAGTAGTAAGAAAACGATAGCGAGAGTTCTATTTGTTACTCTTTTCCCAAAGTAGGTTTGCAGAAGATTGAGGGAAAAAATAGCGCCAATGGTATAGACCTCTGAGCAGGTGACATCAAGACCAAAAAGGCTCATCTGTTTGGTTACAAAGAGATTGCCTAAAATAACGATCACAACAACGGTTGCAATAAGGGCTTCTTTCCCAATACGGAGCGCAAGTAAAATAAAACTCACTAAAGCAATAATATGAACGAAAAAAATTAGCTCATTCATTGCTTAATCGAGACACCTTCGGGGATGTGGAGCGTTGTTGTGGGGAAGGCACACTCTGCGCCATGTTTTTCAATGATCTGAATCGTTTTAAGAAAGACATCTTGCTGATGGAGCATGTAGTCTGCCCATTTTGTTGTTTTCGTAAAGCAATAAATGAGGAAATTGAGAGAGGATGGGCCAAATTCGTCAAAGCGAACCATGATAAATTTATCCGTATCTATTTCGGGATGATTTTTAATCATCTCCTCTACATCTTTAACGATCGCTTCCATCTTTGTTGCATCATCATAACGGATTCCGATCCGCGTTTTCATCCGCCTGTTTGACATTCGTGAGGGGTTAATCACTGAAATATTAGAAAAGACTCCATTGGGGACATAGATAGGGCGTTTTTCGAAAGTTCGGATCCGAGTGAGGCGCCATCCAATATTTTCTACATAGCCTTCAATCTCTCGATCGGGGGATTTAATCCAGTCGCCGACAGAAAAGGGACGATCCATATAGATCATCAACCCACCAAAGAAATTGGCTAAAAGATCTTTTGCAGCAAGACCGACAATCAAACCTCCAGCTCCACCAAAGGCAAGGACGGCTGAAATGTTGACATTGTGCGTTTGCAAATAGACGAGGACAGCGATTAAAACAGCGCCGATTCTAGAGATCTGACAAATCGCTCGCACCGTTGTTTTATCATACCGCTTTTTCTTTGCTCGCTCTTCTCTCGAATAATCCCTTTCCATGTTCTTAATGAAGCGGAGGGTAAACCATAAGATAATGACGACAAAGGAGAAATTACGAAACGGCCTAAAAAGCTCAACAAGACTATCTTTTTCAAAGTGGAAGGCAAAGAGCTGAATCGAAAAGGTAAGTCCCAAAATCCACACGATCACTTTAAGAGGACGAATCATTGCTTTTAGTAGAGCCGAGTCCCATGTCAAGTGGGTTTTTTCAAGGCGAGGATCAACCCGCTTATAAAACCGACTAATGACAAAATGGGCAAGAATAGTTAGGGGGATAATGATCAGAATGGGAACCATCCACCCCCTGTGAAAAAAAAGATCGGCAATTTCAGCAGTCGGTTCGTCCATCCATTACCTTTTATTGCTGTTATATGTTCGTACTTCCCATTCCCTACAAGCATTGCAGACTTGCTCAAGCGTCAACCTATGGGTGTGAGCAGATGGCTTTACAGTATCCATTATGATCTCCTTAAAAGAGTTTCAAGCTTACCTTCGTTATGAAGTTGCAACACGATATCGCAGCCTCCAATGAATTTGCCCTCGATATATAGTTGGGGCAAGGTTGGCCAGTTCGAAAACTCTTTGATCCCTTGTCTTAGCTCATCGTCTTGCAATACGTCGCGCGTTTCAAATTCGATTCCATGTTGGATCAAAATGTCGACAACACGGGCAGAAAAACCACAATTTGGCATTAATTTTGATCCCTTCATAAAGAGAATTACCTTGTGAGTTTCGAGATCTTTTCTGATTTGTTCTTGAGTGGTTGTCATTCTTGTCCTTTTCCCCATTCTTCTGGTGTGTAGGTTTTTAAACTGAGTGCATGAAGTGAGGATTCAAATAGATCCTTCAAGGAATCCATGACCATTTGGTGTTGCTTAACCAAACTTTTCCCAGAAAAATGGGAAGAGATCACGATGGCAACAAAGTGAAGTCCATCCTGGAGTGGATTCATCACTCTAACTTCAGCCCCGTCTAGGGAATTTTGTATTGCATTGATTATTTGACTCACTTCAATCATACCTCAGGATTATGTACCTATTCTGATAATAAAATAAAGATCTTTTCAATATTTTTAATAGATTTTAATCCTCAATTTTTTCTATGAATCGACAAGGGTGCCATATCCAAGAATTTTCTGTGTATCAGCCATTCCTGCTGAAGAAAATGGCATAGAGAAGTTCAAATGATTTTTTCGTAAACGTTTCCTCGGTGTTTCTGTGGATTTAGGGTGTTTTACCCTCTATGACGTATTGTGCATAAACATTGCATGAATTTTTTACCAAGGAGAACACAGAGAATGTAAGCGCAAACATGATCTATTGAAAAAAAATTCATCATCAAGTAGAATTTTCTCGTTTATATAAACTTTTGGGAGAAAGAAATGGGATTAAGTATTATTCAAGGTGGTGTTGGTTGTGGGGCTTTAGTTGGTGCTGCATCAGGGACATTAGGTTGGTTTCAAAATAAATTTGAATTGAGAAAATGGGTTCAACAAATTGATCCGACCTATGTTTCTCCCTCTTTTAAAGTAGGGCTGATTTTAGGGCTTCCCGTTGTGGGGGTTGAAATGGGGGCTCGCTCCCTGGAAATTATCGACAAGAATCTAACAAACCTTCAAGAAAAAAATAAATTTGCTTTTAAAATGGCTATGATTGCTCTTAGAACTTTTGCCTTCATAAAAGGAGCAGAGTTTTTGACAAGTCGAGGTTACCCCATCCATAAAGGATTTATTTATCAAGGAGCAGTTCTTTATGCGACTGCGTCTATTGATCGATTCATTATTCCTTTCTCTGGAGTATTTGGGTACTGCATTGGAATGGTTTTAGGGATTGATGCGTGGCTTTTTAGGATATGTAAAATAGATGTCCTTATTCAAAAGATTAGTCCGACCTATTTTTCTCATTCTTTTAAAGACGCTTTTGCTTTTGGAGCAACTGTGGCAAGTGTTTCTATATTTGGGGAAGCGTTGTTTAAGGGATTAGAGGGGGACCAAAGGGTAAGTTTTGAAAGGAAGCATCCAGAAGTGTGGAGTGTTATGCAAGGTTGTGTGGCGCTCTCAGCTTTGTTTGGTATAGCTGAAATTTTCAGAAAGAGTGGCTATCAAATTCATCCAGTATATGTGGAAAAATTGGCAGCTTACACAATAGCAATAACCTGCATAAATCTCCGTAGTTCTGGGGGGAGATAAACCTTCCTAGCTTTTTGCTCGTAAAAGGTTTCACTTGAAGGAATATGGCAATAAACCTTTTAATGGGTAGGTCAAATGGGAGTGAAACATGGTGAAGCGAATAGCGGTAACAGGTGGCGCAGGGCAGATTGCTTACAGCCTCCTTTTTAGGATTGGGAGTGGAGAACTTTTTGGAAAGGATGAGCCGATTGCTCTTCATATTTTAGAAGTTCCTCACGGGCTCGATAGTCTTAAAGGGGTGGTAATGGAGCTGGAAGATTGCTGTTTCCCACACCTCAAAGAGGTCAAAATTGGAAGTGACCCCGAAGAAATTTTTGGGGATATCGACATTGCTATTTTAGTGGGCGCAAAACCGCGTGGCCCTGGAATGGAACGGAAAGATCTTCTGGCGGAAAATGGAAAAATTTTTGTTGGGCAGGGGAAAGCGCTCAATAAGGTAGCTTCGAAAGATGTCCTTGTTTTTGTTGTAGGAAATCCCTGTAATACCAACTGTTTGATCACCATGCATAATGCTCCAGATGTTCCAAGAGAGAATTTTTATGCGATGACTCGTCTCGATCAAAATCGTGCACAATATCAGCTAGCGATAAAAGCTGGCGTATCCCTTGATGCTGTTGAAAATACGATCATTTGGGGAAATCACTCGGCAACTCAGGTTCCCGACTTTGTCAACGCAAAGATTAATGGAAAAAATGCGGGCGATGTCATTACTGATCGGAAGTGGCTTGAAGGGGAGTTTATGGAAACGATTCAAAAAAGGGGGGCAGCCGTCATTGCAGCCCGTGGGAAATCGTCTGCAGCATCTGCGGCCAATGCGATTTTAGATGGTGTCCATGCCCTTTTTAATCCAGGCCCCACGTTTTCTTCATGCATTTGTTCTGATGGGAATCCTTATGGCATTGCGGAGGGGTTGATCTTTTCTTTCCCTTGCAAGATGACCACTCCTGGAAAGGTAGAAATTGTTAAAGGGTTTGAAGTTGATCCCTTTCTGAAGGAAAAGCTTGCGGCAACGGAAAAAGAACTGCTACAAGAGAGAGATATCATTACAGATCTATTAAAATAGGTGAGTCATAATGAGTGAAGTCCTTTTTGAAATTACCAAGGATCAATTGGAAACAGGGATGCGTGGATATCCAGTCGGGTATTGCACCACTTCATCTGTTGATCCGATTAAAGGATTGTTTTATCGAGGAAGACCGATTTCTGAGCTCTATAAGTGGGAGCCCGAACGGGTCCTTTATCTTCTCATGAATGGAAAGGAAGGGAGCTCTCAAGATATCACGATATTTAGCAAGGAATTAAAGAAGAGGGGCAACTGTTCCAATGCTGCGGTTAAACATATCGAATCCCTTCCAAGGCAGGGACACCCTATGAAGCTCTTCAATGCTTCCCTTCTAGTCCTCGGAATGCTTGAGGGGCAAAACGATTATAAAGAAGATTGCCTTAACTTAATTGCTAAGCTTCCCCACTTAGTTGCTATGGTCATTAATCATCATGCTGGCTGGGAGGAAACGCCACCGCCTAATCCGGGGCTTGGATACATGGAAAACTTTGCGCAGATGGTACAAGTTCCCAATGGCGATAAGAAACAACTTGCTGAAGTTTTTCGCCTCTTTAATATCCTTCATTATGATCATGGTGGTGGTAATCTTTCTGCTTTTGTAGGGAAGGCGATTGCCTCAGGCCTGGAAGATATGTATGGTGCGATCTGTGGGGCGATGTGCGCTCTCGCTGGTCCACGCCATGGAAAGGCTAATCAAGATTGCCTTACCTTTGTCCAGACCGTCTTGGATCAATTAGGTGAAAATGCCTCAGCAGACGATGTGGAGGCCTTGATTCGTAAACGTCTTGATAATAAGGAGCTTGTATTTGGTTTTGGTCATGCTGTTCTGAGGGCTGAAGATGCCAGAGCTACCATCTTCTATGATTATGCTAAGGAGCATTTCTCAAATGATTCCCTTGTAAAGATTGCGATGCACCTAAGGGAAGTAGGACCTAAAGTCCTTAAGGAGAATCCTAAAATCTCCAATCCCTATCCTAATGTCGATGCGATGTCAGGGACGATCCTCTCTGCTGCTGGATTTCCCTACCCCGGCTACTATACTGTCTTATTTGGTCTTGCCCGCTCGGTCGGGGTTGCTATTCAGATTGTCTACGAACGTTTAGAGGCGAGAAAAGGGAAAGGGACCCCTATCGTTCGCCCTCGCTACCTCTATAAGGGATCTTAGCTTCCTATGCTAAGCCTAATTTGGAGTAACGGGTTTTTACCCCGAGGAAAAAATAAGTGGCAATCGGGGTTTTAGTGGGTTAAAAAAAAGGTTCGTGCTATGCTGTCTGGAACAGAATGGTGAGGATTAGATGGAAATGGCAACATTGAGAGGAGATCTCTTGGAGCGGTATATCCAAGAGGTGGAAGAGTTGGGGGATGCTGGGCTCTACCAAATACTAGATAAGGGGAGGAAGTGGGATATCTCTGAGACCCTTAAAGGGGGCGGGTCGGTTATTTTTCCTCATGCTTATCTACGAAAATGTGGGGATCAGATTGCAGCAGCGGTCCATGGATGTTTGGATAGTGGGGCGGATCAGGTCTTGGCTTTAGGAGTTGTTCATATGACCACTGATGAGATCAAGCGTGCACGGATGAGAGAGAAAGCTGGAGAGGAGATTAGCGAAGAGCCATTTTGGGGGGTTTTTCAGGAAGTTGATCGGGAATTTTCCCTTTTCCCATTTAGGACTCTATGGAATGCAGAGATTAAAAGGAGGGGGATCAAGGGACCAAGGTTGATCGAAAGGTACCCCTGTTTAGTCAATCGTGCCCCTGAAAAATTACTGGGAATTGAAGAATTAGAAAGGATTGCCAAAGACTCCCTGGTTGTGGGAACGGGAGATCTGAGTCATCATGGGATTGCTTATGGAACTCCGCCGGAATTGACATATAATTTGGGAGAGAAAGGAAAAACCTTTGCTAGGGAAAATATTGTGAAATGTTTCGAGATTTTAAAGAGTGGCAATTACTCCGATTTCTTTGCTTATGGATATGAGATTCAAAGTGATTCAAAGGATGTTTGTTCGATCTTAAGGTATCTTCTAGGAGCCATGTCAGCTACAATTTTAGATTTAAAACTTGTTGATACTTCTAGCAATTTTAAAGAGGACCCTAGCCCAAGTTGGGTAGCAACAAGTCTTGTGGAATTGAAACCCACATGACAACAGGTTGCCTCTTGGGTTTGAAATAATTCCTCCCCTTTTGTTAGCATGGAGACATGACATTTGAAGAAATCGAACATATCTTTAATCGAGCCCTCCGTTTTTCCTTTTCGAAGAAGAAGCTCCTCTTTATGTTTCCTGTCCTTGTGGTTTGTGGATTAGTGCTTGTTTTTTGCCGCGCGCTTGCTGTTAATGCTGGGCAATGGGTAGTTCTTAGTTTAACATTTCTTCCAGTCTTTTTATCTTCAGGATTGCTCCTTGCTGCGGGAGTTGTTTTAGCGCGGGTTTACCACCATGAAGTTAAGATGGTCCCTCTCAGCTTTCGGAAGATTTTAAGTCAGTCATGGGAACTTTTGATTGGAGTTTCTTATTTAACTTTTCCCCTTCTCCTTGCCTATTTATTTTTGTGGATGATCATGGGGGTCTTTTATCTTTTAAAAGAGATTCCAGCTCTTGGCGATGTTCTGGGAGTCGTTTTGGCTTTTGGCCCGTTCCTCCTTGTGTTGGGCTCACTTTTTCTTTCCTTTTTCAACTTGTTTTTGCTTTTCTTTGCAACACCCCATATTGCACTCAATTCACGATTGAAATTAAAGCTTGCTGAAGAGGTTTACTGTCGATTTAAAGAAAATCTTTTTTCAAGCTTAGCGCTATTCTTACTGGGACTTGTTCCTCTCCTAATGGGAGTGGGAGTTCTTTCTCTGGCAGCCTTTCTCACTGGTGTTAACTTTTTTATGCAGACAGAGACACTTGCCATTGCTCTCCAATGGTTTTTTGTCATGATTCCCTTCTGCGCACTGCTCACACCTGGGATTCTTTTCTTTTTTAATTTTGCCGTAGAGAGTTATGCTCTTATGCAGAAGAAATATTCAAGCAAGTCTGTATGAAAAAAATTGCGATTATTGGCGCTGGCTTTTCAGGGCTAGGTCTTTGTTATTACCTCCTTCAGCGTGGAGGGAGTGTGACTCTATTTGATGGAAAGGGAATTGGGGGAGGCGCCTCAGGGATTGCCTCAGGTCTGCTCCACCCTTATCCTGGGGAAAGTGCACGCCTCTCTTGGATGGGAAAAGAGGGGATGGAAGCGACAAAAAGTTTGCTTAAACTGGTCGGACCTGATGTTTACAAGGAGACAGGGATCTTAAAAGTTGCGGTCACTCCTAAGCAGGAAAATGCTTTTCGGAAGCTTGAGAAACGCTCTGATGATATCGAATGGTGGGATGCAAAGCGGTGCCATGCCTTTATTAAGGGAAGTCACTACCTACCCGGTATTTTTATTAAGTCTGGAATTACGGTTCACGCTCCCCTTTACTTAAAGGGGCTTTGGAGGGTATGTGAAACGTTGGGGACAATACTAGAAAAACGAAATGTTGTCCTGAGTGACCTGCAAGGATTTGATGAGGTGGTCATCGCTGCAGGAGGAGGAATACGGGATTTTGCTGCTGGGAAAAAGTTTGATCTAAAGTTTAACAAGGGGCAAATTTTGGTCTGCGAAAAACCAAGTTATTTTGAAAGTGAGAGTAGCCTAATCGGAAAAGGATATCTTGCCCTTAGTGAAAAGGATGACCAGTGTTTTTTAGGCTCTACTTATGAGCGGGACTATGTGACGGAAGAGCCATGTATGGGAACAGCAACCGATTTGATTTATAAGCAGATTGGGCAATTTCTCCCTTACTATTCTCCTTTTAAACCGCTCAAATGCCTTTCAGAAATGCGTGTTGTCAATCCCGATGGAAAACGTCCGATCGTAGAAAAGCTAGAAAAGGGACTCCATATAATGACAGGGATGGGATCGCGTGGTCTTCTCTACCATGCCTATTTTGGAAAAAGGCTTGCTGAGGCGATATTATGAAGCTCCTATTTTTAGGATCGGGGGGATCGATGGGGATTCCTGTTATTGGTTGCAATTGCGAAGTCTGCACTTCAACCTCTCCCTATAACAAACGGCTTCGTCCTTCAGTTTTAATTACCGATGGAAAGAAGAGGTATCTCATTGATATTGGTCCCGACTATCGGACTCAGGCCCTTAAATATGGGATTGACACGCTCGACGGACTTTTGATTACCCATACCCATTACGATCATATTGCGGGGCTGGATGAGCTTCGAATTTATACTTTTAGAAAGAAAAAACCAATCCATTGTCTACTATCTCGTGAGACATTGGAAGAGCTTAAAATTCGTTATCACTACTTCTTACCCCCTCATGAAGCTGATGAAGTTCATGCAACAAAGTTAAAGTTTCAGATTCTTGAAGGGGATCAGGGAGAGACAGAGTTTGAAGGACTTCCGTTGACCTATTTTTCTTATGACCAACTCGGAATGAAGGTCAATGGATACCGATTTAAGACGATCGCTTACGTCACCGATATTCTTGATTTTAAAGAAGATATCTTTGATTCTCTCAAAGGGATTAACACCTTAATTATTAGTGGAAGACGGTGGGAAAGGTCCATTGCACACTTAAGTTTAGAGGATGCAATGAAGTTTTCAAAAAAAATAGGTGCGAAAAAGACCTATTTCACTCATATTTCTCATGAAATTAACCACGATGAAACGAAGAAGGATTTGCCAGAAGGATTTTTCCTTGCCTATGATGGACTGGAACTCGCACTATGAAAGAAGATAAGCTTTACGAAGATGTCAAGTATGAGATTAGTGACCTAAAAACTGCGATGGTTGCTGGAGGTTACGATCGGACCAAGGATATTCCTCTATGCAAAGAGCATCTCGATGAACTAGCTGCTCTCGCAACGACCTATGGCTTTGAGGTGGTTGATAAAGTACCTTGCTCCATTCGAACAATTGATGCAGCCCTCTATTTTGGGAAAGGAAAAATCGAAGAGCTCCGTCAAAAAGCGGAAGAACTTAAAGCTGATGTAGTGATCTTTGACGAAGAGATTTCTCCCAACCAACAGAGGAATTTAGAGCGGATCTTTAAACGTCCAGTCATTGATCGGACAGAGCTCATACTAGAGATCTTTTCCCAAAGAGCAAAGACAAAAGAAGCGATGCTTCAAATAGAACTTGCAAAAAGTCGCTACCAACTTCCCCGTTTAAAAAGGCTCTGGACTCACCTTTCTCGTCAAACAGCGGGAGGAGGAGGAGCAACAAAAGGAGCTGGAGAGCGACAGATTGAGATTGATCGCCGCCTTGTTCGTAAACGGATTTCTTTTCTTAATAAAGAGATCAAAGAGGTTCGTCATCAAAGGGAAACACAAAGGAGAGCCCGTATCCGTTCGGGGATCCCTACTTTTGCGATTATTGGGTATACCAACGTTGGAAAATCAACCCTCCTTAATGCTCTAACCGAAGCAAAAGTTCTTGTCGAAGATAAGCTCTTCGCAACGCTTGACACCACCACTAGAAAATTTACCCTTCCCAACCACCAAGAAATTCTCCTTATCGATACCGTTGGGTTCATTAGAAAAATTCCTCATACTCTTGTTGCTGCTTTTAAAAGTACGCTAGAAGAAGCGGTTTATACCGATATTTTACTTCACCTTGTTGATATCAACCACCCACTTGCAGAAGAGCACTCAGAAGCCACCTATGAAGTACTAAAAGAGTTAAGCTCAAAGGAAAAACCGATCATCACCGTTCTTAATAAAGTTGACCGGTTAGAAAATAAGACATTAATCGCCCGCTATAAGTTAAAGTACCCTAGAGTTGTTCCGATTTCAGCGCTGACAGGAGAGGGGATTGATGAGCTCTTAAAGACAATGGTGGAGATCATCAAAAATCTTCGAAAGATCGTTAAGCTCCGGATCCCTCAAAAGAAATATGCTTTGGTGAGCGCGCTCATGGAAGAGGGACGGGTTATTGAGCAAGATTATGAAGGGAATGATGTCTTGATTGAAGTAGAGATTCCCAGTCACCTAGAACATAAAGTAAAAGAGTATATTGAAGATGACATCTCTTGCACAAATTCCTAAAGAAGAGCGTCCCCGCGAGCGGCTGATGCGGAGTGGTTCCAATGCCCTTTCTCTCACAGAACTTTTAGCTATTTGTTTAGGAAGTGGACGAAAAGGAATGTCCGTTCTCAACTTAGCTGAAGAGCTCCTAGCCCATTTTGGGGGACTTTCCCACCTTTTAGAAGCCTCAGTGGAAGCGCTCACAGAAATTAAAGGGATTGGACCGGCTAAGGCTATCCAACTAAAAGCAATTTTCGCCCTTGCAAAGAGGAGCCATACCTTGGGAGGTGCTGCAAAATTTCCCGTTAATACTCCTCAAGATGTTTATAGCTTCATTGCTCCTGAGCTTGAAAAAGAAAAAAAAGAGCTGGCGATTCTAATGATGCGGGATGCGAAGGGAGCGATTTTTCATAGGGAAATGATAGGAATGGGAACCCTTTCAGAGGTGATCATTCACCCAAGAGAGATTTTTCATGAAGCTCTTGCACGTCGCGCCTATAGTGTGATCTTGGCTCACAACCATCCAAGTGGTGATCCTAACCCCTCAAAACCAGATATTGAGCTGACTAAACTTCTTGTCTCTGCTGGAAAACTCCTTGGTATTCCTTTTGATGACCACTTCATTATTGGAAGACATTCTTATGTTTCCATGTGGGAAAGGGGCTATATAGCACCTCAAATCGCTCCCTATTCGTGCTATCTGCATTGATAGAATTAACGCATCTATGTCGCTTCACACCTTCGCGAAGGTGGAATCGGCGCTCATCTTGTATCTACATCAACTCTACAAATTGATAGTGCGAATAGGAAGCAGTTTGGGGTGCAAGGATCTAGATACCAAACGAAGTTTTCACAAGCTCGATCGTACCTGTCGCGAACATCTGCACCGCGATAAGGGCAACAATCATTCCTCCCAAACGCTCAAAAGCGATAAGCCCTTTTTCACCTAGTCCATCCTTAAGGAAAGATGAGGTCAGGGCAATCAGACAAGAGATAACCATCGCTCCTGCGATAATCGCTGTCATAAGGAGAGGATCTCCCACGCGGGTTGAAAAAAGCATGACTGCGGTAATAGACCCTGGTCCCGCAATCACTGGAGTTGCCAGTGGAACAATCATCGGTTCATGCTTAGGTCCTTTTTCCTTTTCATGAGTAGGGAAGATCATTGTGATAGAAATCAGGAGGAGGAGGATCCCCCCTGCTATTCCTAAGATATGGGGGGTAATCCCTAAAAATTCAAATATTTTTGCACCAAAGTAGTTGAAGGCGAGGAGAATTACAAGGGCAATTGCAAATTCTCGAACGAGAATCAGCCGCTGTTTTGGAGCTGAATATCTCCCTAAGAGGGCTAAGTAAAGAGGGATGTTTCCTAGGGCATTAATGACAAAAAATAGAGAAAGTACCATTGCAATGGGGTGCGCATTCATATAAAAACTCCTTTGAAAGAGGCTAGTTTACCCCGTTTCTGAATTTTTTCGTAGGAATTTCGAAAAGAGATGATATACTGCTACCCATGAAGAAATATAAAGTTGTCACTTTAGGGTGTCGTACCAACCAATATGAGTCAGAAGCTTTTGCCACTCAGCTGAGAAAAGAGGGGTATGTTGAAGCGGGAGAGGGAGAGAAGGCCGATCTTTGTATTGTCAATACCTGTACTGTGACAGACTCAGCTGATAAGCGTTCTCTCTATCAAATCAGAAAAGTTTCCCGCGATTTTTCTCCAGAAAGGCTGGTAGTAACAGGGTGCCTTGCTGAGCGATCAAAAAAGGAACTTAAAAAACTCCCCGAAGTGACCAACGTCATTTCTAATAAGGATAAAGAAAAACTCCTTCCCCTTACCTTTCCTAAAGAGAAGTGGCCCGAGTTTCGGATCGAGCGCTTTGAGGCTCATACCCGCGCCTTTGTAAAGATCCAAGATGGGTGCAACTCCTATTGTAGCTATTGCGTTATCCCATTCGTTCGTGGACGCTCCCGTTCCAAGAAGGTTTTTGATTTACTCCGCGAAATTGAAGCCCTTGTTGCTAATGGATATAAAGAAGTGGTTCTTACTGGGATCAATATTGGTGATTTTGATGGGGACCAAACCCCACCCGTTCGTCTTGCAGATCTTATTCGACAAGTAGATAAAATCCCAGGACTTGAAAGGATCCGCGTCTCTTCCATTGATCCTGATGAGGTCGATGATGATCTCTTAGATGCAATCATTAATGGAAAGAAAACAGCTCCGTCGATGCATATTGTTTTGCAGTCAGGATCAAACCTCACTTTAAAACGGATGCGACGGAAATATACAAAGCAAGACTTTATTGATGCAACAGAAAGGCTCCTAAAAGCAAACCCCTCCTTTACCTTTACAACCGATATCATTGTGGGATTTCCAGGGGAAACGGAAGGAGAGTTTAAAGAAACATTGCAGCTGATGGATGAAGTTCTTTTTGCAAAAGTTCATATGTTTCCCTATAGTGATCGCCCAAAAACCCGTGCTTCTCGCATGCCAAACAAAGTTTCTAAAGAGGTGATCGAAGAAAGAAAAGCCATCCTTATGAAACGAGCGGAAGAAAATGCCTTTGCTCTTCGCGAAACCTTTATTGGAAGCGAATTTTCCGTACTACTCGAAACAAAAACAGTGGGACACACAGAAAATTTTCTTCCCTTCTTAGTTGCGCAAGAAAACCTAAGACCCAATACGTTGATTAAAGTAAAATGCACAGGCAATAGCCCTGAAGGATTGATTGGTGAAGATCAAACTAACAGAAAAGTACAAACCCTTTTCGCATGAGGCAGGGACCTCTCTCCTCCTTCCCAAAAGCTCTTGGAAGGTCACGGCTTACCCCGCCAAAATCGAGCTCGAGAATTTGATATCGATCGGTAGCAAGGAAGTCCTGACAATCCTCCCTCAAATTGAAGGGCCCATTGAGGCATTTACCGTGATGCAAGATCTAGAAAAAGGGTGGATCCGCATTTTCGGTCAGGGAGGAAAAGGATATTTTTCTTATCGCCTCGTTGCCGCATTGCAAGAGATCACCCTCTTTTTAGAGCGGTCCTCAAAAGAGGGTATTTCTTTTAACTTCGATGGGGAAAACAAAATTCTTAAAAGGAAAGAAGAACTGATCATTCCGACATCCACCTCTGCTTTTCATAGAGCTCTTCCTGAAAAAATGCACTTTGGATCCTCTAAACAGCAAGATTGGCCCCTCGTGAAGCGGAGACTTAGCCTTGATGAGATTCTTCCCATTTGGTTTGAGCTTGGAAAACACATCCCTAAACACCCTCTCCTTGATGTGGGGACTTCTCGCTATTTAAAAAGTAGTTATGAGCTTGCTGATCAAAAAAACCGCGATCTAATCGGACGCTCCTTTTTGCAGCTCTTTAAAGTGGGCTTTGAGGGGATCCTCTCTCCCCGCCTCATCGATAACGAATACCAAGGGGTTCAAGAAGAGGATGAAATCCCGAAAGAAGCGAGCCCTCTCCTCCTTCTAGGAGAAGGATCCCGCTTGATTCGAAAGCTCCTTATCGAAAAAACTGAAGAGCACTTAGAAATTCTCCCTTGTCTTCCTAAAGAGATTCATTCGGGACGTTTTGTTGACATCGGCTGCGGCAATGGACTCACTGTTGATCTCGAGTGGTCGAAAAAATTGATCCGCCGGATGACCCTTCGCCCTAAAGAGGACCAAGCCCTTACCCTTTCCTTCCAAAAACCCATTGAGTCATTCCGTCTCCGCATCGGACGAAAAGGAAAAGGGAAAATCGTTCCTGTGGGAACTCCACTCGAACTTAAAAAGGATACCCTCTATATCCTCGACCGTTTCCAGAAGTAAGTCGTCACTTGGGTTTTAAGGAAAAATGAAAATAAGTTCATGTGTTTTTTCTCCCTGCATGTTAAAATCTCTTTCAATCATAAGGAGGAAAGATGTCTGTTCAACCCACCTTGTTTCTTCGCTGCTTTGTTCTTGTGGATTTTCCCTCACTTCGTGACTCTAAGGTACCATGCGAAGATTTGCTGAATCGGGCATTTCAGAATGCACCCCGGAAAGTGCCTTCGCCTTTGCGCGGAACCTGATCAACCAGGTCGTTTTTGGCAAACCAACTGTCGCGGGTGACTGGAAACTCGAACAAAGTCTATCACGAGGATCTAAAAGGCAAAGAATTAGTGGAACTTTGTTATGATGGGGTGATGATCTTTAGAGATGAGGGGAGAACTCTGATGTAGACATCCCCTTGAGCCTCCATTGGCTCTCCATCAATGTGGAGGGTTTGGAGGGGTTTTTTGAGGATCACTTCTTGGCACCGATAAGACTCGGTATACTTTGAATCTTCGAGATGTTTGGTAAAGAGGTCGTGGACAAGTTTTGGTGCGGCATGTGGGGGGAATTCTTTCCAGATAATCACATCGAGAAACCCATCATCAATTTTAGCATTGGGAGCAATGAAAGCGTTGTTTCCATATTGCTTCGAGTTAGCAAAGCAGATGAGAAAGGCTTTTTTGTGGATGGGTTTGCCGTCGATGACAAGATCATAATCTTGGGGTTTATAGAGGGGGAGTTCTGAAAGGACAACGAAAAGGTATGAGGCTGGTCCCCTAGTAGCAAGGTTAGAAAAGGCTAGGCTAACGTCAGCATCAAATCCAATCCCTGCAACGCCAAGATAGGACTTTTGGTTAATTTTCACGGTGTCGATCCACTGCTCATGCATTTCATTGATTACTTTGATCGCTTTGGCTACGTCGGTGGGGATCGCGAAGTGGCGGGCAAATCCATTTCCTGAACCGGTAGGGATGACCGCAAGGGCGCTATTTGATCCAATCATCCCTTGAGCAACTTCATTGACCGACCCATCGCCTCCAACAGCGACGATGATATGGACCCCTTTCCCAGCAGCCAGGGCGCTGAGCTTTGTTGCATGATTTGGCCCCTTTGTGTAAAGGACCTCATAATCAAACTCCTTCCGATCAAGATTTCTCTTAATGGTCCGTTCGATTTTCTTCTGTTTTCCCATTCCAGAAATGGGATTTACAATAAAGCATACCTTTTTCTTTGCTTCTAACGAAGAGAAGAAAGGAAGGAGGATGAAGAGTAGTTTGATCGTCCATTTCATAATGGTGCTAGTATAGGTGAATAGAAAATAGTAGACAAGGTGAGGGATGGTACATAAGATACTTTTTTATGGAACCAACTGATTCTCATCACTTCCTTGGACTTCATGAAGATGGAAAACTGATCCGTCTCTTTGCTCCTGGACAAAAAGGGGTAAAACTCAAAGTTCAAGGGAAAGAGGTTGAGGGAGTTTCTGCAGGCAAAGGGATCTTTGAGTACCGCCTTTCTGAAAAAATTACCCCAAAAGACTATCAAATCACTCATCTAAGTGGTCTTATTGCTCATGATCCATATGCTTTTTTGCCAACCTTTACTAGGGAAGATGAAGAACTTTTTGGAAAGGGAAAACATTGGAAGATCGATGAGGTGATGGGGGGAAGGTTGTGCACACATCAAGAGGTTCAGGGGGTTAAGTTTTCAGTGTGGGCTCCGTGCGCAAAAAGGGTTTCCTTAGTTGGCGATTTCAATAAGTGGGATCCTGAAAGAAACCCCATGCGAATGATGGGTTCATCAGGGGTTTGGGAGCTTTTTATCCCAGGATTAGAAGAGGGTGAAAAGTATAAGTTTGCAATCTATACGACGGAAGGAGCGGTTCGCTATAAAGCCGATCCTTATGCCTTTCAAGGAGAAATGCGCCCTAATACTGCCTCTGTTGTGACTCGGGTTGATCGCCATGTATGGAATGATCAGGAGTGGATGGAAAAGAGGAAGAGCTACCTCCACCAGCCGATAAATATCTATGAAGTTCATTTGGGGTCGTGGAAAAAGGGGGATGGAGAATTTGTGGGGTACCGAGAAATGGCTCCCATTCTGGCGAAATATGTGAAACAGATGAACTATACTCATATAGAACTCCTTCCTTTGATGGGGCATCCCCTTGATGAGTCTTGGGGATATCAGGTGACCGGTTTTTATGCGATTTCTAGACGGTATGGATCGGTGGAAGACTTTCAATTTTTTGTTGATCATCTTCATCAAAATGGAATTGGGGTTATCTTTGATTGGGTTCCAGGTCATTTTCCTACCAATGACCACTCCATTGCGGAGTTTGATGGGACCTATCTTTATGAGCATAAAGATCCTCGTCAAGGGTATCATCCCCAGTGGAATACCCATATTTTTAACTTTGGTCGAGGTGAAGTTTCTAACTTTTTGATTGGAAGCGCCCTTTTCTATCTCGATAAAATGCATATCGATGGACTCCGTGTGGATGCGGTTTCTTCGATTGTATATCTTGACTTTGAGAGGAAAGAGGGGGAATGGATTCCCAACGAGGAGGGAGGAAATAAGAATAAGGAAGGGATTGCCTTTTTAAAAGAGCTCAATCAAAAGGTACACGAACTTTACCCCTCGGCGCTTATGATTGCTGAAGAGTCTCATGCTTTTCCAGGGGTCACCGATGTTAAGGGATTAGGGTTTGATCTTAGGTGGGATTTGGGGTGGATGAATGACACCCTCAAATACTTTGAAACAAAACATGAATTCCGGAGTCATTTGCAAAAAAACCTGGTTCATGAAATGAGCTACTTTTACGATGAAAATCACCTCCTTCCCTTTTCTCATGACGAAGTTGTCCATGAGAAAAAGAGCCTTCTTTCAAAAATGCCCGGCAATGAATGGGAAAAGTTTGCGAACCTCCGCCTCCTTTTAAGTTATATGATCTCCCATCCTGGAAAAAAACTCCTTTTTATGGGAGGAGAAATTGGGCAGTGGCATGAGTGGAATTGCAAGGAAGAGCTTCATTGGGATGTTCTCACGATGCCCTACCACCAAAAACTTCAAGATTGCATCGCAGCGCTAAATGGTTTTTATCTTGCCCATCCCGCCCTCTTTTCAGGGGATTTTTCTAAAAAAGGGTTTGAATGGGTGGCTACATCTGATGAGACCCACGGCATCCTCTCCTATTTCCGAAGAGGGGAAGGAGAAACCCTCCTCTGTATCCACCATTTTTCTCCTGAAGAACTCGAGAATTACCTGATTCCCATAAAAAATTGTAGGGAGCCAAAAGAAATTTTTTCTACCGATTCAAAAGAATATGGTGGCTGTGGCATAATGAATAGAGAAATAAAAGTCGAAAAAGGTGGGATTCGGCTTAATATTGCCCCTCTATCAACCCTAATTATTCAAGTATGATAACCCTTGAAAAGTATTTACAGCTTCTTAAAGAGATCAAAAAACATAATGAACTCTATTTTCAAAAGTCGAAGCCCGAGATCACTGATTATGAATATGACCTTCTTGTAAAAGAAGTGGAGAAAATTGAAAGTGAGTATCCTGGTTGGGTCCCGGATGATACCCCAACGCGGCGTGTTGGCGAGAGGCCAACCAAAGGGTTCTCCCAAGTTAAACATGAATACCCCATGCTTTCTCTTAGCAACACCTATTCAAAAGAAGAAGTTGTCGATTTTATCAAGCGGGTCGATAAACTTCTCGAAGGGCGAGAGGTAGAGTATTGCGTGGAACTGAAAATGGATGGAGTTGCGATATCTCTTAAGTATGAAGAGGGGAAGTTGGTCCGAGGAGTGACTCGAGGGAATGGAAAACGAGGTGATGATATCACCGCAAACGTCAAAACAATTCAAACTATTCCCCATGAGCTAAAAGAAAAAGTCTCTCTAGAAGTAAGAGGAGAAGTCTTTATCTCTAAAAAGGACTTTATTGAGATGAACCGTGAGCGGGAAGAAGAAGGAGATGTCGCGTGGGCAAATCCCCGTAATGCAGGAGCTGGATCGCTCAAACTTTTAGACTCAAATGAAGTGGCAAAGCGAAAGCTCGACATCATTGTTTATAATGCAGTCGGGAGCACCCTTCAAAAACAGTCAGAAATTCATGCTTATCTAAAAAAACTAGGGCTTCCCGTTGGGTCTGAAAAACACTTCAAAGTATGCAAAACAATCGATGAGATTTTTACTTTTGCCGAAGGAATTGAAAAGTTGCGTGAAGATCTTCCTTTTGAAATTGATGGAATAGTCATAAAAGTTAATCGCCTCCGCGATCATGATATCTTAGGAGCAACAGCAAAAAGTCCACGGTGGGCAGCAGCCTATAAATTTGCTCCAAAGCAAGCAGAGACGCTTATTGAAGGGATCTCTGTTCAAGTAGGGCGCACAGGCGTTTTAACCCCCGTTGCCGATTTAAAACCGGTTTCCTTGGCTGGAAGCACCATTGCTCGCGCTACCCTCCATAATGAAGAAGAAGTGATCCGAAAAGATATTCGGAAAGGGGACAGTGTGATCATTGAGAAAGGGGGAGATGTTATCCCAAAGGTTGTTCAGGTGATTACATCCAAGCGGCCAGCAAATTCAAAACCTTGGACCATGCCCGAAACATGCCCGATTTGCAGCTCACAAGTGATCCGAAAAGAAGGAGAAGTCGCTGTTCGGTGTCCTAACCGGACAAAGTGCGCTGGACAAAACTTGCGCCGTCTCTCCTTTTTTGCTAGCAAAAACGCAATGGATATCGATCACCTAGGCCCTGAAATTGTGAAAAAACTCGTAGAATATGGTTTTGTTTCTCACCTCTCCGACCTCTATCGATTGACAGAAGATGAGCTCGAACAACTTGAAGGGTTCAAAGAAAAGTCGATTAAAAACCTCCTAAGAAGTATTGAGAACTCAAAAAAAACAACCCTTGCAAGATTTATCTTCGCCATAGGAATTCCTTATGTTGGAGAGGGGACAGCTCAGCTTCTTGCAGATGCTGCTGGAAGTATGGAAAAACTAGAAAAAATGTCTGAAGAAGAGCTATGCGGTATCGATGGAGTTGGCGATAAGGTCGCTGCATCGATTGTTGAATTTATGCAAGATCCAGCGCATCTAAAAGAGATCGAGGACCTCCTCTCTCTTGGTGTGACACCGACTGCTCAACATAAAAAGATTGCAGGACATTCCTTTGCAGGAAAAACTTTTGTCCTGACCGGTTCTTTAGAAGGACTAACCCGAAGTGAGGCAGGAGCTCTCATCAAAGAACGGGGAGGAAAGGTGAGTGGATCTGTCAGTAAAAAAACCCATTTTGTCTTGGTTGGAGAAGATCCTGGTTCTAAATATGACAAAGCAAAAGATCTGGGAATCGAAATTCTTGATGAAGCTGCTTTCCAAAAAATGCTTTAACGCGCTACATTGGTTCTAAAACTTACATTTTTGAGGTTAATTATGTTTAGAATCGTTCTTGGTGGTATTGTTGGGGCTGTGATTGCCTTTGTTTGGTCTTTTGTTTCCTGGACCGTCCTTCCTTGGCATGATTGGGCCATGAATAAATTTGTTAATGAAGAATTTGTCACACGGGTGATCAAAGAAAATGCTCCAAAAGATGGAGTTTATGTCTCTCCCTATATGGGATCGGATGAGGCCAATCTGACAAAAGAAGAGGTTAAACAAAATATCGATCGACAAAGAGAAGCAATGGCTAAAGGGCCTTTTATCTATACCCAAATCAAGACTAAGGGGATCGATCCTTCAAGCCCCCAACCTTATATCATTTCTTTTCTCACACAATTTGTAGGTACAGTCCTAATAAGTTTGCTTTTGCTGCAAGCGGGAAAACTTGGATATGGAGGGCGCCTTCTTTTTGTTGTAGGAATCGGTCTAATCGTGGGAATCCTTGGTTTTGTTCCAGACTGGAACTGGCTTGGTGGGAGTTATAAATTTACCCTGGTAATGATCGGAGATCTTCTTCTTAATTGGTTTTTAGTAGGACTCTTTCTTGCAGCCTTTTTTAAGCCGAAAGGAGAAGGGCATGGGCGTGAACGTATGATGTAGCTGTTTTCTTTTCGTTTAGAAAGTAGATCATTGTTTATAAACCACTTAGCCAAAAAACATGAAAATCGTTGATTAAAACTCGATTTTCATATGATCAAATATCCACGCACCCTCAAAGAAAACCTTAACTCAGGCTGAAACCAAGAAATATAGAGAAAGGTTTGTACAAAGTGAAAAACAAACATTGGTCGTTGGAATCAATTTCAGCTCCAAACACCGCAATATTGATGGTTGGAAAGGACGTCTTTTTTCTCCATCTGGAGATCTCATTAAAGATCTTCTTCCAAACTCAAAAAGCTAGTGGTTAGTCCACAAAGTCCTTTAACGATAGTGAGCTAAACTTTGAGCGCAATTTACTTGATCAAAATTGAGAACATTGTCAATAGACAAGGTGAAATTTTGAGATTGGTATTAATACCCGTGAAGGACTTTGTAACCCAAATGACGACCCATCTTCGCTTGTATCTAGGCTACTTTAACCACCATGTTGCTAGAGATAGGTCGTCAATTGGGTTTTAATGGTCGCTGCCCCCATGTGCAAAAAATTTGACAAAATATGCTCTTAGCAAAGAGAATCTACCCTCCGTTTCGTGAACTTTTAAAAGGGACAAAGTAATGAGAATAGTTTTATTTATGTTGGTTTTCGCGCTCGGGTCTGCTCTAGCAAGTGAAAATCTCATTGTTTCAGATTATACCCCAGACCAGTCAAGTAACAGACAAAATGAAAACACAAAAAACTTTGGAAGTGAATTTTTGTATTCCATTCGATTGGAAGCAAAAGGGGAGGAGTCAAAAAAGAAATATACTCCTGGCATTAGGCTCACTTATAGTACTCACCTAAGAAATCGATGGTTTATAGATACTCAAATCAGCTACCGCACATTTAGTTGGGAAATGAAAAAGTCTAGAGATTTTACACTGAATCCATTGGATCAATTTAGCGGTATAAATGTTTCTATTTTTGCTGGGAACAATGAGATTTCTTCAGCCGCCACCCAAGAAATCCCGGTGACTTCAGTTGCAACCCGTAATAATAAACTGGATCTTTACGATTTTGGGCTATTTGGTTCTTACTTAATTTCCTATAAAGGCCTAACATTCAAGCCAGCAATAGGATTAGACACTTCTTTTGTTCAATCAACTACTCGATTTAAACACCGAGAACCTATTATTGGAAGCATAACTATCTCAAAAACCTTTCAAGCCGAAATCGAATGGCTAACATCAAAGAGCCACAGTAAAAACTACACGCTTAATATATCCCCAGCCATTGGTGCTTTTTTAGAGCAAAAAATATACAAAGTGGTTTCTCTATCAGGATTTGGAACTATAAATAGTTTCTTAGAAACGAAGGGTAATATCGGACTTCAGTTAACACTCCCAATTAAATCTAAATCTATTTTATCGATTGGGGGAGGATTAGACGCTCAAAAGAGATGGGCAGCAATTCAAGGCTATTCTAGAGGTCACCAGATGATTATTTATGGCTTCTCAGCCTTGATCGGTTTAGATTATTGACATGATCGTATTTTCAAAGAGCTCATGCACTTCAGGGATGAGCCTTGTATAGGATGGGGTAGCCTGCGTTTCAGCAACAGGCGCAATAGTTGGAAGGATGATGCTTGCAGGCTCCGGTGACGCTTCGACAAAGGGGATGTCATCGTCATCTTTTTTTGTTTTCGCCCATTTCTCCTTTTTGCCCCTCGCCGGATGAGAGAACAATCACTCCTTCTAACCCAAGGTCCAGGTTTTAACCCAGCGCTTTAGCGCTTTTAGGAAGGTGGCAAACCCTGATTGGATAGGATTTCTTCTTGAAATTTCTTGGCCCGTTTATAGTCTGGATCAAGCTCTAAACAGATACTTAAAATCTCTAGGGCTTTATCAATAAGGTTAAGTCTTGGTGAGCTACATATTGATTCTGCCATAATTGCCAATTATTCCGAGTAAAGTTTGGTGATTATAACCATGGATTTTTACCTTTTGAAGGGTTCCGATCAGGGCATCGTCTCCTGGGAAAATAACCTTTTTCCAACATCGAGTGCGCCCTTTGAGCTGTCCATCGCGGTTTTTCCGCTCGACAAGGACCTCTACTTCTTGATCTAGGAGCTTTTGTCTCTCCTCTGAGGAAATCTCCTCATGGAGGGTCATGAGGCGGTGAAGGCGGTCCTCTTTTACCTCATGGGGGATATCATCCTTCCATCGCATAGCAGGGGTCCCTTTACGGGGGCTATAGGTATAGAGAAAGGCAACCGAGTACCGGACCTCTCTAAACACCTCTAGAGTCTCTTCGAACTCCTCCTCAGTCTCTGTGGGGAAGCCTACAATAATGTCGGTACCAAGAGAGACATTAGGGACGATCTCTTTTAAAAGGGCCACCTTCTCAAAATACTGCTCCTTGGTATAAATGCGGTGCATCTTTTTGAGAATTCGGCTAGAGCCAGCCTGAATAGGAAAATGGACAAATTCACAAAGGGAGGGGAGATCGCGAATCGCTTCCATAAGCTCGCGGGTGATATCAATCGGGTGACTTGTCATGAAACGGATCCGCTCGATTCCATCCACTTTGTCAAGGCGATAAAGGAGATCATGGAAAAGCTCGCTCCACTCAGGTTTGTCTTTTCCATAGCTGTTGACATTTTGCCCTAAGAGAGTCACTTCTTTGTATCCTTGATCCGCAAGGAGGCGGAGCTCCTCTTCAATATCTTCAGGAGGGCGAGAAACCTCTTGTCCCCTTGTGTAGGGGACAACGCAGTAGGTACAAAACTTATCACATCCCCGGATAATTGAGACATGGGCCTTATGTTTATCGTCCCGTTTTGCCACGAGATAGTCGAGGTTTTCCTCAAATTGATCATTGGTCTTCAGCTGCTTTTGCCCTGTTTCGATCACATTGTCAAGGATCGCTCCTAGGTCGGTGATATTATTGGTTCCGATGACAAAATCGACATTGGGGAGTTTTCGAAAAAGACTCTCTTTTTTGGCCATTGCCATGCATCCCGTTACCCCAATGATTTGCTTTTTCTTAGAGCGGCCGAGCTGGCCAATTTTTCCCATCACCTTCCGCTCGGCAAGGTCCCGGATGGAACAGGTGTTAAAGAGGAGAACATCCCCCTCTTTTTCATCGTAGACCTGTTTGAGGCCCCGCTTGAGCAATTGCCCCACCATGATCTCAGAGTCGAGTTCATTCATCTGGCACCCATAGGTGCGAACAAAAAATGTTTTAGGTTTATCCATAGCCGACTAGTTTAAAGCTTTTCTCTAGAAGAATCAAGCTCTACTATTTTTGAAGCGGTTACGTGGGACAAGATAGCAGAAAAGACGCCAGTGATCACCTTATCAAGATAAAGAAAACCTGGCCCTTTAGGGCCGGGTAGTTTAACGCCATTTTGGGAGGGGTACGAAGCCCCTCCCCAAAACGATTCCCCGTCCTT
>JANQJL010000024.1 GCA_028281675.1 Simkaniaceae bacterium
AAAACAGAGGGTAAAACAGAGGGTAAAACAGAGGGTAAAACAGAGGGTAAAACAGAGGGTAAAACAGAGGGTAAAACAGAGGGTAAAACAGAGGATAAAACAGAGGATAAAACAGAGGATAAAACAGGGGATAAATCACAGGGTCAAGCCAAACCGAACATCGACAAGGAACCGGTGAAGCTCATCTCTCAAGCCATAATCTGGACTGCAGATGGTTGCTTGTGGTTACCCCTAAAACCTAATCGTTGTTGGGTTATATGCCGAGCATCAGAGCCCTGGCCCCCAAACCTCAATTGTTTATCTGTTCATAGTATTGAAGCAGAAGATTCCAATTCTTGGCTCGTATTTGAGTGCATCTCAAAAGAAGTTGAATTACTTTGGACTGCTACAGATGGAGGTGAATTTGGAGCAAAAATCATTAAATTAAACCGGGGACGATTAGAGGAGCCTTGGCCAAAATGAAAATTTGTTTCCCCCCGGTTATTCGAGTTTATGGTTGCTTAATAGTATTAAGCATTTTTGTAGTAAGTTTTACTGCACTGAGTTCCTATTTTCTTGCTTCCCCATCTGCCAGCTCTACTTACAATCCATTATTCAATTTAATTGTTCTTGGTCTCATTCTTTCTGTTTCCTACATTTTAATCGCTAAAATAAGAGAGGCTTATTTGCCTAATGCTTATGAAGAAGAAAGTCATGAGTTATTATCTCCGCTAAAAATTGTTGGGATAATTATCACTCCCTCTTTCACTCTCTTCCTTCTACCTCTATTGGGAGGGCATTCCTCAGGGTTAATAGACTCAACTATTATTTTTTCTAGTAGTGAGTATAGTTACGCTACAAGTTCATTTGTGGGTATTTTTCTGTGCTTAATATCTTTTAGCACTTTTAAACTAAGAGGTGTAAATAAATGGATAGTGCTCGCAGTTGGTGTGGTTGTAGCAATCTATTTACAATTTGTTGAACCAAACCCTGATTTTATTTGGTTTATAACTGGTGGCTTTCTGGGCTTCATTTTTTCTTTGATTTTAGGACGTCGTTCGAAGTTTGATCGGTTAATTTTGATGTTGGTTTGTGCGATAGCCTCTTTCTTATCGATTCAGTCGCAATATGGTGAGGCCGTCTTTAGTGGAATGATATCTCTTGCTTTTTGCTGGTACCTATTGAGATTTAGTTATCCTGTTTATGCTTGCCGAGATATAGCCTGTTTTAATGATTCTCTGGATAAATTAGGTACTTCTGTCGTTGCCCTTCCCAAAGATGCAAAGGAATCATTGAAAAAGGCTCCTTGGGTAATTTTAGGAGTAGGAGAGCAAGTAATGTTTGACGGCCTCTTAGAGCAAGAACTGGGGAATAGATTGAAAAATTTACACGCAACTTGGACTGGGGCAAAGCTGAAGTTTAATGATTTTAAAATCAATAAGACGTATCTTTCCTATTATATTTCACAAGGTTCTGAGGCCCATATTGCTCTTGATGTGAGTGATTATGCCCATGGTGGTCGACACATGCGTTTGTATTCTTTAAAGGGTGATACTGAATCAGATCAATGCCTGGTCATTGTGGATGAATGGAAAAGTTCTTCTATAAATAAATATGTTAATTTTAATTCAAGGCCTCAATTGATTTGTTTGTTTGTGTTACTTCTTACGTTAGTTTGGATGGGATTCTCGGAGGGTAGCTCTGCTTCAAGAGAGAATGAGCTGAGTTTTATCAGGTTAATGTCATTTTCTTCTTTTCAGTTCTTCCCATGAACCATGTCGTCGAAATCTCTGGAATTGTATCTTAGGTACGCGCATATTTTTCATACAAATAATTCGAAAGCATTTATGTGTTAATTGCCGTGTATTTTTAAATGGAATTTCAAGAAGTATTTCAGATAAATAATATTTGATACACTACTATTATTATAGAAACATAATGACAATTAATATTTATCCAGGGATAATATTTCTTCATGAAATAGACAATGGGCAAATAGCTTTTTAGTAGATTCATGAATTCAATTTTTCGTTGAATTAAAAACTTGGCATTTAAATGGGATCTTCATAATGAAAAAATTGAACGCACAATTGAGTGGATGCAAATTAATTGTTTCTCTTGTTTTGTTTTGTTTTTTCTTGGTCGGCGGTCAAAAAATTACCTTCGCAGCTGATGTGACGGGCAAGGACTTAGACAAGGTTATTGATAGCCTCGTTTCAGAGTGGAAAAAACAAGCAACAGATAAAAAATTAACCTATACCTGGTTTGGATATATAAATACTAATGGGAAGCTTACGGGAGATAAAAAAGGTTTAGCCTGTAATTCATTTGCAGCTCCAGTTCTCGCTAAAGTTCTTCTGAATGGAGACTACAGGATCTTGAAGGGAGATGGGGAATCTCGAGGAGGGAAAGACTATAAGTGGACCCATCAGTGGTTTGGAAACGATGCTGCTACTTATTTTGGGTTAAGTAAATCACTTACTGCCGAAACTCTCTCTAGTTTTATTACGAAAGCAAATTCTGGGAAGCTATCAACTGGGGTATTCTATTTCGATTTGAGAAATCAGAAGGCTAAAAAGAGAAGTTATTACATTAAGGAGAATGGAAAGTTGCGTCTTCCAAATCAGGGTGAAATTGGTGCATCCCACACGGGCTTTATTGTGATTAGTAAGAAGGGAAATAAGAATACGGTTGAGATGCGACACTTTTCTGAACTGAAAGCCTTTAACGGACTTGCTAAAGGGGATTTCATTGAAAAATTTCTTAAAAAATCTCTATATGGGAAATCTGTAACTGCTCGATCAAAATCTGATATCACCCTCTACAAATTAAAAACAATTAAAGTTGCTAAAATCGCAACGATGAATTCTCCATTAAGCTTACGTGAGAAGCCAGCTAAAGGCTCAATGCTCATCACCAAGATGGCTAAAGGGCATTTTGTTCAAGCTTTAGACATTAAAAAAGACTGGACGAAATGTCGTTACATGATTAATGGCGCAGTAAAAATTGGCTGGGCTGCAACCAGGTACTTGAAATTCGACTAAAAAATCGTGAATTCACATTTTTTAAGAATTAACCAACGAGGAAAATGTCTCATGAGTCTTTATAAATACGCACCTATTCTGATTCTGACGTTGTTTGGGTCTGGAGTATATTTTGTTTATGGCTCCAACGGGGGTGTTGGAGATGATAATGATAATAATGAAATTCTAAAATTAATAGCCGAGCAGCAATCTGAAATTCTTGAGCTTCATAAACATTTCGCAAAGCTATCTACAGAGCAAAAAGCCAATCAGGGGGAATTAATTCGGAAAATTGATAGCTTAAAAAAATCTAATGTGGCTTCAGGTAAAGAAGTCATAAAAGCTTTGAATGGTAATTTTGTTAGCCTACAAGATAACTCTAAAAATAATTCTGAAAAACTTTATCGAGCAATAAGAGGCCCACAACAAAACTACACTACAAAGCTTAAAAATAATGAGAGTATATATTGTTGGTTAAAAAATAATCAAACAATCAGCCTCATAAATAATAGTGCCTTAGTCGGTAAGGTGATAGTTTACCCAAAGACGACGGCTAAAATAAAAATTTATAAGGGTAACAGTACAAAACCTGATAATGAACCATGGGGATTTAATAGCCAGAAGGATTATGCCCGGACTACTAAAAATCAAGCCGTTATTCATCGAGATGAATTAGGAAGAGTACAAAGTCAAGGAATGTTTAAACTGACTGCCCACGACGGAGATGTGACCATACTTTTTGGTTATTCTCAATGATTTCAAATGGTTTGTTTTAGGGTGATTAATAGAGATTTCTTAAACATTTCTTTGGAGAAAGTGATGCTTGCTTGTGATTCTAAGGCCGCCTTAATTATTTCAGTTTGTCTTTACCTCGCTTGTGTTAAATCTTCCCCTTTGGTATCAGAAGAAAGTCACGAAGAATTATATCTAAAAGCAGCAGAGAAATTACGCCTTCAGATTGTAGATAAGGAAAGAGATAAGGATAAATACTTTTGGACACATTCATTAAAAGAAGAAAACTTAAAACCTGAAAAAATAGTACGAGTTCTGGATGAAATAAATAATCGGTTGAATATTGCTATTTCCATAAAAGAAATACCAAATTTACGCCGGGGTGGTTGGGTTGATATTACGAATAATAAAGTGATTCTCTATCACCTCTCACTGTCTTGGATCTGTAAGCTCGCAGAAAAAAAAAGCTGGTATAAGAGCCAGTCAAATGGAGAAACTATTTTTCAAAAAGCATATGGGAAAAATGGAGTTCTCGAAAAATTATTGAGAATTCGTTCTTTACATGGGAATGAAAAATCTAATTTTAGCTTATATCAATTAAGATTTTTAAGAGGGTTAAATGCCCCTATTCCAGGTAAAAAGGTAAAGCTTCATTTTCCTCTCATACCTTCAAATAAAAAACATTTGAACTTTATTAACATTTGGACTTCAGGTGGAGAGACTTCATTTGTTTCAGTTCCTAATGAGGAAGATAAATTTTGTAAATCTACTTATGGATCCATGTCCTTATGGTCGCTGATTTATACTTGGACAGATATTGTCGATTTATATTCTACTGATGATTATAAGGCCAAAGATCCTTGCTTTGAAGAGATGGTGACCGCGCTTTCAATGATTGAAAGTAATTTAATCTCTGGTACAGACAAAGATGCTATTAAATTGGTCAAGCGGCTTAGATTGTATTATCAATCTGTTAAGAGTTTCAGTGATGAAGCACGATTTTACAGAATTATTACAGCATTAACTTCAGTTTTTCAAAGAAGCCGGATTGCTGGAGAAGCCTACGCTAGTATTGAGAATCAATTAAAGGCGATATCAGAAGATCTCGATCGAAAGGCATTTGAAAATTTAAGATTCGCAGCATTAGGGGCTGAGAGTTATAGATTGAGAGATGCCGAAATACTTTATTCTTACATGCTGTTTATGGCGTTCGTACATATGCCTGCTCCAGGTCCCTGGAAAAATACCATTAGCTTTCTCGACCGCACAGTTAATGGAATGCCTGGTGATGAAAAAAGAAAATTTGAAGATTTAATTGGTGATGAACTGAAAGTTTTATCGAAGAGACGTGGAGTTAGGTGGGGGAGTGAGCCTGGAGGTGAGAGATATTCAAGCTTATTATTAACTTCACTACGAAGTTCATTAGAACTCTATAAAACCCAGAACACATTAGAAAATTCCACTATAAAAATAAAGGAAGCAAGTTTAGTTGTTTTACCCAGGCTCAGAGATGTTCAGCAAGAGTGGGTGCATGTTGAAAAGTTCTGGGGTGAAAATAAATTAAGTAATGAGAGATTTAATACAAATAAACTTCAAGATTTATTCAAGAGTGAACAAGATCGCTGGGATAAAGAAAAATCAAAAAACATGCTACTTTCAATACTTGGCCAACGCACTTTTTCTGGCTCTCTTTCTGCTTCTCAATCCGCAAGGTCATTGTTAGATTTCATTCTTGTAAGAGATCATATAAAGAATCTTGCATTCACTCTTGAGAAAGATCAAGGAGATCAATTAAATGAAGTACCTTGGTCAGGACTGAGTTCTAAGATGTTGCCGCCTTATCCTCCTGGGTATTATTACCAGGAATTAAAGCGGGCTCAGAAAGTACTTAAAGAACATTCTAATACAATTGCTGATTATATAAATGAATATCAGAAAAGCTTAAATACTAACCAAATCATAGGCGCAGCTTCATTAAGTTTGGATATAACCGAAGAAGAGGTGAATTTAGCGAATCTTGCCTTAGAAATCGCAAAAATCACAGAGCAGATTGCTAAAAGAAATTCAGAAATTAGAGAAAAATACTGCAAAAAAGCAAGATTAGCGAATCGGATTGCTGTTCTATCCAAAAGTGCAAAAAAATTTGAGGAGCTATCAGCTGAAAAAAGATTGAATATAGCAAGGTGTGAAGTTACTCGGCATCGATTGTCGTTAAAGGTGCTAGAGGAAATCACATCTGAAAAAGAAGGATCATTCTATAATCAATTGAATGAGCTTCATAAACAGCTTGATACATTTAAGGATAAAATTGAAAAAGTTGCAGGCGATTTAAAGAAAAGAGAAGCAGCCCCTAGGAAAAAGCGTAGTGGTTTTCTAAAAGCTGTTCAAGGGGTTTTAGCAGTGGCTAGTGTTGTGGTGAATATTTATACGGGAGGTGCTGCATCGCCGTTAACGGCAGCTTTAAATGCTGCGATGATGGGTGCAAGTTTAGCTGATAAGATTTCAACTGCAGATTTTAGTAATTTAGGTTCATCTCTTAACAGTATTTCAAACCTTCTTCCTGTAGCTCAAGGTGTTGCGATTGCTTGGGTCTCATACAGTTCGAATGATTTGAAAGACATTAACAAGAATCTTACTACAGTCAATAACACTTTTGAATCGTTATCTAAAGCCGTAGATTCTGGAAGTGCCATTTTAGATTTTGGTGATCCTCTATTGGACAAGATAAAGGGTGGTGACTTCATCGAGATTGTCAGACATATAGAATCAAATTTAGATGTCCGTGTGAAAGATGGGCAACTTCAAGTTGATTTGTCAGGAAAAATGCGTCTGTTGACTCACAATTTATCAGACCAAAACCTAAAAAATCTTAGTGATATTGAGAAAAGCTACCTAAGCGTAGTTTCTGGCATTGAAGAGGAATTAACTGAGCTTTTTGATAAAGGAGTAAAACTTGCCAATAAGGCAAATGATGCGCGATTGAACTTTGAGGGAAAGGTTGATACCTCACTCTCAAGAATTCATGGATGGACTCAATCAAAGATTGATACACATAAAAGAAATGTGGAATCTGTATACCGCCAGATAGAAAAAGACCTCAATAATTTTGTACCAAATAAATTGAAATTAATGACCCTAGAGGTTTATCAAAGAAGTGGTGAGGAAGGATTAGATATATTAAACAATTTGAAAGGTACTCTAAAAAAGATTGAGGGAAAAATAGACGCTAAAGGTAAGAAAAACTTAGATCAATTTCTTTTGACTCTCAAAGAAGGCGAGCAAGAAATCAAGGTTTTACCAAAAACGATTGCTTCCAAAGTTTTTGAAAAGATCGTAGATAAAAATAAGTTACAAGATAGATGTCTGGTTGTTGTGGATGGAGTCAGTTCATATGGTAGAAAAATTCAAAAATTTCGAGATACTTGGAAGAGTATTGGGGAACAGATAAAACTTGATCCCCCAAAAAATACCATTCTTAAGGTTGATCCCTCTGCTTTTGTTAGAAGGTATATACACAAATTAAGGAATAATTATATAAGACCAATTCAAGAAAAGATTGTAAGTATTCAATCTGCTGCAAATCAAATTGAGAAATCTGGAGATGCTATTGCTGTTGTTGGTAAGATTGAAAATGCCACAGAAGAAATAGGGAATAGGATAAAAGGTCTAAAAAATGAACTCGAAGAGATGCAAAACCAGCTAGAAGAAAGCAAAATTTCCGAGGAAGTTGCTCATATAGATTTAGGAGTCGCTCGAGTATTAGTAGAGATCGCAAGGCTTAAGATTGAAGATTCACAAATCCAATCTGCTATAGATGATCTTGAATTGATTAATGCTGATCGCGTAACCGAAATTGCTAAAATCAAAAACAAAATTAATGAAGACTATAAAAACTATGTTACGCAATACCAACGAAAAGCAGCAGAGCTTGAGTTTTTAGCTGCAGTAGGTGAAGCAAATCGCATCGGCATTGCCATTAACGGGATGCGATTCCCTTCGCTATTGGATTCTTTTTTATTCGGAAATATTAAATCTTTCGACCGTTCTAATGATGATCTTCGTAATTTATTTAGTTATTGGTTCAAGGTGCGAGATGAGGCCATTGGTTTAACACTTTGGTATCGGAAGGTGTTATCGATGCTGAAAGAGGCTAGAAGTACAAATCTCTTCGATGGATTTATAACTAAAGCAGATGCTCGACTAAAATCATTAGATCAGTTGAGTTTACCAAGTTATTTAGCTGATGTTTCATTTAATAAAATTAGTGAAAAAGTTGATAAATTAACGGAGTTATCAGATGAAGCGAAAA
Source organism: Simkaniaceae bacterium (assembly GCA_028281675.1). Classification (GTDB taxonomy): domain Bacteria; phylum Chlamydiota; class Chlamydiia; order Chlamydiales; family Simkaniaceae; genus Neptunichlamydia. The sequence goes on from JANQJL010000024.1 coordinate 8,044, forward strand.
TTGATTGGGAAGAATTTAATGGAAATAAATATGGCAATATATTTAACGTGCACACCGCAAGGCCTGAGATTTTAAGTATTGAATTAAATAAAGAAGATCCAAAGGAGATCAAATCTAAACTTACACTGGGTCAGCTTTTTCCTTGGGTGAAGAAAGGGGAGATGGGGTCTGTTAGGTACTGGCCAACAGAAGATGGTTTTCTTGATTTGAAAATCAAAGTAATAGAAGGAACTAAAATGTCATTCAATGGTAAAA
>JANQJL010000034.1 GCA_028281675.1 Simkaniaceae bacterium
AAGGACGGGGAATCGTTTTGGGGAGGGGCTTCGTACCCCTCCCAAAGTGGCGTTAAACTACCCGGCCCTAAAGGGCCAGGTTTTCTTTATCTTGATAAATGATGACGAAGCTACAAACAGACCGCCTAGTCCTCCGCTTTTGGAAAGAAGAAGATCTGGATCTTTTTGCTAAGCTAAATCGTGATCCCCGCGTCATGAAATATTTTCCTGCACCTCTAAGTAAGGCTGAAAGCGATCAAATGGTCAAAAGAATGCAATCCCGACTAAAAGAGAGGGGTTGGGGGTTTTGGGCTGTTTCCGAGACCAGGACTCAAAATTTTATTGGTTTCATTGGACTAAACCCCATAGAGCAATCGACTCTTCCCGTTCACTTTGCTCCCGCAACCGAAATTGGATGGCGACTCGCCTTTGACTATTGGGGAAAAGGATATGCAACTGAAGGAGCAAAAGCAGCGCTAAAATATGGATTCCAAGCTCTACGTTTAAATGAGTTCGTTTCTTTTACAGCCACCCAAAATAAACGCTCTAGAAGGGTGATGGAACGGATTGGGATGCAACATGATCCTGCTGATGATTTTGACCACCCCAAACTTCCTGAAGGTCATCCATTAAGAAGGCATGTGCTCTACCGGATCTCTGCAAAGGAATGGAAGAAAACGTCATGCTAAAAGAAAGCTTTTTAATTCGGCCAATGCAAAGCTCAACTGATCTTTTAAGAATCATCAAACGATTTTCATTTCCCTGGTCTACCCCAGAAAAAACTCAAGCCATTTGGGAAACCTATCATCAAGAGCAGGAAGAAGGCGTTCGAACTGTCTTTGTCATAGAAAACCAAAATAAAATACTGGGCTATGGTAGCCTTCTTCGAAAGTCAGAAAACCCAACCTTTAACCGCTTAAATATCCCTGAAGTGAATGCCATTTGGATCGATGAGGCATACCGAAGGCAAGGACTTGGAAAAGCTCTCATTCAAGCAATCGAAAGGCTTGCTCTCGAAGAGGGTTATCATGAAATTGGCATTGGAGTCGGGCTCTACCAAGATTATGGCCCTGCCCAAAGACTCTATTTCCGATTAGGTTACATTCCCGATGGAAGTGGCATTACCTACAAGGGACTCAGCACAAAGCCTGGTCAGTCCTATCCCCTCGATGATGACCTTTTGCTATGGCTTGTGAAGCCATTAACCCTAAGGAAATCATGAAGCCTATCGATATCAATTATTATCAGGAAACACTTGGGCTTCAAACGGCCTTGTTTTCTCTAATCGATCATCAAGATGCAATTGTTGCAACAACATACCATGTGACACAGTCGAATGGCAAAAAGCTCATTTTGAAAATTTCTGATCAAGAAAACCATTATTCAAGAGAACTCTACTTTTTGAAACTTCTCTCAAATCAACTACCCGTTCCTCGTATTTTAAACACAGTTCCTCCTAAAAGGGAGATTCGTGGAGCGATCTTAATGGAATGCTTGCCCGGGTCTCTCTTAACCTCATGTGAAATGACATCCTCTCTAGCGCAGGAGCTCGGCCAAAGCTTAGCCCTTATCCACCTGAATCGCTTCCCAGGCTATGGCGATCCCATCCAAGATCAACTAAGCGATGATCCTAAGGAGCATTTTACTTTTAAATTTGAAGAAGGATTAGAGGAATGTAAAAACCATCTCCCCTCACATGTACTCAATGCCTCTGAGAGCTATTATCACTCCCATCTGGACCTTCTCTCATCAGTAGATGGTCCCTGCGCTATCCATCGTGACTTTCGCCCTGGTAACCTAATCGTCCATAATGGGAAGTTAAAAGGAGTGATCGATTGGGCTGGTGCCAGAGCAAGCTTTGCAGAAGAGGATTTTTGCTCCATCGAACATGGAGATTGGTTAAAAAACCATAAAGACAATTTTTACCTGGGTTATGCAAACATCAGAAAGTTTCCTGACTATTCACCTCTTATCCCCTTCCTTCGTCTCAATAAAGCCATTGCAACCATTGGTTTTTTAGTCAAACGGAACACTTGGAAAACCACCGATAATCACCTCTACCAATTTAACCGGAAGTTTCTTGACGACTTACTTTAGGGAAAATATGAGTAAAATGCACGCTAATGAATTCGACATTGACAAAGCACTTGTGCAAAGGCTTGTAGAAAAACAATTTCCTCAGTGGAAAAACCTTCCCCTCAGGCATTTTTCTTCGTCAGGAACAGACAATGCACTCTTTAGGCTTGGAAGTGACATGCTTGTCCACCTGCCACGGATTGATTGGGCAGTAGGCGATATAGACAAAGAATATGAATGGCTTCCAAAGATTGCCCCTTTTCTCCCTTTTTTGACCCCAGAACCCATTGCTAAAGGAAAATCATCCGAAGCTTTTCCTTGGACTTGGGGTATCTACCGTTTCCTTGAAGGGAAGAGCCCAATGGTCGGTCAAATTCCAAACCCTCTCTCGCTTACAAAAGAGCTGATTGCATTTATTAAAGCCCTTCACAAGATAAAATTGCCTCATGGTCCCATTTCGCCTCGTGGCATTCCCTTAAAAGGAAAGCAAGATATTGAGGTCCAAAAAGCTCTAAAGCAATTGGGAGGAATGGTTAACGTTAATGCTCTTACAAGCATTTGGGAAGATATTTTAAAAGCTCCACCTTGGTCAAAACCCCCTGTTTGGGTCCATGGGGATTTATCACCTGGAAACCTCCTTATGCAAGAGGGCAAGCTACATGCTGTGATCGATTTTGGAAATTTAGGAATTGGGGATCCTGCGTGTGATTTAATCGTAGCATGGAACCTTTTGCCTTTAGAGATGAGAGATATTTTTCGCGCTGGATTAGGAGTTGATGATGCAACATGGGAGCGTGGCCGTGGTTGGGCACTCTCCTGTGCCCTCATTGCCCTTCCCTACTATAAAGACACGAATAGTGCGCTTGCGAATAATGCACGCCATGTCATTCAAGAAATCCTCCAAGAAGCTATTCAACCTTCAGATTTTTCCTTTGAACTAGCAAAACCATTCCAAGAAACCCTGATTCATGAGTGGCTTAAGCAGCCCCATATCAGAGAGTGGATCCACGGAATAGGTCTGCAAAATACATTAAACGGCATACAAGCATTCTTTAAAGGTAAGTCCAGTGCAACCTACTGGATCGGATATGATAAAGAAATGCCCTTTGCTTTCTTAATTACTTCTCCAGAAGGGGCAGATGCTATCACTTTAGATGTTTTCATCTGCGATATTCATTACTTAGGAAAAGGACTTGCTACCCCTATGATTCAAAAGTTCCTTAAAGATCAGTTTTCCCATATGAAAAAGATTCTGATTGACCCTGAAAAAACAAACCACCGTGCTATTCATGTTTATGAAAAAGTCGGGTTTAAAATCACTGGAGAATTTATTGCCAGTTGGCATCCTGTGCCACACTACCAGATGGAGCTCGATATGAATGATTTATCAAGATAAAGAAAACCTGGCCCCTTAGGGCCGGGTAGTTTAACGCCACTTTGGGAGGGGTACGAAGCCCCTCCCCAAAACGATTCCCCGTCCTTTAGGGCGGGGTTCACACTAATTGAAAGAAATAAAACTACAAATTAATCCTAAATAGAAATTTTAAGATTTATTCTCTATCGATTGATCTATGAATGTGCAGAGAAGAATGGATTGTCTATTATTGCAATCTTTTTGAACTATCCGGAAATTCCGGACAGTTGAATCTGCAGATAGTTCTCCTTCCTTGAAGATGTTTTGAATGTGCTCAGAAATTGTTCTTTTATCCTTACTAAACAGCTCAGCCATTTGTGATTGGGTAAGCCATACAGTTTCATCAAGAAGCTGAACTTCTATTTGTGTCTTCCCATCTTCTGTTTGATAAAGAATAAGTGAACCGTTATTAGCAGAATTGTCCATAAGCTTTTCTCTCGTAAGGATAAGCCCTAGATTTTATAGACATTTCTTTTTTCTTTCACGATTTTCCGCATTTTTTCCGCAACTGGAAAGAAAATAAGGGGATATTTTGAATTTCCCTGCGAGAATAAAAATCATTCTGGTTTATCAAGATAAAGAAAACCTGGCCCTTTAGGGCCGGGTAGTTTAACGCCATTTTGGGAGGGGTACGAAGCCCCTCCCCAAAACGATTCCCCGTCCTTT
>JANQJL010000036.1 GCA_028281675.1 Simkaniaceae bacterium
AAGGACGGGGAATCGTTTTGGGGAGGGGCTTCGTACCCCTCCCAAAGTGGCGTTAAACTACCCGGCCCTAAAGGGCCAGGTTTTCTTTATCTTGATAAAAAGTGAACCTATCACCTTGTTGGTAAAGATAGGTCGTTACTTGGATTTTAACGCTTCAAGTTCATTTTCTATCACGTTATCCTCCACTTTGGAAAAGAGCACCTCAGGTTTTGGGAAGGTGCGATTTGGTGGGATCCCTGTCTCTAGAACAGATTCCCACTTTTGATCTTTTAGGTGGGTTTCATTGCCGAGCAGTTTCCACAGTTTTTCAGCAGACTTCGGAATGATTGGGAAAGAGATCAGGGCCAAGGCATTTAATGCGCGCAAGGAGCAAGCAATCGTTGTCCCCATCCCTTCAGGATCTTTCCATGGTTTTTTTGCATCGAAGTAAATATTTCCCTCTTGAGCAAGTTCCATGACCAATTGCGTTGCTTTGCGAAGATGGAAATGAGAATAGGCTTCATAGATCGCTTTAGTGAGCTCATCGATCTTTTCGATGAAAACCTCATCTTCTCGTTTGAGATCTCCATAAGGGGGCATGACTCCGTCGCACTTATTTTGGGTAAAGACAAGAACTCGGTTAATAAGGTTCCCATACTTTCCAAGGAGTTCACCATTGCATCTCATCTGAAAGTCTTTCCAAGAGAACTCACTATCTTGGGTTTCGGGAGCATTGGCAGCAATGGCATAGCGGATTTGATCAGCTGTAAAATTCTTAAAGAACGAATCAAGATCGATATACCAACCTGCTGATTTACTGAATTGTTTCCCCTCTAAATTATAGAACTCATTTGCAGGAAGCTCATCGACAATTTTATAGGGCTGATCTTGCCCCATCGTCATAGCTGGAAAAAAAATGGCATGAAAAGGGATATTATCCTTTCCAATGAAATTGACAAGTTTCGTATTTTCATCGCACCAGTAACGTTTCCAACCATCGGGATCCCCCTCTTTTTGAGCCCACTCCTTAGTAGCAGAAATATAACCAATCGGAGCATCGAACCACACATAGAGAACTTTTCCCTCAGCCCCTTCTAAGGGAACAGGAATTCCCCAGTCGGAATCACGAGTAATCGCCCGTGGTTTGAGGTCATCGATATAGTTTTGGGCAAAATTGATAACGTTAGATTTCCAGTTTTTGGTTTTAATCCACTTGGAGAGTTCTTCTTTAAAGAGATCGAAGCGGATAAACCAATGTTTGGTTGCTTTGAGGGTTAGGGGTGATCCAGTAAGCTTTGATTTAGGGTTTTTTAAGTCGGTCGCTTCATAGCTTACAGCGCATCTGGGACATTCATCTCCCCGCGCCTCTTCGAAAGCGCATTTGGGACAGGTTCCCATAACGTAACGATCGGCATAAAAACGTTTATCCTTTTCGGAATAGAGTTGATCAGTGACTCTTTCCTCGATATACCCATTCTTTAGGAGCTCTTTAAAGTAGGTTTGCGTTGGCTCAACATGCCCCTCCCAGGTTGTTCGGGAGTAGTGGTCGAAACTAATATTCATTTTCTTAAAAAAGTCCTGCAACACCAGATGAAAATGATCGACATGCTCTTTGGGACTGCGGCCAGCAATCTCTGCGCTTAGGGTGATCGCTACCCCATGTTCATCAGAGCCAGAGATATAGAGAACATCTTTTCCGATGAGTCTCTGAAAACGGGCATAGCAATCCGCTGGCAAGTAGGCACCTGCAATATGTCCAAAATGGAGAGGGCCATTCGCATAGGGGAGTGCTGCCGTAATCAGAACTTTCATTCTTCGGTTATTTCTTCCTCTTTTTTAGGAGGATTCTTCCGAATTTCCTTTAGAAGTTGAGTGACATTTAGATCCTCGTTTCCACTTTGGATCTGTCTTTGCGCAATAGCAATCGCATAGTGCGTCAGTCGAAAAGTATCAGGGAAAAGGGGTGTATAGCCTTCTTTTGTAAGTTCATCATGCGTCATGGTTTCCTCCTTCGCGATGTTTTTCTGCAATCACGATACTTTTGAGTGCTTCATAAGCAACACTTAAATCGTCATTGACAATTGTATAATCATAATGTTTGGCCTGATCCATCTCATATTGGGCCCATTTGAGCCGTTTTTTTAAAGTATCAGGCGATTCAGTTTTTCTGTTTTTTAGCCTTTCTTCCAAAACCTCCATTGAAGGAGGGGCAATAAAAATATAGAGAGCTTTTACTTTTTTCTTCAGAGCTAGAGCTCCTTGAGTATCAATTACGAGTATGACATCCTTCCCAGCTTCTTGCTGATTTTTAACCATCTCTTTTAAAGTTCCATAATGATCACCAAAGACAATCGCGTGCTCTAAAAACTCACCTCTTTTAACTCTCTCTTCAAAAGCTTCTTCCTTCAAGAAGACATAATCTTTTCCATCAATCTCTCCCTGTCGAGGTTTCCTTGTAGTGCAAGAAATACTTTGCGTCACCTTGTCTGGAAACTCATTTTTGAGCATATGGACAAGGGTTGTTTTTCCCGTTCCAGCAGGAGCACTTACAATGATTAGCTGACCTTTCATTCGATATTTGCTAACTGCTCCCGAATTTTTTCCAGCTCACTTTTCACAGCTAAAATCGCTTGCGTAATTTCAAGTTCTTGTGATTTTGCAGCAATCGTATTCACTTCGCGGTTCATCTCTTGCGTTAAAAAATCAAGTTCTCGTCCAACACGAGTTTTATCTTTCTGAAGTATCCCTTCAAATTGTTTCACATGGGAGGAGAGGCGGGTAATCTCCTCTGTCACATCAAGCTTGTCGGTAAAAAGGACAATTTCTCGCGCCAGCCTCTCTTCATCTCCCTCGTGATTAATCTTTAGCTCTTCCAGTTTTTTTGCTAACCGGTCGTGGTAACGTTTAGGAGCAAGTTTTGCAAGCCTTTCTACTTTTGCGATACTAGTCTCGATCTCTTTGAGTCGAGGGAAAATGTCAGCTGTTAAAACATCCCCTTCAACTTCTTTCATATCTATAAAGGCTTTGATAGCTTCATCAAACCCCTTAAAGAGTGCTTCTTTAAGCTTTTCATCAGGCGATTTTCCAGGAGGAATCGCTTCCAAGGTAAATTGCATCAGCATCGAAAAAGGGACCGCTTCTTTTGGATCATAGCCTAAATCTTTAGCACACTTTGACCACTTTGCATGGAGTCTTTTCAACGCCTCTTCCGAAGGAGTTTCAACAAGAGAACTATTTCCACTCTCCTTCGTGATCCGAACAGTAATATACCCCCGCTTTACCACATTTCCCAGACGTCCTCTTAGCCCCATATCCAAAACAAGGAGCTCCTTAGGAAGATTGGTGTTGATATCTAAGCTTTTCCGGTTCACTGAATGAATTTCAATTAAAAAAAGCCCTTCATCAGTTTTGGCGTGGGCCCTTCCGTAGGCGGTCATACTACGTGCCATAGAGGAAAATCCTATCTTAATTAACGCTCGTTTATACTGGAATCTCTAGGAGAAGTCAAGGACTTCACCGGTTCAAAACTCGTCCGATGAATCGGACAAGGACCATGGGTTTTCAAAGCTTCTATATGCATTTTTGTCCCATATCCTTTATGCTTATCAAAACCATAGTAGGGAAATTTTTCATGATACTCAATCATGAGAAGATCGCGGTAGTGTTTTGCAATGATGGAAGCCGCACCAATGCTCACCGAACGACTATCCCCCTTGATCACAGCTTTTGATACGATTTGTGTGGGGGGAAGGTGATTCCCATCAATGAGAAGGTAATCAGGCTCCTCAGAAAGCTCTTTTACAGCAAGGGCCATTGCATGAAGTGATGCTCGCAAAATGTTCATCTCATCGATGAGATCATTTTCTACAACGCCAATGCCAAAGATAATATCTGGATGTTTTGTAATAGTCTGATAAAGCTCTTCTCGCTGATCGGGAGTGAGCTTTTTACTGTCGTCAATCCCTTCAATCTGAAGTCCTCTTGGGAGGATGCACGCTGCAGCAACAACAGGCCCAGCAAGAGGACCACGCCCCGCCTCATCCACACCAGCTATAAGCCGGCGTCCTTCACTGTAGGCGCCCTCTTCAAATTCAGTTTGGCTCACAGGTCCTACTCTGATTTAGGAGTTTCGTCTTTCGGCTTCTTTTTTTCTTCTTCTTTTTTCGGAGCTTTTTTCTTAGGCTTTTTCTCTTCAGCTTTAGGTCCTTCTTCTCCCTTTACTTCTTCAACAGCTGGAGCTTCTTCTCTAACTTCTGGAGGAGCTTCTTCATGAATAAGAGCGGCAATCTTTGGCTTTTTAACACCGATTTTCTCTTTTACCTTCGCAGCTTTTCCTGCAGTGCCGCGGAGATAATAAAGTTTTGCGCGCCTTACCTTTCCTGAGCGCATCACTTCAATCTTCGAAATGCGAGGACTATGAAGAGAAAAGACTCGCTCCATTCTGGTGCCGTAGGCAATTCTATACATCGCAAAGGTTTCAGAAAGACCTGATCCTCGCCGTGCAATAACAGTTCCAGTGAAAACCTGTATTCTCTCTTTTTCCCCTTCAATAATCCGAATGTGAACTTTGATTGTGTCGCCGACATTAAAATGGGGAATGTCTTTTTTTAGCTGATTGGTTTCGATTTCCTCAAGTAGCGCATCGCGACTCATGACTTTTTTCTCCTAATTTCTTTGTAACTTTTTCATCAGATCGGGTCTTACCCGCTCTGTTTTTTCCTGTGCCGTTTTCTTTCTCCAGGCCTCAATTTCCGCATGGTTGCCTTGACGAAGAGTCTCTGGAACTTCCATCTCTTCAAAAACGGGGGGCCGGGTATAGACCGGCGCATCAAACATTCCATTCTCAAACGAGTCTTGCCTTATTGCCTCTTCGTTTCCGATCACCCCCGGTATGAAGCGGGAGACGCTATCGACCAAAACGATGGCAGCTGGGGCTCCACTTGTCAGGACAAAATCCCCAATGCTAATCTCCTCATCGACTTCGGATTTAATCGCCCTCTCATCGATCCCCTCGTAGTGGCCACAAAGAACAACTAAGTGCTCTTTTTCTGCCAGCTCTTTGCACCGCCTAGCGGTGAGAGGTTTCCCCTGAGGGGTCAAGTAGACCACATGGGATTTTTCATTTTTTACATCTCGCACAGCTTTGGTAACCGGCTCTGCCATTAACACCATTCCCGGCCCACCGCCATACGGACGATCATCTATCTGTTGATATCTTCCCGATGCAAAATCTCGCAAATTCACGAGATTGATCTCTAGGAGCCCATTTTCCCTAGCCCGTTTGATCATACTGACATCAAAAGGGCCCTCAAAGTACTCAGGAAAGAGGGACAAGATATCAAAACGTTTCACAAAGATTACTTCTTCTTTGCTTTCCGTTTTTCGCTCCGCTTCTTGACTTTTGCAGCAGCTCTTTCTCTTAAGCTTTTCGTCACTCCAGGTGCTTTTCTAGCAATAAGAGATTCAGCTTTCTCAGAAAGCTCTGCTCCTAGATCGACCCAATGTTGGATCCTATCTTCGCGCAAAACAGCGTCCTTTTCACCATCAGCATGTGGATCATAATGTCCTAAATTTTCGACATATTTCCCATCACGAGGCGAGCGCGAGTCGGCGACTACTAAGCGGTAAGTCAATCGATTAGTTCGACCCTGTTGTCTTAGGCGTATCTTTAGTACCATCAGTGCATTCTCCAATTCACAAATCTATTAAGATCATTCATGTTACCTTATCCTCGAAAAAAATGGTATTAAAAAATATCCTATTGAAAGCCAGTCAAAATTGCCTTCCCAATAATTGTTTATTCATATTAAAATGCTTCCTAAAATATAAGAAAAAGGATGTCTATGGAAGCAGCTCAAGTAACACCCCAAATAAGTACACTTTCTTATCTCCTAAGCACAGAAGTGAAGGGGAAAAGCATCCCCAAATCCGAGCAGTGGGGGAACTGGTTTCTCTCCCCTCACCGCTACTTTTGGAGTGGAAAAAAAGTCGACCTGATTCAACGGGGAAAAGAAAAAATTGTCCAATGGGATGATGCCTTCACTGAAACAGCCTCAACTGTAAAAAAAATCTTTTACGTCCTCACCTATGCCCCCTCTGTCATTATGGGCATTGCTCTTAAAACTTTTGCGCACCTTAAATGTAACGATCCTGACACTAGCACCTTTATCAAGAAACGTTTAAATAAAAATAAAAGAAAGCTCAAATGTCCCAAAGGACAACAAGGCACCTTAGCCCAAGATGTACAGACCCTCATCCAAAACCTCCGTGAGCTAAATCCAAGCTGGAACGACTTTTTAGACTATAATAAAACCAAATCTAGTTTCTTTTTCCTCTCTGAGATACGCCGCATGCGCCTCCATTATGAAGGGGTTGCTTTTGATCAATTTAGTGGAAACTTTTTAAGGGCTGGTTCTAATCGATTTAATGCAGAAGGTAGGACTTTTTTTAATAGGAATGACCCAGCGCCTCTTCATGATGCGATTTTAAAGCAACTCGAGCTTCTCCCAAATTTGCGAAGGATTGGCCTTTCTGACAAACAACCCAAGGAACTTGACAGCAAGGTTTTTAACCACATTAAAGAACAAAAGATTGCGGTTCAATACTTGAAAGTCCCAGAAAATCTAAAACTCCTCCCTGAAGGAACGCCCCTTAGAAGTCTTAAATTTACGGGATGGAAGTTGCTTACAGACGCTGATCGTAACGCTTAGATAAAATTCCCAAGTTTTCCTTTGAGACCTGAAAGTTGCTCTTTCATGTTGGGGTCGTTCATGAACTTTTTCTTCATCCCTGGCATCTTTTTCATCATCTGCCTGATCTGCTTAAAATTTTTAATCATCCGATTGACGTCATCAATCGAAGAGCCACTTCCATCAGCAATCCGGCGGCGACGAGGTGGGATGAGCTCATCGAGACCAAGTCGCTCTTTGGGAGTCATCGAGAGAATGATCGCCTCAATTTTCCCCATCTCTTTATCAGAGACTTCAAAATCCCCCATCTTAGAAAAACCGGGCATCATTGAAAGGAGACTTTTTAGCGATCCCATCTTCTTGATAGAACGCATCTGCTTGAGGAAATCATCAAAGGTAAAGGATGCTTTAAGGAGCTTTTTCTGAAGTTTCGCAGCATCTTCTTCGCTAACATGTTCTTCCGCCCTTTTGACGAGGTTGATCACATCACCCATTCCAAGGATTCGATCTGCCATCGATTGGGGGTTGAAGAGTTGGAAGTCGGTTACTTTTTCCCCAACCCCTTCAAACTTAAGAGGTTTTCCGGTCACTTCACGAATCGAGATGGCAGCACCGGCGCGGGTATTTCCATCGAGCATGGTGAGAATTGTTCCCGTAATGGCTATTTGCTGATCAAATTCGGCCGCTGTTTTCACCGCATCTTGTCCTGTTGCCGCGTTGGCAACAAAGAGGATTTCATGGGGATCAACGCCCTCTTTGATTTTGCTAAGCTCTTTCATCAGTTCGTCATCGATGTGGAGACGTCCGGCGGTATCGATAATGAGAACATCAAAGGCTTCTTTCTTTGCTTGGTCTAAGGCTCCTTTAGCAACTTTTACCGGATTCTTTTGGTTACGATCGGCATAGATGGGGACTTCAACTTGCGACCCAAGCGTTTCGAGTTGGTCGATAGCGGCAGGGCGCTGCAAGTCACACGCGGCAATGAGGACTTTCTTATTTTGTTTCTTAAGATAAAGGGCTAGTTTTGCTGACTGAGTTGTTTTACCCGACCCTTGCAAACCACACATGAGGATCACAGATGGATGACGACCAATATCAAGGGGAGCTTCATCTCCTCCCATCAGAGCTTTAAGCTCATCATGGATGATTTTGGTGAATTGATCGCCTGCGGTTACCGATTTAGTGACCTCTTCACCTAGAGCTTTTTCTTTGACCTGCTTGATAAAGTTTTTTGCAACGGTATAGTTCACATCAGCATCAAGAAGGGCCAAACGGACCTCTCGCACTGCATTAGAAATGTTTTCTTCTGTTAACTTTTTTTTAGAACCAAGCGCTGTGAAAACATTTTGAAATTTTTCTGTGATACCACCAAACATCTATCTCTCCATGAAAGGGCTTACACCAATTGCAAGGAATCAATTCAAAAATTGGCGGAGAAATTCCCATGAAAAACATGCGCTTGGAGATCGATCTCAACCACTTGTTGGTTAGCGAGATCGAAAGGGCAGCTTTAACTGGAAAGATCCAGCTCAATTTATGGATTGATTTCTTGCAATTGGTATTATTCTACCCAAAATTTCTATGATATTCAAGAAAAAAGAAGCGGTCATGCCCCCCCCAATCTTTTTCACAATGTTTTTGTTTCCAATGACTTTTGGAAAAAATCTCCATAAGCGCATCTTTCTGATTCTTTCCAATTTCAAAAAATAGCTTGGCGCCCTCGTTTAAAAAGGGGGGAAGCTCAGCTGCAAACCGCTGATAAAACTCAAGTCCTCCAACGAGAGCTCCTTTGGGCTCAAACAGGCGCACTTCCTCTTCTAACATCTCATATTCCTCAGTTGTGACATAGGGCGGGTTACAGATGATTACGTCAGCTTTAGAGCCAGTATAAGGGGTAAGAAGATCTCCCTCTAGAAGATCCACCTCTAGACCGTTGAGCTGTGCATTTGTGTGGGCGATTTCAAGAGCTTCTTTTGAAATGTCTGATAGTCTCACATGAGAAGAGGGTCTCTTACTTTTAATCGCCAAGCCAAGACAACCAGTCCCACAGCAAATATCCCAGATTTCAAGCGGCATTTCGGGAAGTTTTTTGAGGATGAGATCAGCAAAGATTTCGGTTTCATGGCGAGGAATTAAAGTAGAAGAGGTCACTTTGAGCTTAAGATCTAAAAATCCAACCTCACCTATAATGTAGGCAAGAGGTTCTTTCTCTCCTTTCCGTTTGATCCATTCCCGATATTTTGTCACTTCCCCTTCTTCGAGAGGTGCATCGTAGTCGAAATAGAGTTCAAGGCGTTTTCGGTTAAGGAGTGCGGCTAACAGTTCTTCCGCTTCCCGACGGGCGTGGGCAACACCTTTTTTTTCTAGGTATTCAGTAGAGAGTTTGATAAGCTCCCTTACACTACGCATATGAGTTTATCTCGCCATTGAAGAGTTTCGTTGGTTTCTTAGATTTTTGAGCAGATTTTGCCTTCTTATTTTGGCCACGTTGCCCAAAAGATTGGAACAAACAAACACCTTCACTCTGGAATAGACTCATTTAATTTCTCTTGATAGAAGTGACTGATAAGCGCTTCTGAAATCTCCTTGAGATCCCCTTCCATGATTTGGTCAAGTTTATAAAGGGTAAGATTAATGCGATGATCGGTCACACGGTTTTGAGAGTAGTTGTAGGTGCGGATCCGTTCACTCCGATCCCCACTCCCAACTTGGGAGGAACGGAGAGAGGCGCGCTCTTCTGCTTCTTTTCGCCGTTTTTCTTCTGCAAGTTTTGCAACAAGCACGCGGAGAGCTTTTTCCTTATTTTTGTGTTGAGACCTCTCTTCCTGACAATAGACGACAACGCCGGTTGGCTCGTGGGTGATCCGAACAGCAGAATCAGTTGTATTGACATGTTGCCCACCTGCTCCCGATGCGCGGTAAGTATCGATCTTTAGATCTCTTTCATCAATTTCGATTTTCTCTTCTTCACCCGGTTCCATGAGGACTGCAATGGTAATCGCAGAGGTATGAACGCGCCCTTGCGTTTCAGTAACAGGAACACGTTGCACACGGTGGGTCCCCGCTTCGTATTGAAGGTAACGATTTACATTTTTCCCAGTAACGGAAAGAATATATTCCTTATACCCACCAGCTTCTGAGTCGGTCAGTGCAAGGGTTTCATATTTCCACCCCATATGATCAGCATAAAGACGATACATCCGGACACAATCCCCAACAAAAATAGCAGCTTCATCTCCACCGGTGCCAGCGCGGATTTCCATCATTACATTTGCGTGGTCATTGGGGTCAGGGGGAACAAGGAGAGACTCAATTTTTCCTTTGAGGGCGATCACTTGAGCTTCAAGCTTTTCGATATCATCACGGATAACATCTGTAAACTCGGGATCGCTCTCTTCTTTAAGAAGAGCTTTATTCTCCCCAAGTTCTTTTTCCCTCTTTTGGAGCCTGTGATAGACATCTCTGAGCTCAGAAAGATAGGAGTGTTCTTGAGAGAGTTCCTTGTACTTCTTCTTATCAGAGTGAACTTCAGGATTTCCCAAAGCCGTTTCGACCTCTTCTAAACGGAGAAGAAGCTTCTCAATCTTCTCCTTCAAGGTTACTCCTTAGGAGGTGCTTTCTTTACCGTTTTCTTTACTGCTTTCTTTGGAGCAGCTTTTTTAGCAGGCTTTTTTTGTTCCTCTTTTTCTTTCTGTTCTTTTACCGCTGCAGCTTTTTGAGCATAACGCTTCTTAAACTTATCAACACGACCTTCAGAGTCAACAAACTGCTGATTACCAGTGAAAAAGGGGTGTGATGCTGAAGAGATCGGCACTTTATAGACGGGATACTCTTTCCCCTCATAAGTTTCCGTTTCTTTTGGTTGTAGAGAGCTTCCACATACAAACTTCGTTCCAGTTGCCGTATCAACAAATAAAATGTCTTGGTAAGGAGGGTGACCTTCTTTTTTCATCGAATTTTCCTTATGCTATTCAATATCGTTTTGCAGAAAATTAAACCCTTTTCTGGGATAAAAAACAACCATTAAGGAGTTTTTTTCCAGTACAGGATATTTTTTGTCTTATATGGAGGCTGTGGCTTTTCGAAATTTCCTTTCCTCCTCATGTATAGCCCCTTCGGCTATTCACGGGTTCAAGCAAGTCTGGCTTTGCCTCACTCGCCCCCTCAAGGAAAAAAATCTCGTGTACTGAGAATTTTTTAGAAAAATTTTATTCCGAGATGTGGTAGGCTTTAGGCATGATGAACCAGTCACAAGCTTTTAGATTTGGCCCTCCCGCAACACCGAAGATTGTTAAATGGACGATCCTTGCTACCTTAATCGTCACTTTTCTCTCCATTATTTCAAATGCTCTCTTTACACAGGTATTTCATATTCCTAGCCCCCAATACCTCCTCAGCTTAACAACGTGGGGTATTCATAAATTTTTTATTTGGCAATTTATCTCTTACCTCTTCATTCAACCGATTTCTGCTGGTGGGATATCCATGCCCCTTATTCTCCATATCCTTTTCGATATTTACCTTCTCTGGGCGATTGGCTCCGCTATTGTTCAAGCAAGAGGAGAAAAACACTTTCTTGGCCTCTACTTCGGTGGCGCGCTTTTTGTCGGACTCATTGCCTATGCTTCTCTTTTTTTCTTTGGATCCTTCCTTCCATTTGCAGGAGCAACAACCTCGATATATATCCTCCTCATCGGATGGGCATTCCTCTTTCCTGAAGCCAATATTATGCTCTTTCTCCTCATCCCAGTCCGCGCAAAGTGGCTTGTTTTTGGTCTGATTGGAATCAATCTATTCCTCGATTTTTCGAATGGAAGCTTCCTCTCTTTCTTTGTTACAATGGGGGCAATGCTCTATGGCTACTTCTACTCTGTTCTTGTCTGGGAGAGCTTAAGCCCTTTCCCCCGCCTTCATGAAGTGGAAAAGAAAATGATTTATGCCAAAAGAAAGTGGGCGCATCGTTTCCGCCGCACTCCGGATGTCGAAGTACAAGGCTCTAAAGTCTATGACTTTAAAACAGGGAAAGCCATTATTCCCGATGAAGAATTTATAGACGCCTGTCTTGAAAAGATCTCCCGAAAAGGGAAAGGGGCTCTTTCAATCCGTGAGCGCTATCGCTTATGGCGCATTTCACAAAAAAAGGTTAAATCATAGTTTTTTTTGGATTTAAAGAAGTCATAAGTGTATCATTACGCTCTATTTAATCTTGGGTTAAGGGATATGGTATTAGGAATTGTTGATCATTACTTTTCGCAATCAGGTCATTTTTTAAAACGATTTGAACCTGTTAGCGCTCTTGCTATTCCAATTTATTTAGCGCACCGAATTGATTTCTCAGGATGGATCAATGGTCCAACTCTAAGATCCCTTACTCTTACATCGGTGCTTTTAAGTAATGAAGCCCGTTACCACTCACCAGAAGCAACTCCCCCCTTGGTCCAACTTATCCATGAATGCCAGAAGATTATAGGGTTAGCGCTCCTAATTAAAGCCCTTGTAAAGGGATATCAAACCGGCTCCTGGAAGGAAGCAAAGGTCCATCTCCTTATCCAAGCTCCAGTCATTGCAAAAGGATTGTATCCAGATCAGACGTTTGACTTTCTCACAAGGATACCGTCTCTCAATGACGAAGCTTTTGAAAGAATAGGAGGAACAGAAAAGGTAGAGGGCTTCTTCAAAAAGGGAGTATCTTTTTTAGTTTATGATAAAAACCCAAGTAAAATCCGCAAATTCATTCATTTTCTTAACAGAAGAAATGAACAAGGAAGGCACCCATACAAAATTTTTTCTCTTTCCCATCTTCAATTAGCAGCCCATGGGAATGCTTGGTTAAGTAAGTTTCTAGAGATGTACCGCTATCTTGAAGGGCAAGGAGAGGTGATCCTTATCGTGGACGACGTTGCAACTGCAGGTTGGGTCAACCATGATCATTACCGCGATCACCTTCTAAATCTTCTTCAGTTCGGAAATGAAAGACCTTCAAATGTCCACTGCATTGCAACCTCTAATTCGGATCTTTCTAATTCTTTTTTCAAAAATAGGATTGACCTTAATCCTCGCTTACAATCAAAAGTTATTCCTGCAAAAGTTATTCCTAAATATATTCCTTACGGCTTAAAAGAGATTACACCGGAAGAAGGTGAGGATAACACGTTAAGAGAGGAGGAAGTACAAGAAGTACAAAAGGTCTTAGATATCCTTGGGAGTGATCAGCCTATACACAATGTCATTCTTGTGGGAAAGGAAGAAGAAGAAACTCTGGGCCTTGTTCAAGGCTTAGCAAGGCAATTAAGACAAAGGAAACCTTCCCCTTTAGCCGGTCACACAATCTATCGACTTCCGCTGCTAACCCTGAAGGAAGAAGGGCTTGAAGATGCGATAGACTTTCTAGAAAAGGAAAACAGCATAGTCTTTATTCCTGATATCGAAGATGCTATCGTTGAGGGCTTCCGAGGCTCTCCAAAGCTTCGCCCTAATGTAACCGCGTTGGCAAAAAATCCCAAGCTAAAGATCCTAATCTCAGCAAAACCAGAAACCTATGAAAGGTTAAAAGGCGCTAATGAAGTTTTTGAGAAATTCTATCAGACCTATGACGTTCCACGCCTTTCTGAGGCAGCTCAACAAACGCTTTTTGATAAACAATTAGCACGTTATAACGACTTAGGTCTCAGTAAAGACTTAAGAGAAAAGCTCATCAAAATTTTAGGGGGGCCTTGCCCTTTAAGAGAACAACTTGCTTTGCTAGGGAGAGTAGCCTCTATAATGAAGCAAAGAGAAGGGTGCGATGAAAGAGCAGCACTAGCACTTATCGAAGCCCAGCAACTAACTCAAGGAACGAATAGACTCCTCCCCGAAAATCTTGTCGAACTGCCTAGGAATCAAGAAGAGGTTATTTGTTTAAATCGCGAAAAAGAGGTTTTAGAAATTCTCATCTCTTTATACAGTCAAAATGGAAAAAACAATGTCTGCTTGGTCGGGGAAGCAGGGTGTGGAAAAACACAACTGGCCCTTCATATCGCCACACTTATTAAACAGGGTATATACTCACAATTTAAAGGCTACCGCGTTTTCAATTTCTCCATCTCATCGATCATGTCTGGAGCAACCTATATTGGAGAGTGGGAGGGAAGACTAAGAGAAATTCTAGATTTCTGCCAGAGGCAGGGAAAAGCCATTGTTTTCATTGATGAGCTTCATTTAGCAGTGGGGGCTGGCAAGCATAGAGAAAATCGGTCAATGGATATTGCTCAGATGATGAAAGAATACATCACCGATCCCAATCTTAGAATCATTGGTGCAACAACGCCTGTAGAGTTTAATGACCATATCACAAAAGACCGAGCATTTATGGATCGTTTTACTGTTATTAACATTCCACCACTTGAAAGAGGTCAGCAGCTTGAAATCCTTAGAGCCCACAGCAAAAGTTATAGCGTCTCAGGTACCCCCTTAGATGATAAGAATCTTGAAGCTTTACTAAATGGTCATGGTTCCTTAAGAACAGCTGTGGGATCTGTTGCTATGGTTCATTCTCACATGAATTTTCACAAAACAGAAGACACTACAAAAGCTATTCAATGGATAAAAAAGCTATTCAATGGATAACCCGATCCCGCTAACGTTCCTCTTTTTCCCTTGCCATGACTGCCATCTTCGCAGCATGTAAACCTTTTAATAAACCCTCTTCATAACGAAAGAAGGGGTGACTTTCAAGCTCAGGATAATCGTTGGGTTGCAAGATGTCGTCAGCTGTCACATTCGGAACGATCGTAGCGGCATATTTCAGGAGCTTTTTTTCTTGTTGCTCAATCAGTTCATCAAAGAGTGCTTCGATTGACTTTTTCATCTCTTCTCCTCTGTTTTTTAAAAAACTCCCGCATAAGAGCGGCAGATTCCTCTTCTAGAAGCCCTCCATCGATTTGGAGGGTGTGGGTGGGGTGCTGGGTCTCAAAAACATTGAAAAGACTCCCATGGGCTCCATGGCGGAGATCTGGGGCCCCCCAGACGACCCGATTGACTCGGGCAAGGAGGAGAGTCCCAGCACACATCAGACAGGGTTCTAGGGTTGTATAAAGCACTGCCCCTTGGAGACGCCAGTCTCCGATGATTTGGGCCCCTAAGCGGATTGCTAGAACCTCAGCATGGGCGGAAGGATCTTTAAGCCCTTCCATCTGATTATGAGCTCGAGCAATAATTTTTCCATCAAGAGTGAGAATAGCCCCAACAGGAACCTCATCTTGATCAAAAGCATGGCGAGCTTCAACAAGAGCCTCTCTCATCATCTGATCATCAAGTTTTGAAAAAATGTTTTTACTCATAGGTTACCATGATAACTGGATAGAGATTCAAAAGTAAGGCAAAATATTATTTGACATATCCAGCCCTTGAAATATATCTCTATCCTTGATACAATCAAGGCTGTCATATGAGCAATTTACGTCTAAATCCACTCTAAACAATAATGTCTAATGGAGTATAAATAAATGTCTTTAGATAAAGGTACTAAAGAAGAAATTACTAAGAAGTTTCAGCTGCACGAGAAAGATACTGGGTCAGCTGACGTCCAAATTGCCATTCTTACTGAGAGAATCACCGAACTTACTGACCATTTGAAGCTTGCTCCAAAGGACCATGCCTCTAGGCTGGCTCTTCTGAAGCTCGTTGGCCAAAGACGGAAACTTCTCGACTACTTGAACTCAACGGATACCAAGCGTTATCAGACTCTGATTGCACGTTTAAAACTCCGTAAGTAAGGATGTCATAAAGTTATTTCTTTAATGCCAGGGGCTAGTTCCCTGGCATTTTTTTTTCAAATTTTCCCTTAGGGGACTGGTGAGAAAGTGACTTTCTCGCCAGTCCCCTTCTTGCATCTATTCTCCTACCCTGATAAACTTCTCTATTACCCTCAATATTAGGAGTCACATGGAATCAAAACAAAGCAAGCTCGAATCAAAATCAGTTACCGTCTCAATCGGCGGGAGAGAAATCACCTTTGAATCAGGTAAAGTCGCCCGCCAAGCAAGTGGATCTGTCATCCTCCGAGCTGGAGATACAATGCTTCTCTCGACAGCCTGTATGGGAGCCCCTCTTGATGAAGTAGACTTCCTTCCCTTGCGTGTCGATTACCAAGAAAAATTTTCTTCCATTGGTAAATCCCTAGGTGGTTTTATTAAACGTGAAGGGCGTCCAACTGAAAAAGAAATCCTTACCTGTAGACTTACCGACCGTCCGATCCGCCCGATGTTTGAAGATGGGTACTACAACGATACACAAGTGATCACTACAGTACTCTCTTATGATGGTGTTCACCTAACAGAGCCACTAGCCATTTGTGCCGCCTCTGCAGCTCTAGTGATTTCAGAAATTCCTTTTATTAAGCCGATCGGAGCTGTCCGTGTCGGATTAATTGAAGGAAACTTCGTTGTTAACCCTACACGTGAAGAGATGAAAAGCTCTGTTCTCGACCTTATTTTAGCGGGAACGGAAGATGCTATTTTGATGATTGAAGGGTACTGCAACTTTTTAACAGAAGACCAAATCATGAAGTCGATTGAAATAGGTCATGAAGCGATTCAGTCGATCTGCCAAGCCCTTTCAGACTTTCAAAAACTCGTTGGAAAAGAGAAAAACCGCGAGCATCTCCGCTTCCTACCTGAAGGACTCATGGAAGATGTCGATAACATCATGAAGGATCCTCTTAAAGATGCGATTCGCATTACTGAAAAAACGGTCCGTGAAGATGCTCTTTCTGCTATTCGGGAAAAAGTAAAAGAGACCCTCCTCCCTGAGGAAGATCCTAAATACAAAGAGTTCGAAGTGAAAATGGCGATGAAGAAAATCACTGCCAAACACATGCGACAAATGATTTTAGATGAAAAAGTTCGCCCCGATGGACGCAAAACATCTGAAGTCCGCCAGATTTGGATTGAAATGGGACTTCTTCCAAGAACGCATGGAAGCACTCTCTTCACACGGGGTGAAACGCAATCGATTTCAGTCTGTACCCTTGGTGGCGAATCAATGGGACAACGGTATGAAACACTCGATAACTCTGATGGTCTGAGAAGCTTCTACCTCCAATATTCCTTCCCTCCTTACTCTGTTGGAGAAGTAGGACGGATGGGACCTCCAGGACGACGTGAAGTAGGCCATGGCAAGCTTGCAGAACGATCACTCACTGCAGTCATTCCTTCTAAAGATGACTTTCCTTATACAATCCGCCTAGAAGCAAATATTACAGAATCGAATGGATCATCATCGATGGCATCGGTTTGTGGTGGTTGCCTTTCGATGATGGAAGCAGGCGTCCCGATCAAGCGCCCGATCGCTGGAATTGCAATGGGGCTGATCCTTGAGAAAGAAAACTATGCGATCCTTTCAGACATCCTCGGAATGGAAGATGCTCTTGGCGACATGGACTTTAAAATCGCTGGAGATGAAAAAGGGATCACAGCCTTCCAACTTGATATTAAAGTCGAAGGGATCAACCCACAGATTATGAAAGTGGCTCTTGCCCAAGCAAAAGAGGGACGAACGCATATCCTCCAAAAAATGCTTGAAGCATGTCCACAATCGAAAGAAAGCCTTTCTAAATATGCGCCTCGCATCGAAACAATCAAGGTGAAGCCAAGCCAAATCGGAACCATCATTGGTCCTGGGGGAAAGCAGATCCGAGCGATTGTGGAAGAGACAGGGGTTGATATCAACATCGATGATGATGGTTATGTTAGTATCGCCTCTCCCTCTGCTGAGGGAATGGAACGAGCTTGCCAAATCGTCCACGATCTCACTGCAGAACCAGAGGTCGGAGAAGTCTATAAAGGAAAAGTTGTAACGATTAAAGACTTTGGTCTCTTCGTTGCCTTCCTGAATGTACAAGGACTCGTCCATATCTCAGAGATCGCCCACGAGCGGATCGAAAACATCTACGACCACTACAAGGAAGGAGATGCGATCGAGGTCAAAGTCCTCGAGATCGACCGCAACGGGAAGATCCGCCTCAGCCGGAGGGCCACCCTAGAGACACCTGCTGGTAAGTGAGCTAAAAACAAATAGGAGGCTTTTTTGATGGGCATGGAAGTTAATCGATGGTTATTTTTAACTTCCGTTTTTTCGAGGCATTATCCTTCATATGGGGACAAAAGTAGAGCGACTAGGAGATGAAATTTGGGCTGCTCCAACCCAAGCTCTTTAGAGCGAATAACGAGAAAAGGGTTAAACCCCCTGCGGAGCAGGACCAACATCATCCCCTTTGGAGCCTTCTTCAGGCTGCTGCTGTGAAGGTGGTGGCGGTGGAACTTTCCGGTGAGCATCGGTGATTGCTTTAAGCTTTTCCCGCTTTTTCTCGGTGTCCCAAGTCCCATCCATAATTGCATGGACATCTTCCTTATCAAGCGTTTCAAACTCCATGAGCATCTCTGTCATGAGCTCGACTTTCTCTTTTTTCTCTGTAAGGACTTTGACAGCATAGGTATTGGCTTCTTCCAGAAGCTTGCGCACTTCGGAGTCGATTTGCTTTGCCGTTTCTTCTGAATAGTTTTTGGGGCTTTGCCCAGGCGCCACGTAGCTCCCCTCTTCACCTCTTTCATCGTAGGCAACAGGCCCAAGAGAGGTATTCATTCCCCATTGGCAGACCATGCTACGCGCTAGCTTGGTCGCTTGAGAAATATCCATTTGAGCGCCGCTAGAGATGTCACCAACAAATTGATCTTCGGCAACGCGCCCTCCCATTAGAACGGCTAAGCGATCGATGAGCTCTTTGCGCCAGTAACTTGTTTTATTCTTTTCTGGAACGAAATGGGTAGCACCAAGGGAGAAGCCTCTTGGGATAATCGTTACTTTTTCAACAGGGTCCCCTTTATCGACCGAAAGACCGACAATGGCATGACCCGATTCATGATAGGCAGTATGCTTTTTCTCTTTTTCATCAAGCTCGAGGCTTCTCCGCTCTTTACCATATTTGACTTTGTCGCAGGCTTCTAAGGTGTCGGATTGAGTGACTGCAGAGCGTCCTTTCCGAGCAGCGAGTAGTGCCGATTCATTAAGGATGTTCATGAGATCAGCGCCAGATGATCCAGGTGTTGCTCTTGCCACATCCATCAGATCAACACTGGCATCGAGTTTAATCTTCCGCGCATGGACCTTAAGGATGTCAAAACGTCCTTTAATGTCAGGGAGATCAAGGATGACATTCCGATCAAAACGCCCTGGTCTTAGAAGAGCTTTATCGAGAACATCAGGGCGGTTGGTTGCCGCCATTAAGATCACCCCTTCATTGGTATCAAAACCATCCATCTCTACAAGGAGTTGGTTAAGGGTTTGCTCTCTTTCATCGTGTCCGCCACCAATTCCAGCGCCACGGTGACGACCCACAGCATCGATCTCATCAATAAAGACGATACAAGGAGCACTTTTCTTCGCTTGGCCAAAAAGATCACGGATCCGGCTCGCACCAACACCAACAAACATCTCGACAAAATCAGAACCTGAAATCGAGAAAAAGGGACGGTCGGCCTCTCCTGCTACTGCTTTGGCAATTAAAGTTTTCCCTGTTCCAGGAGGGCCTACTAAGAGAACTCCTTTAGGGATCCGTGCACCAAGTGCTGTAAATTTAGAGGGATCTTTCAAAAAGTCAACCACCTCCTGAAGTTCCTCTTTCGCTTCAACAACCCCTGCAACATCTTTAAAAGTTGCTTTATGTAAGCTCTTGTTGAGCATCTTAGCTGGAGATTTCCCAAAATTCATTGCACCACCGGACCCCATCCCTTTCATTTGACGTGCAAAGACAAAATATAGGATGAGGAAGATGATCAAGATTGGGAAGATTGTAAGGAAGATATAACTTAAATAGTTAGGAGAAGGTTCTTGGCTCTTAAAGGTCTTCTCAAGGACTAAATTTCGTGGCTGATCAGGAGCCTTATAAAGGGTCCCCTTATTGTCAGAAAATGCTTCCCACTCTTTTCTACTTTGAGCAAACCAAAGACTAAATGCCTCAGGACTTTCCTTTTCGAGTGCTTTCGTTGAAAGCTCTTTATTATTAAAGAACCAGGTCACATCGGCAACATTTTGTCGTGCCTTTTTTAGCTGTGCTTCATTTTCATCAAGTGCTACAAACGTTTGCTCATACTGATTAAGGTTGATCATATACTCACGAATACTGCGAAGAGCCCCCAGCCTATTATGGTTCTCTGTTTTAAGAAGCTCAAGGGTAATTTGATTGAGGGTGATAAGCCCTGATTGATAAGCTGCTAAGGCTTCTTCTGGAGTCCCATTTCCTTTTAATGTCTCTCCAACTTTTGACTCTGCAGCGCGAAGCTCTTGCTTCATCGCTTCATTTCCAATTCCAAGAGAGGGAGATTTATAACTTTGAATCAGCTTTTCTACGTTCTCCCCAAATGATCGAACAGAGCTTGCCGTTGGACTTTCTGAAACAGAGTGGTATTCTCCTTGTAAATCGGTTAAGCTCAGTTCTCTTTTGGGAGGTAGAGAATGAATCACGACGCTATTTTTCCGTTCTTGCGTATCATAAAAAGGGCTGACAACAGAAAAACCTCCCTTAGGAATGGGAGTACCACTTAGGGCTAGGAACATTGCGGCCGACTGCCGTACCCGATCTTGAAGGGTAGCGAGACTGTTTGCAATTTCTTTCTTTCCCTCTGTCAGCCTATGATTTTCATCAAGAAGTTCTAAAAAGCGATAGCGCGCTTTCGATTCATCTGTTAGACGCTCTTTAAACTTCCCCGTAAATGTCACTAGGTTATCGTTTTGAGCAACTTTTCGACTTTCATCTTTTTGAATTAAATCAAGATTGACCAAGTGTTCCACTTGGTGGCTAAACGAAACCTTCCCCCCTTTCTCACTCGACAGATTTTGCACTGTCACAATGATTAAGATGGCGGCAAAAAGAAAAAGTAGGAACCCACCAGGGAATCGCTTCCTGGGCTCTTGTGGCTTATCAGGTTGATCCATTCGCTTCTTAAATGTATTTTTGAGCGACCGAAAGTTTTTCTTTGGTCCTTTAATTTTTTCTATGACTGACATGAATTTCCTTAGCAACCCAAAAAATTTACCTACTTAAACAAATTCCTAGGGCTCAAAGCCCTAGCAATTGACTTATTTTAAAAGATTTCTCTTTTTCTGAATAGCATTACTTAAGTAGTTAAAGATAAGTGCATTCCAGTTAGGCAGTCATCAATAATCCTATCTTCCCTTAGAAAAACAGGGGCTTTATCATAAAAAAAGGAGGGAACTCGGTTTGCTCCATACCACTTTTTCACCTTCTTTCTAATGATGGGCTGAAACTCTGAAAGTTTCTTGGCTTGATAATTTCCTTTTGGGGTTTTGACTTTTCCTTGCCAAAAAGTTTTCCAATCTCCCTTTTCTCCTTTCTTCCAAATCTGAGGATTTCGAAAAAAGTCGGGAAACTCCTCTTTATAGATGAATAGATGAGAGCGGCTGAGCTGAAAGGTATAGGGCATAGCATAAATCAGGCGAGAAGAGCGGCGCTGCCGGATAAGCTTTAGTAATACCTCTAAGGAATCATGGGTAAAAGGTGCGATTTCCTTTAAAAAATATCTCAGTTCAAGAGGATGAAATCCCAAGCTTAGGTCGAGATATGATCCAAAAGGTCCAGGGACTAAATGTCTTTTGATTTCTTCCCCCTTTTCCTCAAAATAGTAGGAAAGTTCTTGGCACATCTTCCCCAAACGGGCAAAGTTTCCCTCCATCTTCTTACCAAAAATCTTCTCAAGTTCAGGAAAGAGCTCTTCTCGCATCCTAGAGCGGAGATAATTTAAGTCTTTGTTTGTAGAGTCTTCAAAGTAGTGAAGGTGCTTCCTTTTAAGGTATGAGTAAAGTTCTTCTTTTCTTAAAGAAAGAAGGGGGCGCCAAATCGGAAGATTGCCGAACGCCCGCACTGGATAGAGGCCTCCAAGCCCTTTAAGACCAGCTCCTTCTGCAATTCTTTTAAAAACTGTTTCCGCTTGGTCTTCCCTATGATGAGCTAAAAGGAGCGCTTGAAAGTGGTGCGCCTTATGAAGGTCTGAAAAAAAGGCCAGCCTCTTTTCGCGGGCCCGATTTTCTAAGTCGCCCCCTTCCATTTTTTCCAAACGGAGGAGGTGAAAGGGGAGGTTCAAGTGTTTTCCAATCTTTTCAAGGGTCTCCGCCTCCTTTCTACTTTCCTCGCGCCACCCATGGTCTACATGGGCCAAGTGCAATGAAAAATCTAACACTTCTTTGGCTTCTACTAGAAGGTGCAAAAGGGCCATTGAATCAGGGCCTCCTGAAAATCCTAAGAGAAGTTTTGCCCCTTTCTCTAATTTTAGGGTGAGAAAATCTTTGACTATTCTACTCTGCATCAATGTATCCAGAAAAAAAGAATTAGGATACAATAAGGGAGAATTTTTTGTTAGGTTGGTGTGAATGCCCATTCTTTGGCGCTATCTGCTTCGAAGCTATTTTCAGGTCTTCTTACTCTGTGTTGGTGGGTTTATTGCCATTCTCCTAGTGACTCGGGTTCAAGAGATCGCCCGCCTTGCTGCCCTTACTTCTCATTTTGGGAAAATCTGTCTCTTTACCCTCTTTCAAATCCCATATATGTTGCAGATTGCCATCCCTATCTCGGGCCTAATTTCTGCGATCCTTCTTTTCCAACGCCTCTCTCTCACGCAAGAACTCACTGCTTTCAGAGCTTCAGGAATTGGGATAAAAACCCTTGGGACTCCCCTTTTAATGGCAGCCTTTCTCCTTTCCGTGGTTAACTTCGCTATTGTTGCTGAGGTCACTCCCCGCTGCCGCTACCTCTCCTACAACTTGATTCAAAGTGTGACAATGATCAACCCCCTTTTTTTGATGAAAAAATCAAAAATGCTCAAACTCCAAGATTCTTATGTCGATATGAAGATGAGCCATCTGGGAAAAGAGGCTAAAGAGGTTATTTTTGCTGTTAAGAACGAATCTAATGATAGGCTCAGCCTTATGATAGCAAACAAGTTTGTTATTGAAGATAATTTAATGGCTGGAAAAAATGTTGCCATCATCTCAAATGTCCCTGAAGAAAATCCAGAGCTCTATGACAATCTAATCATCGAAAATCAAGAGACGATGTCCACCTCTGCATCGGCACTTTCTTCTCTCATGCAAAAAACAACACAAAGAATTGGAATGGAACACATCCCAATAAAAAATCTTCTTCAGACATTTTCTGATAAAAGTGTTAAGCCAAAAACGGTAAAAAGAGCGAAGTTTGAATTTTGCCGCCGTATCTTTTTTCCGGCGATCACCTTTGCCTTCACCCTCCTTGGATTTTCCCTTGGAATGCAGATTGGGAGAGGGCGGAAAAAAGGGGGGCTCTATATCGCACTTCTCCTTTCTAGCTTGACCTTTATTTGCTCCATCGCAGCAAAATCGTTCCAACTTGTCCCCTATAAGGTGATCTTTTTCTATGCTTTTCCCTTTCCGATACTATTCTTTGCCTCCTACTACTTTCAGAGGCGGATCATGGGAGGTGTAGAATGATATTTACAAAAATTTGGCAACGCTATTTCCTCGTTGAAATTTTAAAAACATTTTTCCTTTTTCTCTCTTGTTTTTTCTTCCTTTATGCCCTGATCGACTATTCGATGCATATGCAAGAAATTTTAAAAAATAAGAAAATTTCCCTCGGTGATTTATCTATTTATTATGGAATGCTTTTCTCTAAACGATGTGATCTCCTCCTCCCTCTTTCTCTTTTGATTGCAAGTGTAAAAGTTCTCACCTCTTTGAATCGGCGCAACGAACTTCTTGCATTGCAAACGTCTGGGGTCCCTATCCACTATTTAACACGCCCCTTCTTCTTTGTAGGACTCCTTTGTGTTGGCCTCAGCTACTGTAACTTTGAAATTCTCGCCCCAAAATCTTTGAACTACATCGATCACTTTGAAAAGCAGCATCTGAAGAAAAAAAATTCCCGAAAGGGAAAAGCTGCAGCTATTCAGACCCTTCCTTTAGAGGATGGCACCCGCCTCCTCTATCAAAAATATGATCCTGATAAAAAAGAGTTTTTTGACCTTTTCTGGGTCCTTTCGATTGATGAAATTTACCATATTAAAAATCTAAAAATAACCGATTCTCACCCAATAGGAACTTTTGTTGATCATATGAAACGGGAAGAGGGCGGACAGATCAAAAAGGTGGCCTCCTACTCTGAGCATCTCTTTAAAGACCTTTCTCTAAATTTTGATTTACAAGATCATTTTAGTAGACCAATGGAAAACCGTTCGATCAGTGATCTCATGGAAATAATTCTCAATAAAACTCCCCTTTTCTATGAGAATCGGTGGGCCGCTTATACCCACCTCTACTTTAAACTCTTTATGCCCTGGCTCCCCGTTTTGGTCCTCATTGGGGTTATCCCCTTTTGCATCCCATCAGTCCGCCATCTCCCCACGTTCTTAATCTTTTCGATTACGATTTTTGGATATATTTCTTTTTTTACTGTTATGGATGGCTCTGTTATTCTTGGAGAAACACAGGTGATTCCTCCATTTTGGGCGATCTTTACACTGCCGATCGCCTTTTTTATTGTTTTTGGAACCCGTTTTTTTAAATTATGTATTAAATAATGACGAATTATAAAACATTACTGATTCCCCCTTTCATTGTTCTTCTTATCTATTTAAGCTGGATAAGCCCCATGTTTCACCCCTATTGGAATGCCCTTGATTTAAAGGTTTTTACCTATTTAAATTCTTGGATCCATCACAGTTCTTTTTGGCAAAACTTCTGGGCTTTCACAGGACATCGCATGATGGATTGGATTCACGACGTGGTGATGCTCCTCTTCTTCTTTTTTAGTATTAAATGGGCGGCTGAGGCTCTTAAAATGAGGAAAGTTGCTGAACTCATTTTTTCTGTTCTCTTTATTGCTCTGGTGATTTGTCTGGTCAATGGAACCCTCTTTCCAGAATTTATCCACGTATCTAGAAAAAGTCCCACAATGGTAGATAAAGAGGCTTTCCGTTTAGGAAGTGTCATTGATTGGATTAAAGTAAAAGACCATTCCCGTAAAAGTTTCCCTGGCGATCACGCAACCACTGCTACTCTATTTGCTTGTTTGATCTTCTACCTCATGGGAAAGCGCGCAGGACTTTTAGCAACCCTTTATGCAATCTTCTTTTGCCTTCCTCGCCTGATTGCAGGAGCCCACTGGCTCACAGATGACCTTATTGGAAGTGGATCGATTGCGATCATTGCGACAAGTCTTGCCTTTGGAACCCCTTTTGCAAACTGGGCGATTACGGCAATAGAAAACGGATTAAATAAATTAAGGAGACGAAAGTCTTGGACAAAGACCTAGAAGATTATGAGAAATTAAAGAAGCGGGGAAAGGAAATATATACTCTGGCATCGGTTTTGACCCTTCTGGAGTGGGACCAAGAAACCAAGATGTCCGCTCAGGGAGCACCATTCCGAGCAAGCCAAATCGAGCTTCTCTCTTCCCTTACGCATAAAGAAAGAACAAGTGACTCTTTTAAAAATGCTCTCGAAAAGCTTATCGACTTAAAAACGGGGAAAATTCAGTCAGAGGCTCTTGATGAGAGAAAAAAAGGGGCATTAAGAGAATTTAGAAGTGAGTTCCTTAAAGATACAAAGCTTTCCAATGCCTTTGTCAAAAAGCTTGCTAAAGCCAGTTCTGAAGGAACCCATGCTTGGCAAAAAGCAAAAGGAAATAATACCTTTGAAACCTTCCTCCCCTATTTAGAAACGATTGTAGCTTTGAACAAAGAAAAAGCTGATCTTCTTGGCTACGATGATCACCCTTACGATGCCCTTCTAGACCTTTACGAACCGGGGATGACCACAAAAAAGCTCGATATCTTATTTGGAGAACTTAAACCCTTTCTCACCGATCTAACAAAAAAGCTTTCTAAGAAAAAGCGGAAAGATAGCTCTTTTCTATCAACTTTTTTTCCCATCGATAAACAATTGGCCTTTTGCCGAGAGCTCCTAAGTGAAATGGGTGTCGATCCCCAAAAATCACGCCTCGATACTTCCGCTCACCCCTTTTGCCTAGGGATTCATCCAACCGATGTCCGCTTAACAACATCCACCTCTACAACCACTTTTTTTACCAATCTCTCTGCAGTCATGCATGAAGGAGGGCATGCCCTTTATGAGTTAGGTCTCCCTCCCGAAGATTATGGAACCCCTTTAGGTCTTTACTGTTCAATTGCAGTCCATGAAAGTCAATCGAAATGGTGGGAATGTTTTATCGGCCAAAGCCGACCATTCTGCGACTATCTCCTTCCTAAGCTCCAGAAGGCATTCCCAAAAGAGCTAAAAGATCTATCTCTCGATCACTTCTACTCCACCATAAATCAAGTCAAACCCTCCCTCATTCGAGTTTTTGCGGACGAAGTGACCTACATTCTCCATATCATTATCCGCTACGAAATCGAAAAGGACTTTCTCACAGGCTCGATCAAACTAGCTGATCTCCCTAAAATCTGGAATGCAAAGATGGAAGAAACGCTCGGAATCACTCCTGAAACCGATGCAGAAGGGTGTCTTCAAGATGTTCATTGGTCGTGTGGCCTTATCGGTTATTTTCCCACCTATGCCCTTGGAAATATCTATGCAGGACAACTCTTTGAAACCTTCAAAAAAGAGCACCCCGATTTTGAAACAAGTATAGCAGGTGGGGACCTCTCCTTTATCCACCACTTTCTTCTAGAAAAGATCCACCGCCATGGACGGGAATCTCCCCCAGTCGCACTTATTGAAAATGCCACAGGAACCCCTCTCTCTTCCAAACCCTTTATCGATTACCTCAAAGATAAATATGAGTGAACCCCGCCCTAAAGGACGGGGAATCGTTTTGGGGAGGGGCTTCGTACCCCTCCCAAAATGGCGTTAAACTACCCGGCCCTAAAGGGCCAGG
>JANQJL010000038.1 GCA_028281675.1 Simkaniaceae bacterium
AAGGACGGGGAATCGTTTTGGGGAGGGGCTTCGTACCCCTCCCAAAATAGCGTTAAACTACCCGGCCCTAAAGGGCCAGGTTTTCTTTATCTTGATAAAAACAGATGATTCTCATTCAACTTTAAAAAAGTCCATTTATTGTTGTTTATAGCGGCCCCTGTTATCAAGGTAAAAAATGCAACGTTTCAATTGAAACCTTAGCTAAAGGCTTGAAATCTTCCTTTCCAGATATAACCCCAGTGCCACTAATTTCGCTGCATAAGTAAGATTTTTTGGAGCAAAGTGCAGGGCAGCTCTATAGAGCTGCTCGTGCTTGGTTCTATCTGAATTTTATTTGAGAAATCACCATTTGATGGTCTGATAAAGAATCTTGAGGATTTTCAAGAAAATTAGTTGGGAATACTTTAGTTTCTATATCGACAGGAATAAAGCCAGAAGATTTTATCTGAAGAAAGTAATCAATTGTTTCTAGAGGGAATTCGAATTTTTGAAACTGATTTATATTTTGATTAGCTTTCCACCAAAAATTCCTTAACTCACAACAAGTCCAATTTAAGTCATGATAGTGATCAATAAAATAAGGTTCTATTTCTTTTTTGTATTCTGCGCTATCTTTTTCAATATTTAAATCTCCACAAAGAAATGTTGGAATTATACTGTGGTTTTTTTTCACGATTGCTTGAATTTGTGCATGTCTGTATTGAAGGTCTTCTTCTGTAGAGTTTGGCTGTAAATGGGTCGTTATGATCTTAGCTATGGGAGCTTCATGATCCATAATTTCTGCAGAGAAAAAGCCATAAGCTCTGATTTTAGGAGTTTCTTGAGGGGTGTAAGGTTGAAAAATGGGGTTATTAATGGGGTATTTACTGGCAAAAAAAAGCCCACTAGGTATGCCGAAAGATTTTTCGTCAAATCCATACACTAAAGGACCTATGTTGATATAAAAGTGAGTATAGGTATTTTTGAGGTCTTCGTATAGCAAGTAGGCCCCATCTCTTGAAAAAAGCTCCTGCAAGCAAACAATATCTGCATCTGTTTTTTTGATAGCCTCTGCAATGCGTGTAAGCCGGTATTTCCAAGGTAGTACTCCCCCCATAAGCATTGAGAAGTTCTCATCAAAAAAACAGACATTCCAATTTAAAATGGTGACTATTTTGTTCTCAGGCAACACTTTTGGGGGAGCTAAACCCTCTTTATAGGTAAAAGTCTCAGTTGGTTGGGAAGATAGTCGTTTATATAAACTTGAAGCTTTTTGGCTGTCAGGCCAAACTTCAACAATACTTTGGATTATCTGGCGCATTAGGTAGAGTTGAGAAGGGCTCAGATTTTCTTTTGAAGGACAGCTTAAGGTTTGTTCGGTGTAAGAGAGAATGACTTTAAGAGATTCTTTATCTTTAAGCACTTCTGAAATTGTTTTATCGAGATCTTCAGCTGCGCCTATTGCTTTAGCGATTGCTGACTGATCTGAAGTCATGAGTGGTAAAAAGACTAGCTTCATTTTTTTGAAAAAGATTCTTTCAAGCATTTGGCTCCAGCAGAGGATTGTTTGTTCAAAGTTTCTCTTTTCTTGGGGGAGATTCAATAGTGTATATTGAGATGCTTTAAATTCCTCAATTGCAGATGCTTTAAATCTATCAATTGAAACCTCGGTTATTGGAAAACTTCCTAAAATATAATCGAGGTTTTTGGGGTAGGAGCCGATGGGAGATCTATGAGGATTTGTGGTAGTGGCTGCACTTTCTGATAAAGACTCTGCACTTCCAAAAATCGGCATTAGGAAAAAAAGACCAGCTAAAACGAGGTATACGTATTTCATAAGAAATTCCTCCTACAAATCAATGTCGAAGGTAACGTAGCACAGCAATGATGGGCTTTTCAATATAATGTTTTCTTCAGAGAAGTCTTTTTTAACTTCCACAGGCCCACTAGGCCTCGTGCAAGCTCTGGAGTTTGCTAAGCACTCGATTTCGATTCTCCCCTCTATAAAAAAACCGGGATATTCCCGGTTTTATTGATGGAGGTGGAGAGACGCATTCAGAACTTTTAATTGGTTGAATTTCCAGGCTCAGTTAGCGGCTTTTTCTAACAGTATGTCTTTTAAGGCTATGAGTAGCGGGGTGTAGTGGTGAGCGGTGTGTGCATGAAAAAGAATTCCTCTAACAATGACATCCTGATCTTTAAATTCTTCGCAAGTCCTTTCAAGTTTCTCATCCAAGCAGAGTATGAGATCATGCGCATCCTCTCGTTTTAAAATGCTCGCTAAATCGAGAGAGAGTTCGTTTTCAGGGGCATTAAGGGCGAGAAGAAAAGAGGGCTCATCTAATTCAACAATCCAAACATAGTCTGCTCGATCTCCTTCCTTAATAGACCCATATTCTGGAGGGCCTGGAAAAAGTTTTAATCGCAGTTTTCCTCTAAGAGTGATGGAAGGCTCGAAGCTCTGAATACTTGCAATGGGTGTTTTAGATTTTTGAGAGTAAAAATAAGCTAAAGGGACTGCTGCGACTATAACGAGACAAATGCAAATGGTTGATTGTATGCGATTCATGTAATGAGCTCAAAAGGGTTTGATCCAAACGTTGGGCGCAAATAATAAGAGTCTGTTTTTAGGTGAACGACTGTAGCATGCAGCCTTCCTTCGAGAGCGAGTTCTATGGCGTCTTGTTTTGAAAACCAGGTCGGTCCATGACTCGTTTGAATTAAATATTCAGTAATGACTCCCTTTTTTTTATGTACGCCAGAGATAATCCATTTTTCAATGAAGTCTTCTGTTCCTATCGCCCACTTTTCTATCTTTTCGATTGCTTTCCAAAAACGCTCAAATTCACGATCATTTAACGACTTGATTGTACGTTCTGGATCTAATTTGGTTATCTTGACGATTGCGTCAATATATTTTGGATTAGCTTTATCATATCTTTCGATCGCAGCTCTTAAGGTTAAAGGGGAATAAACCGATCCCTTGAGCATAACGACTAGGGCTTCACGTCCTGTTTCATAATCTGGATAGACGGCATACCTATGAGTCTTATCGCCTGCAGTTCCTATGGAGCGTCGATTTTTACTAGTACTATATCTACTCGCAATGAGATTTCCAGGATTGTTGCATCTCCATGAACGACTCCCTCCACTCCGAATGGTCATATTCCCTTGTTCATCGAAATACTGGACAGTAAATTTGCTTTCAGGATCGCCCGCAACAGCAGGTCCAGCCTTTGCTTTAATAAATACCATTGAAGTTCCTTTTGGAGAGAGTTTACCAAGTTTTTCTTTTTGGATCAAAAAGGTAGGGAAACAATTTCGAAAGGCATGGTAGGGGATGGGGTATTTAACTTTTGAATTGCTGAAAAATTGGTTGATCAGATAAAATACCCAGAAACTAGGTATTTTTATGAGATCTGTTAATAAAACAAGATATGCTATTTTAGGGATGCTCCTTGAAGGTTCTCGGACAGGATACGAAATCAAGTCGTTGGTGGGGAGATCAACGGTTTATTTTTGGAGAGAATCCGATTCAACGATCTATCCGATGTTGAAAGTCCTCGCGAAAGAAGGCAAAGTCCTCTCTGAGATCGCTTATGTTGGAAAGAAAAAGAAAGAAATCTTTTCTATTACTAAGGAAGGACGGGAAGAATTTAAGGCTTGGCTTAGAAGTCCGACTGGATCAGAAATTCCCCGAAATGAATTTCTTCTTAAGCTCTTTTTTATCACAGATCGAAAAGAGATGATGTGGCTGTTTCAAGAAAGATTGGAAAAAGCTGAAAAAACCTACAAAGAATATAAGGCTATTGAGGAAAGATTGGAAGCTTTGGATGATTCTTCTCATAAAGCAATTCGCCTTAAAGCATTAAGATATGGAATCGCTCAGCTTGAATTAGAAATTAAGTGGTTAAACAAGGAAATTTTGGAATATGCGCATTACGCAATATACAATAGAGACAAATGCAACTCCCGCTCAAATCTGGGAAATTTGGAAAGATGTTGAAAACTGGAAGCATTGGGATCAAGAAATAGAGTTGAGTCGAATCAATGGCCCCTTTCAAGCCGGTACAACGGGTTGTACTAAATTTGTAGGGACGCCACTTATTAAAACGTTATTAACACGTGTTAAGCCTTTGGAACTAGTGGTTCAAGAAGCCTATCTTTTTCTTGCAAAAGTTGTGAGTTACCAATCTATGAGACAAATTAATGGTAAAACACACGTGACTTTTGAAGTAGAAATTCGAGGACCTTTATCCTTTTTCTTTTCCAGGAAGCTTCGCCGATTTATCGAAAACAAAATACCAATGGAGATGGAGGAGATGCTAAGAAGAGCTTTAGCTGTAGCAGGGTAGTCTACGAAGCTTGTATACCGCTCCCTATTCTGGGTCCGGTCCATCCATAGTTTCTCAATTATTTTTTATTTTCAAGCTCTTGCTCGATTTGTTCAATACTTGGTAGGGATCCCTTTAAATTATCAGGTAGAGATTCGAGTATTTTCGATTCATATTGCGAAATGCCGATGGGTTTATTGATATCTCGCAAAGCATATTCGGCAACCACCTTGTTTTTTCCTTTGCAAAGCAAAAGACCAATTGTAGGTTGATCATCTGGGTGTTTCATTTTATCATCTATAGCGGATAGATAAAAGTTCATTTTCCCAGCAAATTCAGGTTTAAAATCGGTAGCCTTTAGTTCCACGACTACAAAACACCTAAGCTTGTAATGGTAGAAAAGCAGGTCGATATAAAAATCCTGATCTCCAATTTCTAAATGAACTTGACGCCCAACAAAGGAAAAACCAGTCCCTAATTCGAGGAGGAATTTTTGTACGTGATCCAATAGGCCGGATTCTAATTCCTGCTCATCATGTTTATCTCTTAAATTGAGAAAATCGAAGCAATAGGGGTCCTTTAAAAATTGATGAGCTAAATCTGACTGTGGAGAGGGGAGAGTGTTTTGGAAGTTAGTAATGGCTTTGCCTTCCCTCTTATGAAGATTGCTATCCAACCAATGGAGCAGGACATTTCGACTCCATCCATGTTCAATCGTCTTATGGACATACCAGAGTCTGTCTTGGAGAGTTTCAAGTCTTTGAAGAAGAAGGATGTTGTGTCCCCATGGAATTTGGCCAACAACCTGTTGGCTAATTGGAAATTCTGGGTATTCCTTAGCAAATTGAACCATATACTTGATATTGGTCAGCGAAAAGCCTTTCATATCGGGAAAGGAAGATTTAAGGTCCTTTGCTAGGTTCCCAATCGTTTTAGCTCCCCAGCCATCTTCTTTCTGTTTGAGATGTATTTTAGATCCTATTTCCCAGTAAAGCTTAATGAGTTTTTGGTTAACAGATAGTGCTGCTTTTATCTGGGAAGTGAGGATTTTTTCTTTAATCTCTTTGAAGAATGCTTTGTATTCTTTTAAAGAAATAGCCTGAGCTTGTTTAATAGTGTTAGGGGGCATTTTTTCCCTTATGGACTTTGTCTAAAGATGGGAAGTATAGCAGTAAATTTCAAAATGCAAAACAGTTTTTTGCTGCGGTTTTGTCTGGTCTAGTGCGTAAATAGTGCGTAATTGAGCGCTGCGCAGTGGAATTTGCAGATCTGATTTCGCGAGCTTGTCTCACTGAAAACAAAAGGCTCCACTCGTAAAAGTGAAGCCTTAAAGTTGATTGGAGGTTACCACCTCCATTATGCGTGTTAACAGACAGAAAAACCCTTCTAGCAGCTCATCTTTCTGACTCATGCTCCTTACCAAGTCAAGAGGCTTGGCGTGCGTCGCATTCACAGAGATCTGAACCGCTAGAAGGGTTTTTCTGTTGTGTTTCCACTTATAATGGAGGTGGAGAGAATCGAACTCTCGTCCTTAGCAAACGCCGTAGCAATGACTACATGCTTAGTTCCTTAATTTATAGTGCAGGTCTTGCTGTAAGAAACCCCACTTGGGACTCGCACACTTCCTTTAATCTCGAAACGGCGCCTCTGGAAGTCAAGCGGCTCCGCTCATACCAAGATCTCTGACGACCGTACTAAGATCCCTGGTCCAATCCTAGAGGGTCGGCTACTAATGACGGGTTAGGTCTTAAGCAGCAGCTTGAAGATCAACTTCGTCCCCGAAGAGAGAAATGATCTCGGCTTTTTTTGTTTTGACAGTTATGTCGTTTCGGCTTTTTTAAGAGGCCAACCGAATCCTCTGCATGCCATCGGTACTTTGTTTCCAAGTCGAAACCGGTGCACCCCCAAATATAATTATAACATAATTGGGATATATTTCACAAAAAGCTAATAACCAAGAATTTGTAAAATTTATTCCTGAGATATTAACAGGAAAGGGGATATAGAGCAAGTATTGATTATTAAAGGAGAGGAGAGTAAACTTTTGAGTTTTGGTATAGGTGAGTCATGTTTGAGAATCGAAAGGAAAGTTTCCCTGAAAGGGAAGAGAGGATCCAAACCTTTTGGGAGAAGGAAAAGGTCTTTAAAAAGTCTGTCGAGGGGCGAAAGAAAGCTCCTCAATTTACCCAATATGATGGCCCCCCGTTTGCGACTGGCCTTCCCCATTATGGTCATCTACTTGCTGGAACAATTAAGGATGTGGTTCCCCGTTATAAGACGATGAAGGGATACTGCGTCCCACGCCGGTTTGGTTGGGATACACATGGGCTGCCGATTGAAATGGAGATCGAAAAGGGGTTGGAGCTTTCGGGGGCTGCCGATATCGAGCAGTTTGGGATTGCGAAGTTTAATGAAGAATGTCGCAGCATTGTCATGCGGTATTCGGAGGAGTGGAAAAAGACTGTTAACCGGATGGGTCGCTGGGTCGATTTTGATCAAACTTACATGACGATGGACCCTACTTTTATGGAATCGGTTTGGTGGGTCTTTGGTGAGCTCTGGAAAAAAGGGCTTGTTTATGAAGGGTTCAAAGTGATGCCCTTTTCGGCGCAGCTTGGAACCCCTCTTTCTAATTTCGAAGCGAATCTCAATTATCAAGAGGTTGATGACCCCTCGATTATAGTGGAGTTTCCACTCATTGATGAACCAGAGGTTTCCCTTTTAGTATGGACGACAACTCCGTGGACTCTCCCTTCAAACTTAGCGGTGATGGTGGGGGAGAAGCTTGACTACGTTAAGGTAAGAAAGGATGGTAAGCTTTACATATTAGGAAAAGCGCGGCTTGAGACCTACTTTAAAGAGGATTTTGAGATCCTCGATACATTTAAAGGGAAAAAGCTCATCGGTAAGCGCTACAGGCCGATGTTTGATTACTTCATCAAAGAGGCAAGTCTAAATAGCTTTACGGTGATTGGAGAGGAGTCTGTTGGTAGCGATGAGGGAACGGGACTTGTTCATTCGGCGCCGGCATTTGGTGAGGTCGATTTCTATGCGTGTAAAAATGCTGAGATCGAGCTCGTTTGCCCTGTTGATCAGAATGGAAAATTTACTGCAGAGGTTCCCGACTTAGAAGGGAAGTATGTCAAGGATGCCGATAAAGAGCTGATGAAGCGGATTAAGGAGATGGGTCGGATGTTTCAGCAAGGGACAATTCGACATAGATACCCCTTTTGCTGGCGCTCAGACACGCCGCTGATTTATAAAGCGGTGAGTACCTGGTTTGTCGCTGTTGAAAAGTTTAAAGACAAAATCGTTGCAAATAATGAGCACATCCATTGGGTTCCTAATCACTTAAAACATGGTCGTTTTGGAAAGTGGCTCGAAAATGCTCGCGATTGGGCAATTAGCCGGAACCGTTATTGGGGAACCCCTATTCCGATCTGGCAGAATGCTGATGGGGATATGATTGTCATTGGTAGCGTTGAAGAGCTTGAAAAACGGACCGGGAAAAAGGTGAAAGATCTCCATCGTCACCATATCGATGCATTGACTTTTGAGGAAAACGGGAAAGTTTATACCCGTGTGAAAGAGGTTTTTGACTGCTGGTTCGAATCGGGATCGATGCCCTATGCGCAAAATCATTATCCTTTTGAGAATGAAAAAGAGACCATGGAGGCATTTCCTGCCGATTTTATTGCGGAAGGACTCGATCAGACGCGCGCATGGTTTTACACCCTTAATATTTTATCGACGGCACTTTTTGATAAGGCGGCGTTTAAGAACGTCATTGTGAATGGAATCATCTTGGCTGAAGATGGGAATAAGATGTCAAAGCGGCTCAAGAATTACCCAGAACCAGAGATTGTGATGAATAAGTATGGGGCAGATGCGATCCGCCTCTACTTGCTCCACAGCCCTGTTGTTCATGCAGATGATCTCCGCTTCTGCGAGCGGGGGGTGGAACTTGTTTTAAGGCAGCTTTTGATCCCTCTTTGGAACTCCTATGTCTTTCTTGCAACCTATGCAAATATCTATAAGTGGAAACCTGATGGATCGAAACCAAAAACAGATATTGACAGGTGGATTCTCTCGCAATTGCAGAAACTCATTAGCGATGTTGAAAAGGGGATGGATGAATATTCTTTAAGTCAGGCGGTCGAACCTTTTGTCACCTTTATCGAGCAGTTGACGAATTGGTATATCCGTCGTAATCGAAGCCGTTTTTGGGCCGATGAGGCAACTGATGATCGAAATGAGGCCTTTCAGACTCTTTATACAGCACTTTTTGAGCTCACGAAGGTTGCTGCACCTTTTATCCCTTTTATTAGTGATGCCATCTATCAAGATCTAAAAACGAAAGATGATCCTATTTCGGTTCATCTTTGTGATTATCCAAAATTAGATGGAACGCTAAGAGATGAGAGACTTGAGGCAGAAATGGCCTCGGTACAAACAGCAGTGAGTATGGGGCACGCCCTTCGAAAAGAGTATAAGCTTAAAGTGCGCCAACCATTGCCTAAAGCGCACCTGATTTCTTCAGATAGTCATGTGATCAACCTCCTCAAAGGGCAGGAGCATCTTATCTTGGATGAGCTCAACGTGAAAGCGATCGAGTATCACAGCGATGAAAAGGGATTTGTCGATGTTTCGATTAAGCCGAATTTTAAAACACTGGGGCGGCGCGCTGGACCACTCATGAAAAAGGTACAAGGGGCCATTTTAGCTCTTCCAGCGGATGCTTTAAAAAGTGGATCTTATGATCTTCAAATCGATGGAGAAAGTTTTCCCATTACTGCTGAAGATGTCTTGATTGACAGGAAGGTGAAAGAGGGGACCATTGCAGCAACGGAAGGGGCGATTACTATTGCTCTCGATACCACCCTTGATGATGCCCTTAAGCTCGAAGGTCTCGCACGCGAAATCGTCAATAAGGTGAATACCCAAAGACGGAATCAAAGGTTTGAAGTGACCGACCGGATAACTATGACTCTTGACACCACTCCCCATGTTCGTGAGTGTTTTGATACGCATGGGGACTACATCTCAGGTGAAGTCCTTGCGACTGAAGTGAAGTTTGAAAAAACCGATGGCGAAGAGTGGGATCTCAATGGTGAGCGTGCCGTCATTTCAATCAAAAAGAATTAATCAATCTTCTGGGGGAGCTTGTACCTTTTTCGATAGATAAGGTAGTAGGTTCCAAAGCCGATGAGAGCAAGGGACCATACTATAGAGCGTGGAGAATTAAAGAAAAGGTAGTTCACTTGGTTTAAGGGGCCAAAACGATTCCCTATGGGCCAAAAGATGAAAGCAGGGGCTCCTCGAATGTTTTCTTCGGGAACAAATCCAAAATCGCGGGTATCACTACTCATCGCATAGTTATCCCCAAGGGCCATATAGCTTTTTGCAGGAATGGTGATTCCATATTCCTTGATGAATGTTTTATCAATCTCACCATTTTTTAGAAGAGGGGGACCAGGATCATCAAAGGGGATATGCGGGCGGTAGGTTGGAGCATTTTCTTGTCTTAAGTACTCTTCACGAATAAAGTTTACAAGTGTTGGGTCATCTTTTGTCATTAGGGGGGCGCCAAGCGCATAGAGATCACCACTTCGGTAGTAGACGTAACGGGAAGGGAGAAGGTACTGATCTTTTGTATAAGGGGCGTAGTAGTTAATAAACTCGATTCCTAAGTTATAGAGGAGTTGAACTCTCTCTGGAGAAAAGGTATATAGGGGATGATCTTTAGGAAGCTCTTTAAGGACCCCGCCAAAATGGACCTGGTAACCTTTTCCATAATAAAACTCATAGGTTCCATCAGGAACACCCTTTAATTCAGGACAGATATTGCAGTTTTTTCCCGCTTTAATCGGTGATCCATAGCGAGAAGCTTTTCCCTCTTTGACAATAAAACGGGCGGTATAAAGGTTGTTCATCAAGGTTTTTAAGTGGGTTTCTGAGAGGGGAATGAACGATGAAGTTGTCCCTACTCCCAAAATCAGACGGCCCAGATGATCCTGATCAATCTTTGGATACTTTGTAGAAGGGTGGTGGATGATTTCCATATATAGGGGAGCATCTTTCAGCTCCGTAGCTGGAAGATTTGTGTAGGCTTTCATTTCTTCTTTTGTAAGTAGCCGAGCCATTCCGTAATCTTTAAATCCCCAGAGGTCGTAATAATCATCCTCTAGTTTATAAGGGGAAAGCATTTCCCCAACTGGTTTATTTGCTCCTGAAAGGGAAAGTTTAGCAACAG
The DNA here is from genome assembly GCA_028281675.1 of Simkaniaceae bacterium. GTDB lineage: Bacteria > Chlamydiota > Chlamydiia > Chlamydiales > Simkaniaceae > Neptunichlamydia. The sequence continues at coordinate 10,567 of JANQJL010000038.1, forward strand.
GGATATTCATCTGTCGAATGGTAATGGGAGCATAAATCCCACCTGTTGGTTTTGCGGGGATTTCCATTCTCCCATTGAAATGGATATAGGGGACATGGTCGATTTTACTTAAGAATTCAGGATTGAGTTCTTTAGAAATATCGTTTCCCTCTTTGTTAATACCATAGATTTGCCCTCCATAAAAGTAGAGAACATCTCCAGGCTTTCCAATAAGACGTTTCACAAACTGCTTCTTTCCAGGGAAAAGAAAAAAGTAGACGGTATTGACATCAGCAATATCCATCCCTGCTCCAGTAAAGATCACCGTGCCATTCCTAAGGACAAGATTTGGGTCAAAAGTAAAATGCCCTCTCTTTAAAGGGATATTGATTCCAAAGTTTGTTTTCGAAACGACTAAACGATCTTTTTCTTCCAAAGTAGGTCGCATTGATCCCGTAGGGATTTCATAGAGCTCAAACCACATCGTTCGGATGGCGACAGCTACCAATAAAGCCAGTGCCAATCCAATGATAAAATCGCGGACCCTTTCAAAGGGGCTCTTCTTTAAATGGAGGGTAAAAAGTTGCTCTGCCTCTTTCGCTTGTCGGTCAGCACTCTCTCGGTCCTTCTCAAGAACTGCCTCTTGAAGAAGATTCAAAGTTTTGGCGATTTCCCCTTTGACATTTTCGGGAAGATTCTTTTTTTTCCTTCGGTAAAGTTTGAGAACTTGCTTAAAAGTGTGGAGCGATTTCTTCAGTTTATAAAGTTTCATGTGAATGATTCTATGTGATCGAGGTCAATTCCTTCAATCCTTTCTAACACGACCTGATGGTCATTTAGGTCAAAATGGACACCCATTCCTTCCGTTGAGAAATTTTTAATGATTTGAATAAGTGACTTCCTTGCTTGGTTCCTCTAATTCGTAGGGAGTAAAGAAAGTCTGGGTATGAGGTTGTTCTTTCAAATTAGCAACCAAATCAGTGAAAAAAAACAAAAATGTGTTCCTATTTTATTATTAATAAAACATTAAATTGATGTAATTAAATTTTATTAAAAAAGTAAATTTCATAAATAAATTTATGAAATATATATAATAAATTTTTTTAATCAAAGTAAGTTGTGTTAAATAGGATGATGTGCATAATATTCAAATTATCTTTATTAAAAGTGAAAGAAAATGGAAACCACGCAACAGATAAAACTTACTCATTTTAAGTCGATTAGCCCTTTGGCTAGAGCAAACAGTAGCCAAACGAAATACCGGGTACTTCCAAGAAATCTAAGACATGATGAACTGCGCACCTATCTTAAGGAAAAAGGATTTTCTGACCCTGTGATGAGAAGCCTTTAAACGAAAAAGATGAGCACCTTTTTGATTTGATTGTGAAGTTAACTTATGGAAAGCCAAGCGAAAGGTGGCCTGTTGTTCGAGCTATCAATGAACATCCCTTCTTTGCAGGGGTGTGGAAAACTTGTTCATAACTTTTAAAGTACCAGAATCGCATTTTTGGGATAGTTGTAAAGTAAAATTTTTATAAAGATCTTCGGATAAGCTTTCAACTAGTTAAAAAATAGCAACTTACGAGCCCTCTTCATAGAGGGTTTATCTTTTTATTTCTTGAAGTTAAAAGTCATTAAGTAAACTCAAAAAGCTTTGTTCAAAAAAGCTCTATCCTTAGAAAACTAAGAGGGTACTTTTGCAATAACTTAATGTTTACTCGTTTGTCCGATCATTTTAGCAATATCTTGGTTAGGTATAATCCAAATGACAACCAATGAAATAAGGTTAATTTTTCTTAGGTTGAAGTCTGAGACCTCAGTACAGGGCATTTTTTATCTATAACATAGACAGTGCTATGCCATATAATTATTCATTTAAAATAAAAGTTTGATATATCTATACTTATGTAGTGATATTGGTGTTAAATATGACTCAAACTCCTCAAGATAAGGCGGCTAAATCTAAACTTCAGGTTTTGCTCTTCCAATTAACGGAGCTCCTCAAAGATCCTCCTATTATCATTAACCTGCCTGATTGGAGGGATAATGTAGAGGGTGTTCTAGAGGAAATTGGGGCACTCTCTCCTGATGCTTATGATCGTCTTCAAAGCTTAGTCGCAGAGGCTATTCGAAGGGCTGTGGCTCATGTCGGAGACCTTGATAATGAGGCTGCCCCGAATAAAACAGAGAGGAGTTACAATGAGTATTTTACCCAAGTAGCTTTTGTAACATCAGAAATCAACGCAATAAAGTCTTTGTAATCCTGGAGTGCGACTTACTCCGGAGGTGGGTATAAAGGCAGCTGTATTTATTTTTCTCCTTCTGCGAACGACTCTTTATGGAGCGATGAATAGAGGTCTGATGAGAACAATTCTTCTCTTAATTTCATTGTCCCTTTCGGGGAATATTCCCATTGCTGGTAATTCTTAGTGAGTATAAAGGTGAGGCGCTTCAATACTCATCTCGACATCGCCTGGAGTGGCAATCCATAGATATTCATGGCCAGAAGTAAAAAGATGCTCGAGCTTCTTTTCGTCTATTAGAAGGGTTACCTGCTCACCTTTCCTCTTTTTCTCAAAGGGGATCACATGGGTCAGTCTAGGATTTTCAGTGGTGTCAACGGCATACAGAGAGAAGGAGTCATAATAAATGGGAGCGCTTAAAGTGAGATAGAGCTTTCCGTTTTCCTTGTGAAGGGCACTGCTAAAAGTGATTTTTCGTCTGGGGATATCGGTGGAAGGGGAGATAAGGTTACTTCCTGAGTCCAGAGCTCGCATCTTAAACTTGACTGCTCCATCTCGCGCTTGTATCCAATAGGGGAAGGGGAATGTTTCTTCTTTTTTATCAAAGTAGAGGACAATTTGTTTTCCTGAAAGATCGGTAGAGTCATGAGGCCATTTGGCGGTGTAAACATCATACTCAGGGTCTTTAATTTTTTTTCCCCCTTTTTTTTGAGGGGGTCCCCAAGGGCGGCTATCGATTTGCCCAGGTTTTGCTGTTGCCCCCTTTTGAAGACGCTCAGTTTCCGAGAGAAAGTTGAGTTTAAGGGAAATAAGGGGGATTAAAAAGGCATCCATTTCATCGGTTGGGATCCATGATTTGCGGGTGAGGGAATAACACTCTGTTACACATTTTTTCTCGATATCAACTTCATAAAGAATCCAGGATGTATGTCCAGGAGCTCCTTTTTGAACCCATTCATTCCAGTTGATTTTTTTTGACAGATGGAGGGGGATGCTTATCTCCTCAAAAAGGAGTTTATTTTCTTTTTTTTTATGAAGGTGCAGGAGAGAAACAAGTTCATTCTGTTCGGTGACAATATAGCTTCCAACCTCTCCCTGTTCAAACTTATCTTGAAGGGTAAAAGAAAAGAGGGAGTGGGTGAAAAAGATAAGGGTAAGGATCCAAATTTTCATGCCACTTATTCTACACGATCTTGGCAATATTCGCGATCAATTTGAAAGGTGCTATGATAAATTTTATATTTCTCATTGATAAGCTTTTCCGCCTCTTTCAAAATATCTTTATCGGAGATGAGGTGGGCGCTTAATGAGAGTTGCTTGGTTGAGAGAGACCAGATGTGAAGATCATGGACTTCGGTGACAGATGGAAGTGAGAGCAGGCTCTCTTTTACCTCATCATAATGGATCCCAGGAGGGGTTCCTTCCATCAATATTAAGATCGTTTTTTTAAGGATCTTTCCCGATGTGATGAGGATCATGATCGCTATAATAAGGGTAATAAGGGGATCGATAATATTCCAAGATGTGAAATAGATGATGATACCAGAGGTGATAACTCCGATACTTCCTAGAAGATCGCCAATAACGTGGAGATAGGCAGCCTTGACGTTAATCTGCTTTTCATGATCATGATCGTGACTATGGAGGATTTTCATCATCGCAAGATTTGAGAGAAGGCCAATGGTTGCGATCACGAAAACGATTCCCCCGGCAACTTCATGTGGGGTGATTAAACGGACAATTGCTTCATAAATCAAAACGGCGCAAAGGGCCCAGAGAAAGAGTCCACTTGCAAGCGCACCGAGAATTTCTGCTCGTTGATACCCAAAGGTCATCTTCTTTGTCGAAGGTCGCTTTGCTATCTTTAAAACAATTAAGCTGAGAACAAAGGCACCAACATCGGTAAACATATGAAGGGCATCACTAATCAGGGCCAAACTATGGCCAATAATTCCACCGGCAAGCTCAACAAGCATGAAAAAAAGGGCGATAAATGTCGCCCATTTCAGTTTTTTGCTCTCTTTATCGTCTCCCTCTTCAAAGGGTTTTAAGTCAAAATGGCAGGTCATAACTGTTTCATAAACAATTCTGGGGTTTTCTTCAAAAGGAAGATCAGTTAAATATAAAACCAATAATAATGAATAGGGAGTGTCGATGAAAATTTGGATGATTATGGGACTACTCTGTTTTGCCTCTCTTCAAGGAGGCGAAGAACTTGCTTTGGTGAAAGAGCAACCCCATGCGCTATGGAAAAAAGAAATCGAAACAATTGATCAGGCAGTGGTCAAGCTGACTGATTTGCGGAATAAAGAACTTTCGCAAGCTGCATGGGCGCAGAATCAAGGAGACCGCCTCCAATTTCAATCACATAGCCTTATCGATGCTAGACGCTATTGGAATGAAGCAGATACTAGACGCGAGATTGCCGCTCGTTATCAAGAAGAGATTGATAAATTAGAGCTTCGTAAGCAAGAGGTCCTAAAAAGACAAGGGATCGAATACACCCCACCTGGTTCATGATTTACTCCTCATCACTAGCTCTTTTGACCGATCTCTATGAGCTGACAATGGCCTATGGGTATTGGAAGCTTGGAATGATAGACCAAGAAGCTGCTTTTACCCTAATTTTCAGGCGTCAACCCTTTCAGGGTAGTTATGCTATTAGCGCGGGCCTTGAAACGGCTATAGAGTTTATAGAAAACTTCCACTTTGAGCCTTCTGATCTTGCCTATCTCGAAAACTTAAAAGCTCCCAGCGGAGATCCTCTCTTTGAGAAAGGGTTTCTCGATTACCTAAAAGATTTTTCTTTTAAGGGGGATATTTATGCCATTCCAGAGGGGACTCCTACCTTTCCTTACGAACCTCTTGTCCTTGTGAAAGGGCCAATACTTGGCGCTCAACTTCTCGAAAGTGCTCTTCTTAATATCATTAACTTTCAAACGATTATAGCGACGAAGGCTTCAAGAGTCTCTGCTGCAGCCGAAGGGGATGAAGTGATTGAATTTGGTCTTAGGCGAGCCCAAGGGATTGATGGTGCTCTTTCTGGGACCCGTGCGACCTTTATTGGAGGTTGCCGGTCGACTTCGAATGTTTTTGCAGGAAAGCACTTTGGAATTCCTGTCAGGGGAACGCAAGCACATAGCTGGATCATGGCTTTTGACAAAGAAAAAGAGGCGTTTGATGCCTATACCAACGTAATGCCAAATAATTGTCTCTACCTTATCGATACATATAACAGTATCAAGGGGGCAAAAAACGCGATCGCTGCCGCAAAGGAAAAGAAGATCAAGATGCTTGGTGTCCGTCTTGATTCAGGGGATCTGGCAAAGCTCAGTATTCAAATTCGAAAACTTCTCGATGATGCTGGTTTTAAAGAAGCCAAAATCATGGCAAGCAACGAACTTGACGAGTTCATTATCCGTGATTTAAAAAAGCAAGGGGCTAAAATTAATCTCTGGGGGGTTGGAACCAATCTTATTACCGCAAAAGATCAACCTGCGCTCGATGGAGTTTATAAACTTGCTGCGATTCAAAACAAGAAAGGGGAGTGGGTCTATAAAGTCAAAATTTCAGAGCAGCTCATTAAAACCACCAACCCAGGAATCCTTCAAATCCGCCGTTTCTATGACGACTCAGGAAAGGCGGTAGCTGATATGATGTATGATATGGAGATGGGCCTTCCTGAAACCTTTGAATTGATCGATCCTCTTGATCTTACCCGTCGCCAAATGATTGATAAAAGGACTAAAAGTCGCGACCTCCTCATCCCTATTTTTGAAAGGGGAAAAAGGATTTACAACTCACCAAAGCTCCCTGAGATCCAAAAAAACACGAAAAAAGAGCTTGAAACTCTTTGCTCTTCTGTCCGCCGTTTCCTTTATCCCGATCCCTACTTTGTTGGCTTGGAGAAAAGTGTGTATGATTTAAAAATGAAACTCATTAGTGAGTTAAAAAATGGCTGAAGCGCTCCTAATTGTCGACCTCCAATATGACTTTATGCCTGGTGGAGCACTTGGCGTTAAAGGGGGAGATGAAATCATCCCCGTTATCAACAAACTCATGGGGAAATTCGATTATACCGTTGCTTCGCAAGATTGGCATCCCAAAGGGCATATCAGTTTTGCATCCACCCATGGAAAAAAGGTAGGAGAAATCATTGAAGTGGATGGGATAGAGCAGGAGCTCTGGCCGATTCATTGTGTCGAACATACCCATGGAGCAGCTCTTGTCAAAGAGCTAAAAAAAGATTCTATCGACCGCTATTTTTATAAGGGGACAGATTTAAATATCGATAGCTATAGCGCCTTCTTTGATAATGACAAAGAGCATGAAACTGAGCTTGATCATTTTCTTCGAGAAAAAGGGGTGACTAAACTCTATATTGCTGGGCTCACCACTGATTTTTGTGTGAAATTCTCTGCCCTTGATGCCCTTGATCTTGGCTATGAAGTGGTGGTGATCAAGGATGCTTGTCGCGCTGTCCATGATGAGAAAGGTGCCCTAGAAGAGATGAAGCAAGCAGGAGCACAGATCATCACCTCAAGGTAGTGTCGTGAGCAAGTTGATTACTTTTCTCCCAAATGATCAACATTTATTGGAAAAAAAAGACCTATAAAGTAGAATGGGCCCCTTTTTAAAGAACAGGGACTTATCGTAGGGTTAAAATGGAACATTTAACAGTCCCCTGGAGTTTAAAAGTCTCTATCCTCTCCCAGTGCCCCTACTCTCTTATTCCTATTCGCAACCAATCTCTATTTCAAGATCTTTTAGGAAAGGTATTTGAGGATTTAGGTGCAAGAGCACCCTCTACGTGTTTGAAGGTCTTTCGGAAATGCTCTCCTTCAAATGGGCTCCACGTGCTACATTTCCTTGTAAGGCACATCCTCGGTTTGAATAGGCCTCAATGCTCAACACTTGACCTGGTAGACCCTCCGATTCAGCTGATTCCGCTAATCCCCTTAGTTGAAGAAGAAGAAAAAACTTTAAAACTGATTAACTTAAGGGCTAAAAAATCCACTCAACGCTCGACACTCTTCGAGCGTATTTTAGCTTCCCAAGCTTTAGGCCTAGATCGAATAACTAAGGATCTCAGGTCTAAGTATCAACTTTCTCCAGCTGCTAGACTGTTTTTTCAAAACCACTTACCCCAAGTTTTTCCAGCTTATAATGTAGAAGATAGAAGCTTGTTGACTGTTGAAAGTCTAACTTCTAATCCTCAAATTTCTGAAAACATGACTCGTGTTAATGGACATACTTTATTACATCAGGCTGCTTCAGAAGGCGGGATTGAAGTGTTAAAAGTATTAATAGCAGCAGGAGCAAGCATTGAGGCGACAGATGCTAATGGTTGGACTCCTATGCATCATGCTGCACAACAAGGACAAGAGGGGGCGATAAGGCTTTTGAAAGAATCTGGAGCAAACATTGAGGCGGCTAGTAATAATGGTTGGACTCCTTTGCATTATGCTGCACAACAAGGACAAGAGGGGGCGATAAGGCTTTTGATCGATCTTGGAGCAAACATTGAGGCGGCTAGTAATAATGGTTGGACTCCTATGCATATTGCTGCACAAGAAGGGCAAGAGGGGGCTATAAGGCTTTTGAAAGAATCTGGAGCAAACATTGAGGCGGCCGATAATGATAATGGCTGGACTCCTATGCATTATGCTGCACTACTACAAGGGCGGGAA
>JANQJL010000040.1 GCA_028281675.1 Simkaniaceae bacterium
TTTTACCCGTGAATGCGACCTATTTCGCGGCAGCGGCCTTTTGAATTAGCGGAGATACAAGCTGAGTGCCGAGCCAAGGGTTTCATAGCACGGAAAATAGTCTCTTGAAAAAGAATTCATTGAGGGCTAGAAGGAAAGCGAGGTAATATGAGTCGCAAATATCTACTTCCAGCCCTGGCCTTTTTTGGTCTTTGTCTTGCCCTTTTTATGGTTTTTTATGGAGCCCGCACTCCTCCTACTCCACCCATTGAGTTCCCCCCTCCCTCTCCGCCTTATAAGCATTATGTTGCAGGAGCCGGCATTGTTGAGGCGGCTTCACTAGATATCAACATTGGAACGCCCTTTAATGAAATTGTCACCGATGTCTTTGTCAAAGTGGGTGCAGAAGTTAAAAAGGGAGATCCCCTTTTTCAACTTGATATCCGAACCCTTAAGGCTCAGTACCAAGAGGCCAAGGAAAAATGGGACGTGGCTCTTACAAATTATGAGGATAAAAAAACAGAGCTTTCTCTTTACCAAAGTCTCAAAGATAAAAGAGCTGTTAGTGAAAACGAGTTTAATCAAGTTTACTATGCTGCAGAGTCTGCCCTTAAACAAGTTAAAGAGTTTGAAGCAACAATGGAAGTCACCGCTTCAAGAATCGAGCGCTCGACTATCGTTGCTCCTATCGATGGACAAGTTCTTCAAATTAATGTCCGTGTTGGAGAAACCGCTGACGTCAACCCATTCGATAATAAAGCGCATATGCTTTTTGGTCAGACAAATCCCCTTCATATTCGTGTAGAGGTCGATGAAGATGATGCATGGCGCGTTGAAAAAGGGGCTGAAGCTTTTGCCTATGTTCGAGGAAATAGCTCGATTAGTGTTCCCCTAAAGTTTCTCTACATCGAACCCTTTATCGTCCCAAAAACTGCCCTAACAGGTGATAATCAAGAACGAGTGGATACCCGCGTTCTTCAAATCATCTATCAATTTAACCGTGAAGACCTCCCTATCTATCCTGGACAAATCATGGATATTTATATCAAAGGACTCCCTGCGAATGAAAGGTTCTAAAGCTCTTATCTTAATTTTTCTGACTGGATGCGCCGTGGGTCCCAACTACGAAACTCCACAGATTACTCTCTCCTCCAGTTTTTATGAATCCCATGAAAAAGAGAGTGTCGATGAGGGGGAACTCAAGCGGTGGTGGACCTCTTTTAACGACCCTCTTCTCGATGTTCTTGTCCATGAAGCCCTCTCACAAAACCTTGATCTCAAAGTTGCTATCGAAAAAATCAATGAGGTTCGCTCCCTTTACCAAATTGAAGCCGCAGAACTTTATCCTAAAATCGATCTTACCGCCGAGCAAAGACGGACCCGTATCAGCCAAAATCTCTTTGACTCTACCTTCCTTGGTCCTCCCCTTCAGAGTTTTTACAAAGTAGGATTTGATGCGAGTTGGGAAGTGGATATTTTTGGAAAGCGGCGACGGGCAAAAGAAAGTGCTTATTATGAGTATGAAGGAGAAGTCAATAGTGCCCGCGATGTTTATATTACCCTCCTCAGCGAAATTGCAGCGACCTATATTGAAATCCGTGGGGCCCAACATAAAATTGCCCTCTCGAAACGGGATATCTATATTCAAAAAGAACTCCTTTCTTTAACCGAGGCCCGCTTTGTAGCAGGACTTGATAGCGAGATCTCGCCTCAAGACATTCAGGTGAATTTAGAAGAGTCGCAAGCCATTTTACCCGCCTTAGAAACAAGCTATCGGCAATCGATTCATCGCTTAGCCGTTCTGCTCGGAAAACCTCCAGACAGTCTTCATGGCGATTTCGAAGAGCAGCGGCCTATTCCCATTAGCAACACCCCGATCCCTATCGGTCTCCCTTCAGACCTTCTCCGTCGCCGCCCTGACATTCGGCGCGCAGAAAGAACCCTTGCTGCAGCTACAGCAAATGTTGGAGAAGCCATTTCGGATCTTTTTCCCCGTTTTTCACTTTTAGGTTCTTTTGGGTTTGAGAGTAACCGAAAAAATAACTGGCTCAAAGCGAGTAGTCGGACCTGGTCCTTCGGTCCAAATATCGATTGGCCCATCATTTACTTCGGGAGAATCCGCGCCAATATCCGGGCTCAAAATGCCAAGCAGCAGCAAGCACTTCTGACCTATGAACAAACAATTTTGACCTCCCTTGAAGATGTAGAAAATAGTCTTGTTGCCTACTATAAGGAAGATGAGCGGGTCCATCGGTATGAAAAACAGGTCGAAGCAAGTCGGAGAAAATATGAGCTTACCCGCGATAAATATTTAAGTGGCCTTGTCCCCTTCTCCGATCTTTTAAATGCCGATAGCGCCCTTGTCTTTGCAGAAAATAACCTTGCCAATAGCACAGAGTCACTCAGTACCAACCTTGTTGCTCTCTATAAATCACTTGGGGGCGAGTGGTAATGCTTTTTCTCTCGATAAAAATCTTGATCGGGGATAAAGCTAAGTTCATCGGGATTGTTTTGGGATTAAGCTTTGCCTCTTTTATCATTGTTCAACAAGCAGCAATTTTTATTGGTCTCATGGCCCGAACTTTTGGGTTTATTACCGACACCTCGCAGCCCGATATTTGGGTGATGGATGAAAAGGTTCAATTTATCGATGATGTAAAGCCCATGCGTGACACCCAGCTTTTTCTTGTAAGGGGGATTGATGGTGTGGAGTGGGCTGTCCCTTTTTACAAGGGACTTTTAAAAGCCCGCCTGAAAAGTGGAAACTTTCAGATGTGTAACGTCATTGGGATCGATGAGGCAACGTTGATTGGAGGTCCTCCTGTCATGCTGGAAGGGAAAACGGTTGATCTTCGGATGGTTGATGGGATCATCATTAATAAAGTGGGAGCTGAGGGAAAACTTTCCTCCAATGGAAAAGATGGGACCCCTCTCCGTATTGGTGAAACCGTTGAAATCAATGATCGAAGGGCCCAAGTTGTGGGAATCTGCAAATCGATGCGCACCTTCCAATCACAACCAGTGATTTATACAACCTATTCCCGTGCTATTTCTTATGCTCCTTATGAGAGAAAACTCCTCTCTTTTGTCCTTGTAAAAGCCAAACCGGGACTTTCTCCTCAAAAACTGTGTGAAAGAATCAACACACTCACAGGACTTACAGCCTATACAAGTTCACAATTTAAACGGCTCACCATCGATTATTATATGAAAAACACAGGCATTCCCCTAAACTTTGGGATTGCAGTTCTCCTCGGATTTATTATTGGTATGGCGATTTCTGGGCAAACCTTCTATAATTTCATCCTCGACAACCTCCGCTATCTTGCGACCTTTAAAGCGATGGGAGCAAGTAACCATCTCCTAACTAAAATGGTTCTACTCCAGGCACTCTGGGTCGGTTTTATCGGTTGGGGACTCGGTATAGGAGGAGCAGCTCTTTTCGGCTTTCTCTCCCGTAATAGCGATCTTTCCTTTCTCCTTCTCTGGCAACTCTATCTCATCTCGGGGATTACCATGTTCACCATTACCGGATTTTCCGCATGGATCGGCCTCTATAAAGTCTACCGCCTTGACCCCGCAATTGTCTTTAAAGGGTAATCATGGAAATAGCAGTAAAGTGCAGTAAAATCAGGAAGTCCTTTGGAGAAGGAAATCTCCGCTTTGAAGTCCTTCATGGAATCGATCTTGAAGTCAAAGCAGGTGAGCTTCTCATGATTGTTGGCCCATCTGGTTCTGGAAAAACCACTCTGATTTCCATCATCGCTGGCATTTTGGGACATGATGATGGAGAGTGCTTCCTTTTTGACCAGGATATTGATGCCTTATCTGATATAGAGAAAACACGCTTTCGCGGGGAAAATCTAGGCTATGTCTTCCAAGCCTTTAACCTCATTCCCATGCTTTCCACCGCAGAAAATGTAGCAATCCCTCTTCTCCTCAATCATATGAAAAGAGAAGAAGCTGTAAAACATGCAGAGAAAAGACTTTCTCAATTTGGCCTTGAGGATAAAATCGGTACCTACCCCAAACAACTTTCTGGAGGACAACAACAACGGGTTGCAATAGCTCGCGCTGTCATCCATAACCCAAAGCTGATTATCTGTGATGAACCGACCAGCGCCCTTGACCATGAAAATGGAATCCTTGTCTTGAACCATCTTCGGGAAATTGTCGATAAAGAAAATCGGGCCCTTATCGTTGTGACCCATGACTCTCGCATCTTCGAATTCGCCGATCGGATTGTCCACATGGAAGATGGTCTCATTGCAGAAACCAAAGAAAATCTCTAAGCTAATTCTGCACTTTATTTTTCCGAAATGGTATAATTCTATCGACCATGTTATTCTCTAGGTATGTTGAACTTAGTCGTTGATATAAGAATGTGGAGCTGCTCTGGGATTGGGCGCTACATCCGATCCCTCTATAAGTATATGCTCGATTGGGATAATATGAGCATGACCTTCCTCTATTTAAAAAAAGATGAAGAGAGCCTCTTAAAAACCCCAAAACATAACTACATTAATTTTGAATCGAAAATATACTCCATTAAAGAGCAACTTTTATATCCATTTATCGTTCCTTCCTGTGATGTCCTCTGGATTCCTCACTTCAACGTCCCCTTTTTTAAAACAAAAGCTAAAAACGTTGTCTGCACGATTCATGACATTTACTTTCTTCGGTTTATAGATCAGTTGAATTGGAAGCAAAAGATCTATAGTCGCATTTTCTATAGAAAAGCCCTCAAAGCTTCAAAAACAGTCTTCACAGTCTCCGAATTTACAAAAGATGAAATCAATGGTGTGACCCACTCCAAATATAGGGAAAAATTAGTCGTTGCACTGAATGGGATCTCAAGTGATTTTTGTCAGGTGGATAGTGCCGTAGAGATTCCAATCGCTGAAAAAAGCTACCTTCTCTACGTTGGAAATGTGAAACCCCATAAAAACCTCCTCCGGGTGATCAAAGCATTTAATCTCGCCAAGACAAAAGGGTTAAAAGAGCGCCTACTAATCGTTGGAAAAAAAGAGGGATTTATTAACTCAGTTTCATTGAAAGGTGAATGTGGCTCCGACGTGATTTTTACAGGAGAGATTTCAGATGAAGAGCTAAAATGCTACTATAAAGGAGCAAAAACTTTTGTTTTTCCCAGTCTTTACGAAGGGTTCGGGCTCCCACTACTGGAGGCAATGTCGTTCGGCATCCCGGTGATTGCCTCCAATGCTGCCTCTATTCCAGAAGTAGGGGGAAAGTGTGTGAAATACTTTGACCCCTATTCTATTGAAGACATTGCCAATTCTATGTTGAACCCAATGGACGCAAGTGAAATGTATTCTGACCAGTTAAAAAAATTCAGCTGGCAGAGCTGCGCAAAGATAATCAAAAATGAAATTCAAAAGCATGGATAAGTGGTCACTTGAGTTTTAGGGTCCGTAAAATACACAACTTCCCTATTTGACTTAAGCGAGACGCAGCAAAGTTGAGCTGAATGAAGAGCACCATTCCCAATAGGGAAGTTATTTATTTACGGGCCCTTAGCCTCGAAAAGGTATACCAGTCAAAGAGGACAAAGTTATTATCAGAGTCGTTATGAGCAACAAAAACTCCAGTAGGATAATAAGGGGGAATACTTTCTGAGGTTGCTGCAATTCCATCGGTTTTCCAAACTCCATGAAGGGAAGCTGACTTCACAAATTTATTTTTCCCCTCTCTTTGGTAAATCTTAAACGTTGAGTCACCTTGGCTGGAGACAATAAGGTACCCTTTCCCCTTCTTTTTCTTGTAAAGGGCAAGCCCTTCCCGATCTCCACGGATCCCATCGCCAACACCAAAGGCCTGGATAAATGGATCTCTCTTCACGTTGGGATCGGCATGGTACTTCAAAATAGCATTCTGCTCATCTGAGCAATAATAATACCCATATTCATCATCTGCAACCATCCCTTCTACAAAGCTTTTCTGATCTTTTAACCCAAATTTTCTAACCAGTGTTCCCTTGATTTTTCCTGCTCCATCATCTTCAAGGAGAACTTGGTGGATGTTATCGGTCTTCTTTCGAGAAACAAAGGCAAAAAGCTGGCCATCACTTGCCCTTTTATAAAGGCAAAGACCATAGGTATCTCTTTCAAAACCTGTTGAAATCCCATTTTCTGTCGTAATATCGGTGAGCTTTCTTGTTTTGGGATCGATCTTAAAGAGCTTGATCTCATTTGTAGAGCGGAGGGCACAAGCAACCACATCGACACTTCCTGTTGAAAGGACAATGTCGTAGCGAATACTCACTCCTACCGGTTCATTTAAATCGTCGGTATGATCGACTAAGTTCCCCCTTAAATCGTAGACATAAAGAGCGCCCATTGGAGATTTATCGTTTCCAATAATTACAGATTTTATTGGTTCATGGCGATCTACCCAGATCCCCACCTCATCTGCTTTACCTGGAATAGAATCTGTATGAGCTACAGAATAGGCCCCTCCATGAGTCGAGTGCTCCTGAACCCTCCCACACCCAAGAAGTAAAATTAAAAGACAAATTAAAAGCGTTTTCGTACGAGCCATACGAGCAATGCTGCAACTCCAATGGTTAGTGGTAACATGATAGTATAAATATAGGCAGCAAGTAGAGCAGCACCAGCTGCAAATAAGCCAAGCAAAATTCCAATGACGAAAAAGGTAGGCTCAATATAAATCCCTGTTATAAAGATGCTAAGTGCAAGCATCGTTAAAACAACAAGACCTGCTTCAAACCGCCCAATTAATCCAATTTTGACAAAAACAGAGATCAAATAGACAGCAAGGCCAAGGCCAAGCCACTGAACAATTTCATGCCAAATCGTCGTTGCAGATATGATTTTTTGTTTATAGCGGAGATACCAAGAGAGAGATAAACAAAGAATCGCAAAAATAGGGACCATCACCCGCCAATAATCCCATGCACCATTTTGTCTAATGTCAGAAACCACCAGTCCAATAAAAGAAAGACCAAGCATAATGATCGCAACAATCAGCCGCATTTTCCAATGATGGTGGTGCTTTTGAACGGCAACTTCCTCGTCTTGTCTAACCATATGATTTACTCTGAGTAAAATTTAATTTTCAAAGTAACAACCAAAAACGAAAAAGTCAATTGACATCAACACACTTCTTGCTTAAAACCTTTATCACATGATTGTCGATACTTACCAATCAGACGTCCACCCGAAGACGAAGGCGTTAAAAAAAGTTAGAGGGCGCTTATTAAATACACGCGTTGCTTTTCTTCAAGAGCCCCATTTGAGCTCTTTCCACTGAAAACCCACTCTTCATTCAAAGATGGAATCGTTATACCCAAAAAATCGATTATATTTGTAACTATAATATACAAAAAAAAATAAAAATGGGTTTGCATAATGCAAAAAAATCAGGTATAATGGAGGTGAGGTGCACAATATGTATCAAAGACTTTTTCATAAGCCCTTAAAAAAGAACTATAGTTTCTTCTTGTTCGGCCCGAGAGGCACAGGGAAAACCTCTTGGCTAAAGGCTCATGTTCCGAATGGGTTTTATATCGACCTACTAGATCAAAGCACTTACTTTGACCTATTAAAGGCCCCTTACAAAATTGCGGAGATGATTCCCGAAGGGTTTGATGATTGGATCATTATCGATGAGGTGCAAAAGGTTCCAGATCTTCTTAATGAAGTGCATCGAATGATTGAAAATCAAAAATATAAATTTGTCCTCACAGGTTCAAGTGCCCGAACCTTAAAGCGGAAAGGGGTGAACTTGCTAGCGGGGCGCGCCCTATACGAAAGAATGTTTCCATTAACCGCAATCGAACTCGGTAAAGATTTTTCCCTCAATCGTTCGGTAAAGTATGGACACCTTCCGACACTCTATTCTCAAAAGGTAGAAGCGGAAAAATACTTAAAATCGTACGTGCATATTTATTTGCGTGAAGAGGTGATGCAAGAAGGGGTGATCCGAAATGTGGGAGGGTTTGCCCGATTTTTGGAGGTCGCAAGCTTTTCGCAAGGATCTATTCTCAATATTTCTGAAGTCGCAAGAGAAGCTCAGATCGAAAGAAAAACTGTTGAGGAATACTTTCAGATTACTGAGGATCTCCTGCTAGCAACACGTCTTCCCGTCTTTACTAAAAGGGCAAAACGCAAATTGGTCGCGCAACAAAAGTTCTATTTTTTTGATGTTGGGGTCTATCGCGCCCTCCGACCCATGGGCCCATTTGATCGTCCTGAGGAAGCGGAAGGGCCAGCTCTCGAAAGTCTTGTTTTTCAGGAAATTCAGGCAATCAACCATTATTATTCACTTGATTATGAGATTTTTTTCTGGCGAACTGCAGCGAAAGAAGAAGTTGATTTTGTTCTCTATGGGACCCGTGGGTTGATTGGAATTGAAGTAAAGCGTTCAAAAACCATCAATAAGTCCGACTTAAAAGGGCTTAAAGCCTTTCAGTCGGACTACTCCATTGCCAAACTCTATATCTTTTATGGAGGCAAGAAGCGTCTTTACTTTGATAAGATCGAAGCCATTCCCTTTGAAGAGGCCCTCACGTCTCTCCCCCAGCTTCTTCAATCCATTTAGTTGGAGGTAGAAATGTCGGCTGCTCCTGCATTCGCTTTCTAAACCTGACGGTTTAGAAAGGGCGTGCAGGAGCAGCCTGCTAGAGAGTAATGCTGATTTGGGCACCTAACACCCAAGCATTTGTAATCGTCCCTAAGCCGCGTGGGTTGATAATATATTGGATATTCGGAGTAATGATGAACCAGGGGTTGATTTGAAACCAATGGTTCAGCTCAATCAGGGCTTCAAAATTTTGTGGCTGAGCTCCAAACTTGGGAATGGGTCTCAATTGGGTACGCCTGGCGATTTCCTGTGCTTCTCGTATATCGGAGCTATACTTTCCATAGAGGACACCTAAGTTCGTATAGTCTTTAGGGCGCGAAGCAAAAAGTCCCTTATAGACGAGACCCGATGCAATAAAAAATGGCAAAAGGTTTCGGTCTTTGGGAGCAAAAAGAAGGGCAATAAAAGGGGTGAGTCCCCGATCAGACTCTGGTCCACCATGGCGGTAGATCATCTGATCGAGAAGAAAATAGTAGCCACTGTTTCCATGATACTTTCCCCCAAGAAACTTCGTTCCCTTACTACCGGTATAGTAAAAATAGCCTGCCCTGTAATTGCCAGGATAACCGGTGTCCCCTTTGAGCTGATTCACCTGATAGGACCACTCGGTAATCAGCTGCGTTCCATCCGAACCATTGAAAGACCAGTTAAACCCATGATACCTATTATCGGCTATATCATCCTGGGCAACATATGCTGCCACCTTTACCAAGACCCTCTTAAAATAGGGACGAAACTTCATTAAGGCTCCCCAAGTAGCATTGGGGTAAGCGGTAAAAGGGCCATTGAAAAATACCGCAATGGGATTCCCATTAAATCCATTACACATAAACTTATAATAGAGCTGTGATTGAAGGAAATCATTTCCTGCATTCAATCTCCCTGCTTTAAAAATGAGATACTTATCAAAAAGTTCCTGTCTGAGGTAAAGCTCGTTGAGACGGATATTTTGCCCCCCATAAACTTGTTGAACGGGATATTGGTTTCCAATCTTATCAGCACTTAAACTTGTTCCCGTCCTCCAAACAACAGAGGTATAAAAAGAGAGGCCCTTAAGCGTTGTGTATTTCCCAATGTCAACATTGACATCAAATCCAAATGATCCTGCGTAGGCAAATCCAAATGCCTTTCCTCCATAAACATTGGTAGCCATATCAGTCACGTAAGACATTCCGACCGTTACTCCATCGCGGGCGAGCTTCGACCGTCCACCCCACCAATCTCCTGTTAAATGGGGTCTTTCCCACCACGAAAGCTCTGGCTGGGGCTCGGTGAGATTTTTCTTCATCTCTTCATGCCTTTGCTCAGCCATCCCACTAAAAGAGTGGTCTCCTGCAAAACAGGGCAAGCAAAAAACGATTAATAAAAAAACACTTTTCACTGTAAATCTACTGAACGATCACTAGGGATATAGTAACGTTTTAAGATGATGTGGTTTCTTTGCAAAGCAAGTTCTCGATCAAGGATCACTTCAATGTTATCCGTTGTTGTTATAACAAAATGGGCATCTTTACACTCTTCTACGGCTACAATAAAATCCCTTAAATTATTGACCTTTTTCCCATTTAACTTATGAACAACCTTCTTTTCTAAATGTTGATAACCCCTATTCACCTTATCATCTAACACAGAAGAAAGAATCACTATCTCATCTCTTTCCCCTTTTACCTCTCCTCGAAACAGGTAATACATCAGATCAATTCCAGGAAATCCTTCCGACTCTCGATAGTCACTTCTAATAAAGTTTCCTACGAGTGGCTGGAAAACACATCCTCCTAAAATATAATAGGTTGGTCCCTTATCAAAGACATTATAAGGAACCAAATCCTTCCCCTTTTTTTCTAAATTGATTGGACCTTGAACTGCAATTTTTTCCCCATCCCTTAAGAGAGTCATCGCAATTTCATCCCCAAAGTGCTTCATGATAATTAAATATTGAAAAGGAAGGGTCAAGTCTAGTTCTTCATCATAAATCTCCCCACTAGAATCGATGGTCTTTCCATCTACTTCGAGAAGAATATCTCCAGGCTTTAATAGGCCATGGAAAAAATGGTTTTCAGACACATTAATAATTAGAAGTCCCCCAGCATGTTTTTCTAAATGATAAAAACTTCGCATCCCATCATTAGAAATCTTTTGATAGGTAAAAGAAGGAGAAGGAAACCCTTGATAACATTCAGGGTTTTCTTTTAAGAAGTGTTGAATCACAGGAATGGGGACCATATATCCAATATTTTGCCCTTCTGAACTTCCTTGATGAGCAATCCCGACAACTTTTCCATTAGCAATGACTGGCCCCCCACTATTTCCCGGGTTAATCGAAGCATCGATTTGAGAGAGCAATAATACTTCTCCAGAGTGTGCATATTGTCCCACTTCTACCCTTGAAACGATTCCCTTCGTGATGGAAAGTTCCTTACCTCCGATT
This sequence comes from Simkaniaceae bacterium, assembly GCA_028281675.1. Lineage (GTDB taxonomy): Bacteria > Chlamydiota > Chlamydiia > Chlamydiales > Simkaniaceae > Neptunichlamydia. The sequence goes on from JANQJL010000040.1 coordinate 11,030, forward strand.
GGAAATCCGTAGACATGAACCTCTTCTTCTTGGTGAAGAATTCCTTCAGAAAACTCTAATGGAATCTTATCCTCGAAAAAAGAGGGGTCATCGACTTCTAAAATTGCCATATCGCAGTCATGACCAATCATTTTAACCCTTGCTTCATACTTCTTCTTAGAGAGCGCTGAGCGAAGCTCAATAAAGGTTGCATTCTCAACAACATGAGCATTGGTAATGACTTGATTGCCAGCTATAACAAACCCCGAGCCCGAAAACCTTACCGTTTGGGGAGGAGACCAAGGTTGGACGTAGTTATATTGCTTTACGGTCGAGTAGATCTTCAAAATCGAATTGTTAACCTCAGACGAGGCAAAAAGAGAAACCTGAAAAAAAATCAAAAAGATAAATCGCTTCATAAAACCTATGTTGTTACTAGCTTGTTGCTCAAAAAATGTCCGAAGTCGAGCTTAAGGGATCTCTTCATTCTTAATCAAGAGTTTCATTTGAACTTCAGTAAGTGCTGCTCAACCAAGCGGAATTTCGAATAGGTCATTTGGGTTTGTAATAAATTTCTCTCTCTATTATGAAAAAAGAAAACAAAAGGACGAGCAGTGTATCAGTTTTTAGCGAAGGTTGGTTATAATAAAAGACAATGCGTTTGGCTTCCTATTCTTGTTGTCCGCATATTCTTAGGGGTTTTCTTTATCCTTTCAGGATTTTTTAAAATCTTTGACTCGAAACAACATGCAACGCTTTTGCAAACGATAAAGGATGCCAATATTCCTTTTGCAGAGTTTAATGCTTATTTTGTCCCTTTTTTGGAGCTAGCATGTGGTCTCTTAATCCTTATTGGATTACTCACAACACTTGCTTCGTTTATTTTTTTTGTCATCATGATCACCGCAATCGTAATCGACCGCTTAGCGAGTGTCGCCTATCATGGGGGAATTATTGCCCTTGAAAACTTCCTCTATCTTCCGGAAGTACTCTATGCCTTGATGTTCCTTTGGCTCTTTTTCTCTGGTCCAGGGAAGGTTAGTGTCGATCATTCTTACGCGAAAAAGAAGCGACTCAGCTCCTACTGACCACTCCTTGACAAGAACTCTCTCTAGAGCTACACTCTTCCTATCAAAAAGGAGATCCTAAACCATGGCAATAGAATCGTTATCCCCATCCGATGAACCATTGGATTGGAACGGTATTTCTTCCGAAAAGAAAGACCTTTATGATCGAGCAAATGTTAAAAATCGCTTGAGTCATTCTAGCCAAGGAGTAGCTCCTCCCCCCCTTACTAGAAGAGACATTTCCATAGAAGAGAGAAAATCGGAACTCACTCGCTATGCGCATTCAGGTAATTTAGAGAAAATCAAAACTCTATGTCTTTCAGGTGCAGACATCAATGAAGCCGATTCCTTTGGAAAAACCCCTCTTTTGTATGCTGTAGAAAAGGGTGAATGGATCTTTGCGAGTCGTTTAATAGATCTAGGCGCCTTAGTAACCGATGAGGTTAAAAAGGTCGTCAATGCGCGCGACGAAGATGGAAATACCCACCTCTTGAAAGTCACTTATCCCAATTTGTTTGGATTGAGCGACGACTGGGTTGAGGTTGTAAAGGCGCTAATAATGCTTGGTGCAGACGTTAACATTGCAAACGACAATGGTAGTTTTCCACTAAATGGAGTGGCATATAGTGGCAACATAGAGATAGCTCAATGGCTTCTAGATAAAGGAGCTCTTGTCAACGCCAAAAATTCTCATAAAACAACTGCACTCCACACAGCAGCTACTTTTGGCAATTTTGAAATGGTTCAATGGCTTGTCAAAAATGGTGCAATGATCGATGCCAGGACTGTGGATGGAGACACCCCACTGCATAAAGCAGCCTACAGTGACAAGTTAAAGGTGGCTGAATGGCTTGTCAAAAAGGGCGCAGATATCAATGCCAAAAATGAGAAGATGATGACTCCTCTGCATTGTGCAGTTTTTGAAAAGGGCTTACAAACAGCTCAATGGCTTGCGCAAAATGGCTCGGATATCAATACCAAAGCGGAGAAGGGAGAACCCCTTTTGCATACAGCAGCTGAAACGGGTAATGTGCCAATGGTTCAGTGCCTCATAGATCATGGTGCGAATGTCACTGTCCAAAACGAGGCTGGAGATACTTTACTGCATCGAGCGGCATTCTATGGTAGCAATATAGAGATGGTTCAATGGCTCGTAGATAATATTGGTGCGGATGTCAATACCAGAAATAACTATGGTTGGACTCCTTTACACCATTCCGTGTACTCTTACGGAGGAGTAGAAATGGCTCAATGCCTTGTCGAAAATGGAGCAGATATCGACGCCACGACGGAAAATGAAGGAATAACTCCGCTACACATGGCGGCAATGCAGGATCAAGAGAAAGTCACTCAATGGCTTGTCGAAAATGGTGCGGATATCTTTGCCAAAACTAAGGCTAAGGAAGATCCTTTTCAAATAGCAAGCGCTGAGGGCAATCACTCTCTTGCTAAATGGCTTATGGAAAAAATGGTTGAGCTGGAAAGAGGTTAAGCTTCAATCATGCTTACGGGAAGAAAAAGCCCCTCTCTTCCTAGTAAAAAATTTACTTGTTAGTGCGCAATGGAGGTGTTTCTACTTACACCCTTTCTGAATCTCATCATTTCATTATTCAATCTTTTTTGATATACTTAGGTTCAGAATGTTAAAATAATGGCTTATGTATCTATTAGAATTTATAAAGCGACCATTTGATCTCTGGTTTCCGGCAAAGAGAGAGGGTCACGCTCAGGGACTAGGAACATTTTCGGGAGTTTACCTTCCAAGCGTTCTTCAGATGCTTGGTGTTATTCTCTTTATGCGCCTAGGATGGATCACGGGCCATATCGGACTTCCCATGGTGACTCTCATTATCTTGATGGCTTCATCGATCCTTTTTATCACAGGCCTCTCCATGACTTCGATTGTGACGAATATGAAAGTGGGTTCTGGAGGCTCCTATTATATTATCTCTAGATCTTTGGGGATGGAATTTGGGAGCGCGATTGGGATTTTACTCACCATTGCGCAACTAATAACAATTGCTGTTTGCATCTCGGCATTTGCAATTTCTGCCCAGGAGCTTTTGCCCCATTTATCCCTGACATTTTTAGAGGTGTGCGCGCTCTCTGGATTGGCTATTGTTGCCCTTTTTCCTGTCGACTTTGCTCTCAAAGCTCAAGGATTGATCTTTTGTGTTATGATTGCTTCTATCGCTTCGGTCTTTTTTGGGAGTGGATCCAATATTCCAGATGTAATAACTGCTCTCCCATCGACAGAGAAGGTGAGCTTTTGGGCAGCTTTTGCCCTCTTCTTCCCCGCAGCAACAGGGATAGAATCAGGAATGGCAATGTCTGGGGATTTAAAAAACCCTTCTCGCTCTCTAGCAATTGGAACGATGGCAGCAGTCGTTACGGCCTATCTTACTTATGCTTCCCTTTCGATTTTCCTTTCGTTTCAAGTGCCAGGTGAGCTCCTCCGCTCACATCCAATGATCATCTATTATGTTTCTAAGGTGAGTATTTTGTTCACCCTAGGGGTATGGGGAGCAACTCTTTCAAGTGCTTTGGGAAGTATGATTACCTCTCCGAGAACGCTTCAATCGCTGGCAAAAGATAAAATACTCCCTTCTTTCCTTTCAAAGTCCCCACTTGTACCTGGAATTCTCATCATCTGTTTAGCTACAGCCATGACCCTTCTGACCGATATGAACCATCTCCTTCCCATCCTTTCGATGGTTTGTTTAGTGACTTATGGCCTCTTCAACTTTGTTGCATTTTTTGAGTCGCTCATTCAAAACCCAAGCTGGCGTCCTCTCTTTAAAACACCGATGCTTGTTTCACTCGTTGGAACCATTGCCTGTTTAGTAAGCATGTTTATGATCAATGCGGGATGGGCCTTTATAATCCTTATTGCTGTCATAGCCCTTGGCTTTTGGACAACAAAGCGGAAGCTAAAGGGGAATTGGGATGATATTCGGTATAGCATTTTCTCTTTCTTTGCATCGACAGCAACCAATAAACTCGTTCACATCAAAAAAAACCCCCGAAGTTGGCGCCCAAATATCTTAGCTATTGTCAATCCACAGTTAAATGACTCTCAGATCATTAATTTTGCCCACGCTCTCAATCAATCCAAGGGATTTTTAACCTATGGAGCAACTCTCGCTGATCCTAGTAAAGTAGAAATCACCCAAACGACCTTTGAAGAGTATTTTCGAAAGAAAGATATCCCCTGCTTTTTTCATATCAATGCTCATGAAACTTCAGCCCATGGAACGCATAATATCGTCCAAAACTATGGGCTGGGCCCCTTGCAACCAAATACGATTATCTTAAAACCTCCTGATGAAAAAATCTCTTCTTTTTGCGCTCTCATCAAAGCTTCTTATGAACTCCAGAAGAACATTATTATCCTCAATAGTGATCCGGAAAATTTAGCTCTTTCTGTTGAGTCAAAAGGGAAACATATCGATCTATGGTGGGGTGGGAGGTACCACTCGAATTTTGAGCTGAGTCTTGCCCTTTCTCACATTCTCCAATCTGGAAAGGTTTGGACAGATGCAGCGATCACCATTAAAACCCTTGTAAAAAATGAAGCTTCCCGAATCCACATGTCTAAACTCTTCGAAAAATACCACTCTGTTTTGCGATTTAAGAACCTCCGCTTTAAACCTTACGTCGATGACACCACCGATTTCTATGCTCATATCACTAACCACTCTGTTGATGCTGACCTAACCTTTCTAGGGCTCAGGGCCCCTCAAAAAAATGAGTCGATAGAAGATTATGTTTCCCATTATGAAACGCTCATGGAAAAAACAAAGGGGATCAAAAGTGCCGCATACGTCTTAGCTGGTGAAAAACTAAATTTTCAAAGGATTTTCGAATGAAGATTCTTATTTATGCCGGTGAAGGTGTTAGTTCCTTTTCCTTAGAGGAGTGTTTAAAAACCTTTCGCCCCATTTCTAATCAAGTGGAAGCTATCGATGATCACTATCTCAAGGAAAAAGACTGGGAAAAAGAGACAAAGCTCCTTGTTTTTCCAGGAGGAAGAGATATCCCTTATGATCGTAGCCTTAAAGGAAAAGGGACACAAAAGATTCGAAAATATGTCGAAAAGGGTGGAAGCTTTTTAGGGATTTGTGCAGGGGCTTATTTTGGGTGCGCAGAGGTTATTTTTGAAAAAGGCACCCCCCTAGAAGTTCATGAAAAGAGAGATCTTTGCTTTTTTCCTGGGGCAGCAATTGGAACCCTTTATCCTCATGTCCAATTTTCCTATGAAGATAATAGTGGATTCCACCCTTCGGAGGTTGCCTTCAATGGAAAAAGTGTTCGTCTTTATTATAATGGAGGGTGCACTTTTGAAAATGTGGAAAAATATTCTGGGGTGACGATCCTTGCCCATTACATCGATGCTTCAGATAAGCCCACCATTATTCATTGCAAAGTAGGGAAAGGGACGGTTATTCTTTCAGGTGTTCATATAGAGGTGAATCCCACCTCTTTAAAAAAAGAAGGATGTGATCCTTTCCTTGTTGAAAAACTTAAAAACTCTAATGATCTAAGAATAACTCTCTTAAACTCTATCCTTAATAAATTGCTATCAAGATTTAATCCCGAGAGAGAACCGTTTTTACATTAATCGCTATCGAAGGGAGTCATTAAAAGGACCCTATTGATTGCTTATAAAACACTGTTGGCTTATTTTTAATACAATGCGAATTTTATTGACAGGGGCTAATGGCTACGTAGGGACAAGGCTTCTTTTGAGCCTCGTGGAGCAAGGTCATGATGTAATCGCAGTTGCTCGCCGACCAAATAGTGTGAAACTTCCACATAAGCACGAAAAGCAAATTACTGTTATTCCTGGTGATTTGCTCGAAAACGAAGGCCTGACCTCGATTCCCAAGGATATTGACGCTGCATACTATCTCGTACATTCAATGGGAAAGCGCTACGAAGACTTTGAAAGGCTTGATAAGAAAGCTGCCAAGAACTTTGTCTCCCATATTAATTTAACTTCGTGCCAACAGATTATTTACTTAACCGGCCTTGTTTCGGATAAGGGATCACTATCGAGACATCTTAAATCACGTTTAGAAGTTGAAAATATCCTTCGAACTGCTAAAGCACCATTAACTGCCCTCCGAGCTGGTATTATTATTGGCTCAGGAAGTGCCTCCTTTGAGATCATCCGTGATCTTGTTGAAAAATTGCCTATTATGGTTGCTCCAAAATGGGTCCATTGCCAATGCCAGCCTATTGCGATTCCAGATGTTATATTTTACTTGGTGAGTGTTTTAAAAAATAAAGAGTGTTTAGGCCAAACTTTTGATATTGGGGGACCGGATGTCCTCTCATATAAAGAAATGTTAAAGGGATATGCCAAGGAGCGAAAGCTTTTTCGTTTAATTATAACTGTTCCTTTTCTTACTCCTCGCCTCTCGTCCTACTGGCTTATTCTGATTACATCTACCAATTATTATCTTGCACGGACCCTTATTGAAAGTCTAAAAAATAATGCTATTTGCCATGATCATCGTATTACAAGTGTGTTACCTCACCGCTGCCTAACCTACCAAGAAGCTCTAGCTAGAACCTTTGAAAAAATTCAGAGCGATTCGGTGATCTCTACGTGGAAAGATTCTTGGTCTTCAAGCGGACATATATCACTTTCAGCAGAGGATTTTGAAATTCCCTCTCATGGATGTTTATCTATGAGCGCTCAATTGAGCTTTAGAGGAGATCCTAACGCTGTATTTGAAGAGGTTCTGAAATTAGGAGACCACAAAGGGTGGTATTTTATGAGTTGGGCTTGGAGAGTCCGCGGGTTAGTAGATCTCCTGTTAGGAGGGGTGGGTCTAAGAAAGGGAAGGCGGAGCAAGAAAAACCTCAAAATAGGCGATATTATCGATTTTTGGAGGGTTCTTTATGTTAGCAAAGAAAAAAAAAGGCTTATACTATTAGCAGAGATGAAGTTGCCGGGAGAAGCTTGGCTTGAGTTTACGATTAACCCTAGAAATAATAGCCACGTGTTAAAGCAAAATGCGATTTTCCGTCCTCGAGGAGTTTTTGGGCGTATTTATTGGTACATATTTTATCCTATTCATCTCATTATGTTTCCAGGAATGTTAAAGCGTCTTGTTAAAGGTTGCCAATGATCCGTTTAGGCCTTTGTTGTATCTTTTCTTCTGAACCCATTAAGTTTCGTACAACGACAGCTACATATCTTCAGCGCGTTGATCATCCTTACGAATATCTGGCTAAAATCATTTCTCATAATTTAGATTCCCTTAAAGCAACGCTTGAATACTGCGTACGTGAGGGGATTGGATGTTTTCGCCTTTCGAGTCAGTTTTTTCCCCTTTGTTCTCACCCAGATTGGAAGTATCAGCTTTCCTCTCTTCCACTCTACGACGAACTAAGGGAAAAAGTCGAGTATTGCAAATCATATAAAAATGCTCAAAGCTTGCGTTTAACCCTCCATCCCGATCAGTTTGTAGTTTTAAATTCTCCAAGGCCAGAAGTTGTCCAAAGCGCTACTCATGAACTTGAGTATCATGCCCACTTGGCAGATCTACTTGGAGTTGATGTAATCAATATTCATTGTGGGGGAGTCTATGGGGATAAAGGAGAAGCTCTGAAGCGTTTCCAAGATCATTACCACGCTTTATCTCCTCAAATTCAATCCCGGCTCACATTAGAAAATGACGATAAGTGTTATACACCTAAAGATCTTCTTCCTATATGCGAAAAGAACCAGATTCCTTTTGTATACGATGTTCACCACCACCGTTGTTTAAAAGATGGACTAACTATTCAAGAAGTCACAAAACTTGCCCTATCAACATGGAACCGCGAACCACTTTTTCATATTTCAAGTCCCAAAGAAGGGTGGGAGGGTCCAAAACCCCAACGCCATCATGATTATATTTCAATGGAAGACTTTCCGATTGAATGGAAATCTTTGCATGTGACAATCGAAGTTGAGGCGAAAGCACAAGAACTTGCTGTTAAAGAACTAAAAAAAAATTTAAATATTTGAGCCAATTGCAAAATTCTCGGTGATCGCTTTTTGATTCAATCATGTCCCACCCTTTTTAATTTTTCTACGGGAAATCCCTTTGTGGATGCAATTTGCTTGAGATTTTGATACATATCGTTTGATATGGATTTTGAACGAGAAAGAAACCATAGGTATTTATAGCTAGGGTCGCCTACAATAGCATTCTGATAATCTTTGTCTAAATAGATAATCCAGTAGTCTCCTGCAAACCATTTAAAATACTTTGCAAAAGGGAAAAAGCTTACCTTGAGCTTTGCATTGCTATTCGGGTTGACAACCCAAGCGACTCCTTTAGCATATGAAGTTCCCTTAGCGGTTTCACATTGGTTGACAACCTCTACCATTCCATTATCTCGAAGAGAATAGTGAGCAATCCCTCCTTTGATACATTTTCTTTGAAATTGATTGGGAAAACGGGCAATTTCATACCATATTCCCATATATCTATCTAAATCGACAGACTCAACCGTTTTAAGTTCTCCTCTCAAACAAAGTGGGATAAACATCAATCCTAGAATCCATTTCATAATTCTCACATTATAAAGTATTGTTAAAAAAGCCTCAATTTATAGTGCTAGTAGTCAGTCTACAAAGAACTTTGTAGATTGACCATTAGAAACGCTCACTCTTCTCAGCATACGTCTCTCGCAGGATCTCCCTGCCCGCGAGCTGCGCAAATCTCAACAGATTCTCCATATTCAAGGTGGCCACCTGGAGGGGCCCAGGTGGCATCACCGATCTTACCGATCCGTTTCCCCAAAAGGATTTTACCCTCACAGATAGCAACCGCAGCAAGCCCCACACGGGGGAGGAAGGCTCTGGCTCTACCTCTTCCAACGGAGCCAAAGGCCCCCAAGAGAAGAAGCGATAAGGATTTTTATCCCTGCTAGTGGAATGAAAGGGACAACTCCTACCATCATACTCTCCTTAATGCTGAGGAATCGGGTAAGTCCTGCTACACCTAAGGTATAGATAATCGCTTGTCCCACTAAAATGCTTCCCAAAATCCAAAGAGGAGAAGCATTCTTCTTTGAGTGGATCAGTTTTCCTATTACAAAAGCTGCAATAGGAAAGGCAAATAAGTAACCCACTTGTGGTAAGGTAAACCATAAAGAATTGGATAACCCACCTGCAAGAATAGGAAGTCCCACCGTTATCAGTCCTAAATAAAGAAGTGCGCTGTAAGAGGCTTTTTTCCCACCTTGCACAGCAGCAAGGAAAAAGATCCCCAACGTCTGCATCGTCAAGGGAATGGGATAAAGGGGAATCGTGATTTGTGCGCAAGCGGCAAGGAATAGACTTCCTAAAACTACCTGCATTAGTGTCCAAGATCGGGCCTTGGTTTTCTCCGAAAACACCGGAGTCGATTCAACTAAAACTTCCATAATGTTCATCTCCCTTAAGTGATGTCATAATTATGAACCTTTTGTGATTTTTGAGCAACCGATCCGAGCAGGTCATAGTCAAGAGCATCTGTAATTTTGACTTGATACCGCTTCCCAAAAGCATCAACTCCAGTGGTATCATTGATAATAACCTCGCCATCAATTTCTGGACATTGCCCTCGGTGGCGCCCTGTCATTAACAACTCTGATTCTGGATGGTAACCTTCGATAACAACTTCAAGAGTTTGCCCAATTTTCTTATTTAGTAAGTGGCGAACCACTTTTTTCTGAGCTTTGGCAAGACGTTTTTCCCGTTCTGCTTTCACCTCATCAGAAAGATGCCCTTGCAAATTCGCAGCATGACTTCCCTGCTCTTTAGAGTATTTAAAAATTCCTACGTTATCAATAGGATAGGCCTGAACAAACTCTAAAAGCTCTCCAAACTGTTTCTCGGTTTCTCCTGGAAAACCGACAATCATACTTGTTCGAATAGTAATTTCAGGTATCTCTAAACGGAGCCACTCGAGGGAGCGGATAATCGCCTCTTTTGAGGTTGCACGATGCATTGATTTTAAGATTTCATCGTTAACATGTTGGATGGGCATATCGAGATAGGGGCAAATACGGGGATCACTTTTCATGAGTTTAATCAAAGGGTGGGTGATCTCATCAGGATAGAGATAAAGCAGGCGAAGCCAGAAATCTCCCTCTTCTTGAAGAAGTGTTTCTAAAACTTTAATCAAGCCATCTGAGCGCTTGTATCCCTGATCTTTTCCCCAATCTCCCAGATCTTGCGCAATTAAAATGATCTCATGAACACCTTGCGAGCGCAAAATCCGGAATTCCTTAACAATTTGTTCAAGTGATTTACTTCTAAGGGGGCCTTTAATCTTAGGAATAATGCAATAAGCACACCGCTTTTTGCATCCTTCAGCAATCTTTAGATAAGCATAGTGGGGTGGGGTGGAAATTTGGCGAGGAACCTCTCCGGCCTCTAGATAACTCCGCGCTGTTGTAATGGCGCTCCCTTGTTTCTTCGACTGAATCGCCGATAAAATCCCCTCAACATCACCGGAACCTAAAAGATAGTCGATATCAGGAAAGTGCTTTTTGATGTCACCGCTGTGGGTTTGGACCATGCAACCAGTGACAATGATCTTAGCGCCCTCTTTTCTTTCCTCATACATTTCCCCAATAGTATCTAAAGACTCTTCGCGGGCAGCTTCAAGAAATCCACAAGTATTGATGATGATATAATCTGCATCCTCTAGCTGATCGGTTGCTTCATATCCCCCCTTTAAAAGAATGCCAAGCATCACCTCGGTATCAACACGATTTCGAGGACAGCCAAGGCTAATAAAGAGGAGTTTGTTTCCTCCATGCCGAAAGGTCGGTGGGGCTTCCTCTACTTCTTTTTTTTCAGGAGATTCATTAGGATACATCTTTAACATAGAGGAAATGATACCTCTATATCTCGATTTATTTCAATTCGTTGATATCGTCTGAAACTTTTTTTTGATTCTCAGGGGTAGGATTTTGAGCAAACTCTGCGTAATCGGTTGATAGTTTTAGTTCATCTTTCTGCTTTTCCTCTTTGAGAACAACACAAGCAGTCTCATTCATTACTTGAAGGGATTCACTCATAACCTTCTGTAACTGAGCCTTTTTGTGTTCTTCCACATTTGGCTTATTGTATTCGTTAAAAGCTTTTTGAAAAAGATCAAACCCTTTTTGATAATCTTGCTGATACCTTTGAAGCTCTTCTGGCGAATATTGAGGCTGCTGTTCCCCTTGCACTCCACTTGTGTCTGACATCTGATGACCTATATAATTTTTACTTCCTATTATTTTCTTTAACCGATAAAATCCTTTTTAGTCCAACCTGTGAATGCGATCTAGTGGTATTCAACGGTTTTACAAAGGAAAATTTTCATGCGAAAAGTGCTATTTGGATTGTTATTAACAGGAACTGCACTCCTTGCCAACGAGATTAAACATCCCCCACAAAAACTACCCGATCACCCCCCTCCTTTAAAGACTGTTGATGCACAACTCGCACAAGCGCAAAAAGATTTCGATATTGCCCGAAAGATGTTTAATCCTTGGTATGCTGGACCTCTTTTAACCCCAGCAGCTCACAATGTCCCCCCAGGAAGTTTTGTTATCCAGCCCTATCTTTTTGCCAAAGTGACCCACGCACAGTATAACGGAAATCGAAGAGCGGTCAATATCCCTGATATTTGGACTGTGAATCCCGTTTTCCTCTTTCAAATGGGTTGGCTCTCCTGGCTTGATTTTACAGCAATAGTCCAGGGAATTTATAACAACCAACTAAACCAAAGTTCCACATACTGGGGAGACATGTCTCTTTCCTGGGGAATTCCGCTGATGAAAGAGCAGCCCTATCTTCCTGCTGTCCGCTTTGTCATAGGAGAAAGTTTTCCCACAGGGAGATATGAAAAACTCAATCCTGCAAAAAATGGAATCGATGCAACAGGATCAGGGTCCTTTATCACTACCTTTTCTCTCAATATCTCAAAGGTCTTTTGGTGGATCCTTGATCATCCCTTTGCATGGCGCGGCTCTCTAAGCTATGGAGTTCCCACAACGGTACATGTCAAACGATTTAATGCTTATGGTGGTGGAAATGGAACTAATGGAAAGGTCCGCCCTGGAAATAATATTGCCATTGACACCTCCATTGAACTGAGCTTCACACAAAAATGGGTCCTTGCCATTGATCTGGTGTACACTTATGGTAATCACACCACCTTCTCCGGACGCAAAGGGAGAACGCCTGCGGGACAAATCGCCTCAGTGGGTGGCCCATCGAACGACAACTTAAGTTGTGCCCCAGCCATAGAGTATAACCCCTCTGATCACATGGGCTTTCTAGCTGGCGTCTGGTTCACGGTTACAGGGAGAAACTCCAGTGATTTCATCGCTGGGGTCCTCTCGATGTATTATATGTGGTAAATTTCGTTGAAGAAGTTTTCTGTTGCTTGCAGTGCCCGCTTGTTGGCGAGAGGATTATAAATCAGTCCTCTTTCTGGGTCATTTGCGAGGGGGTTTGTAAAAGCATGCATTGTTTGCCCATAGACATGCACTTGCCAATCTACACCTGCCTTGGTCATCTCCTCTTCAAAAGATTGCACATGGTCGGGAGTGATGTTTAAATCGTCATGCCCATGTAAGACAAGGATTTTCCCTTTAGGCTGTGCAGGATAACCTGGTGGAGTCAGATTCCCATGCAAGCTTACCGTCCCCTTTATATCGGCGCCGCTACGCGCCAAATCGAGAGCGCACAGTCCCCCAAAACAAAACCCCATCGCCCCCATCCGGGCAACATCCACCTGAGGATGATTTCGTGCCATAGTAAGTCCCGCTTCAACCCGACTGAGCAAAAACTTCCGATCTTCAATAAGGGGACTCATAAGCGCCATATTTTCTTCGTTGGTAGAGCCCAACACCCCCTTTCCATACATGTCGAGGGCGATCCCCACATATCCAAGAGAGCTTAGCCATTTCGCTTTTTCTATCACAAAGTCATCGCGTCCTTTCCATGCATGGAAGACCAAGATACCGGGAGCTTTCCCCTTGGCTTCATCAAAAGCAATAAAAGCCTCTAAAATAGCCCCGTTATGAGCGTACTCTATCAGTTCCGTTTTCATATTTATGATATAATCACTTCTTGAAAAAAAATGAAATGAATTTCAGAATAGGTCACATGAAGTGTCTGTTTTTCCTTTTAGCAACATTTACCCTCTTTGCCTTTGCAAAAGAGCCCCATCCTATCACTAAAGTAAACGAGTGGTGCAAAGAGGAAAAAGGGCAAACGGAAGGACGTTATTTTAATCTCGCTACCCTTGCTACAGTTTCTCCCGACGGAATTCCCCATGTACGGATCGTTGAAATTGCCCACTTCCATAAAGAGAAAGGGGCCCTCTTCTTTACTCATAAAAGCTCCAATAAAGTCGCCCACTTAAACTTTAATCCTCATGCTGCCCTTAACCTATGGCTCCCTAAAACGCATCGACAAATATCAATCGAAGGGACGACAGTTGAAATTCCTCGAAATGAAAGAGAAAAATCATGGAATCGGATCCCTCGTTTCATGAAATTGACTTTCATCGCCTCGAATCACACGGGAGAGCTTGAATCAGAAGAGATCCTACAAAACCGGAAGGAAAAGCTTGAAAAAGATTTTCCTAAAGAAATTCCCATGCCAGACACCTTTATTGGTTACCGTCTTGTTCCCAATAATATTATTTTTTTTGCTTTGAACCACCGCTCTTTTGCCCATAAAGAAGTTGCTACTCTTGAGAAAGATAATTGGGTTACGTGCCAGGTTGAACCCTAGAGAATCGGCCTTAGAGAGGCCCTCCGGGCCATCCAGGAGATGCTCGGCCATGCAAAAGCGACTTTTCGAGGCTTTCGATACTTTTCACTCTCGATCCTATTTTGTAATTCACTTATAGTAAATGAGATAATAGTATATCTAACAGAAACTCCAATTAAATTGGAGTTTCTGTTAGTATTAGAAAAATGAGCAATACACTTGATGCGATAGAGCTTCCTTACGTTGATAGCCAAACCCTACGGACCCTTCTTAAAAACTACAGTAATCCACACGATTGGATTTCAAGAAGGGTCAGAAATGGAGAATTGATCCGTTTAAAAAGGGGCTTTTTTTTGATTGCCTCAAAATTTCATAGAGGTGAAAGGGACTGTCCTTTTGAACAAATAAGCAATATTCTTTATGGCCCTTACTTGGTCTCTAGGCCCCGTAAGTTTAAATTTATCTACAAGTAATAAAGCATCCCCGTGGCAAGCTTCGGAGGATGAAAAAGCATACGAAGGTCTTGCTCAGGATAGGACGCCTTAAGGAGACGTCCTTTAGGGCTGCGTCCGATCTATCACCAAAAAGAGGTCGCATCGATGCGCATCTTTCTATCACGGTACTCAGCTTCCATATCGCCCAAGCCATTCGCTACCGTCTCAAGCAACATGGCATCTCATGCAGCTGGGCGGGGATTCGATGTATCTTCGCCTCTTACTCTCGCGTGACAACTCAAGTTGAGGGAGAGCATCTTCCGTTTAAGATCCACCATACGACCCACAGCAGCCCAGCAGGAAATCTTCAAGGCGCTGGGAGCTTTGCTCACGCTTCTAATAAAGTCTTGTCTACACGCTAATTTCAAGATGTAGTGTCGAATTTACCTCAAAAAATAACTCTCCCATATAACCTCAGCAGCTTACAAACTACAGCAGGAAAGATGGGCTAGTCCCTATTCATAAAAGACTTAAACTGATACAATCTCTTTTCAAATAAACACGACTCAAGAAGGAGAATTCATGCATGCGCTAGCAACCCGAATGGATGCCATTTTTCACTTTGCTTGTGAAGGTTATCGTGATATGCCACCTCAAAGTCAGATCATGCAAATAAGAGACACCTCTATTCCTCCAGAGACTTTAGAGGGGTTTTTTGCTTTTCTCTCAGCTAAAGACCTCATACGCGCCATGCAAGTAAACAAAAATTGGAGAGCGGTGATCATCCGTCCGAAAGGTAAGCTCCGGAAGCGGATCGAGCTCTATTGGCAACGTCACATCGAGCTCCCTCTCAAGATAGACCGCGAAATGGATAAGCTCTTTCCCCAAAAGTGCCGTGCAACAGCTCCCATAACGGAGGAATTTAATACACGCCATTCTCACTATTTTCCCGAGCTCAGCCCAGGTCTTCATGAAAGGCACCCAAAAAATGGATTATCTCTACTGCCGGAGTTTGAAAAAAAATGCTCGGCTATTCTTATTGCTCGATTAAAGCCAACTCAGTGGGTCTTGTGCTTGCGGATGGTGATGGAGCAAAACACGGAGACCACTTCTGCAGTTGTACTCTTTTATGATCCACTCTATAAAGGTGAAGGTTTTGCTGGCAAGACTAATTGGATGTGCAAAAGCTTTCCAAACATATGGGACGATGTTTGTGAGCGTGATTCAACTGCTTTTTTCCTACAGAAAATAGAGGGGGAAACGACCAACTGGCTGTATAAATTACTCAATGGGGAGCGATGTAAACATCCCTTGATGAGCGGAGCGGCAACACATCCTTGTCTAGATGAAGCTGTTGGGATAACGAGCAGCTTCTTCCGCCTCTGGATTCCAGAAAAATCCTCACAAGCGCAAGGCGTCCCATCCAAATAACCTGAGTTTCGGGTTTATCACCCAGAAACTCAGGTAAATAGTCGAGACCAATCTCTCAAGGATGGGCGGCCTCCAATCGAGATGTCTATTTGGTTGCGAGGCCTTAGCCCTTACGCTGCAATTAAACCAGCTATTGCGGCAAGAAGTCCACGAGGCGCCTCCACCAGGAACATCCCCTCCATCACTACGGAAAACAACCTGCTCTCCTTCAACAAGTCTGTCTACTGCAACATCAGCCATTTTTTTAGGACACGACCTATTGTCGCTGCATCAGGTGGAGCGTTTCTACTAAAGCCAAGTGGCTCCCAGGACTCCTGCAAAGTCTCCCTGATTAGCCAAATCCAAATGTGCGCAGGAAAGTGGTGGTGGTGTTTCCCAGTAGGCTGCTCTGCTAAATCTAGCTCTTGAAGCTGCTTAGGCAAACTTTGCAAGCGTCCTGGACTTTTCGAGGCTTTCGACACTTTTATGCAATGTAGCACTTTGAGGTATTAATTTATTTGAAGGACTTTGTAGCTAATGAGTTTTCTCAAATTCTTCTAGAAGGTGATCTCCCTCTTCTACAGCCTTATCAAGAGCTTCTTCTGCAGTCATTTCTCCAGAAAATGCTTTTTCTAGATAACCAATAAGGACATCTCGAACTTCTATGTAGTTGCCAAGGCGTAACCCCCAAGAATGGTCAGTGGGTCGATTGTTTAGCACTTCAAAAGCAGCAATTTCAGCTGCAGGATGGGTAGGGTAATACCCCTTTTTTTTGGTAAGAAGGTAAGCTGCATCTGTAATAGGGAGATAACCTGTTGCTTGATGCCACTCTGTTTGCACTTCAGGAGTAGAAAGGTAGGCCAAAAATTGAGCAGTTGCTAAGTACTCTTCGTTACTAAATCCTTTTAAAACCCAAAAAGAGGCCCCTCCAATATTTAGATTATAGGGCTTTTCAGTAAGGTGAGGCCAATAAGGAATACACCCTACCCCTATTTCGAAATCACATTTCTGCTCTAAAGTAGCAAACCGATTTGACCCTTGCATTAAGATTGCACACTCCCCTTTCATAAACCGTTCTTCTGCCTTTTCCGTATACCTTCCACTATAAGAAAAGATTCCTTGTTTACTCCACTCGACAACCTTTTTAATGTGGAACTTTTGGAAGTCTTGATTACACCGTAGGCGTGCCTTCAATCCTTGAAATCCATTCTGATGGGTCGCATAAGGGATGTCATGCCAGCAGGAGAGCTGCTCTAAATGGTAAGCCACCGGCCAAGCTGTTGTATAGCCATAATACCCTTTCTTATGGAGCTTTTTTCCTAGCTTTTCGAGCTCTGGCCATGTGCGAGGAGGTTTTTCTGGATCGAGCCCAGCCTCTTTGAAGGCCTTTTTATTGTAAAAAAGGACTCCTGTAGAAGCATTCCATGGAAGAGAAAGCATTTTTCCATTGGGAGCTGAGTAAAATCTTCGAACGACATCAATGTAAATATCTGGATCAAAACGGTGGTGATATTTTTCCATAAGTTCCCCAACAGGAACATAAACATCCTCCTGAAGCATCATCGATAGCGTCGCCACCTCATAAACTTGAAGAATATGGGGCCCTTTCCCTTCTTTATGCGCTTTAATCCCTTCCTCATAAGCAATCTTATAATTCTCCATCTTCTTGAGGACAACCTTCGTATGGCCCGGTTGCTGGTTGAAATCTTCAACAATTTCAGAGAGTTTTTTCTCTAAAAAACCATCAAATGCATGCATCAAAGTAATCTCTGATCCAAAGGCTTCATAAGAGAAAAGGAAAAAAAATAGACACCACAAAATCTTCATGCCAATCATTCTACTACCTTTTTAAATTTTTGGCATTACGAATAATCTCTCAATCCGTATAGTAAAAATTTAGCCTGTATAGATCATTGAGGTTATTATTAATAAGAAAGTATTACTCACTGGAGCACGCTCCTTATTTACATTAGATTTAGCTAGACGGTTTCATGAGAAGGGATATGAAGTCTTCGCTGCAGAAACGACCCCTCACCACGTTTGCCGCTATTCGAACGCCTTTAAGAAACATTTTATTGTCCCCAGTCCTCGGTTTAAATCGGAGGGGTTCATAGATGGTCTCGTTGACATTTGCAAACAAGAAAAGATTGATCTTGTCATCCCTGCCTTCGAGGAAATTTTTTATCTTGCTAGAGGGCTAGGCCGCTTTCCGAAAAGTTGCAAGGTTCTCTGTGCTTCCTGCGAAGTCCTCGATCAACTTCACAACAAATGGCTCTTTAATAAGAAGCTCGAAACCCTTGGGTTCCAAGCGCCAAAATCTTATCTTATCTGTACTCAAGAAGACCTTGATAATCTTCCCCTGGAAGTTCCCTATATTTTAAAGCCTAGCTACTCAAGAGCTGCTCTTTACATTCAAAAAGTCACTTCCAAAATCCCCCCTAAAGTTAAGATTGACCCTCGTAATCCCTTAGTTGCTCAAAAGTGGCTTCATGGAAAAAAATATTGCTCTTATACCATCTCACATAATGGAAAAATTACTGCCCATACTGTTTATCCTGTCGAGTTTACTATTGAAGGAAATGCCTGTCTTAATTTTGAAGCAATCGCTCACCCCAAAATTCAAGAATGGACAAAAAGTTTTGTCGAAAAAGAAAACTTCACCGGTCAAATCGCCTTTGATTTTATTGAAACGCCTTCTGGGGAGCTCTATGCTATTGAATGTAATCCTCGTGGAACAAGTGGGATCAATCTATTTCAAGAAAATGATAATTTCCCCTCTGCCTTTTTCAATACACAAGAAAAACTCATTACTCCAACGCTTGGCTACTCGAAAAAACTCGCATGGGGAATGCTTCTTTATGGGTGGAAAACAGGACAATTTTTAAAGTTTATTAAAAAGTTTATAATGCTTGAGGATGTGATCTTTTCAAAAAAAGATATTAAGCCCTTTCTTCATCAACCCATCCTTTTCGTCGTTTATCTTTTTAAAAGCATTAAGCTTCGAGCACGTCTCCCTGCGATGTTTACCTTTGATATCGATTGGAACGGAGAGGCAGCAGCGGGTCTTGACCAAGCCCCCCACGAAAAACCCTCGTAACTTGCGAAAATCAGATATGTTCTATACCATGG
The DNA here is from genome assembly GCA_028281675.1 of Simkaniaceae bacterium. Classification (GTDB taxonomy): domain Bacteria; phylum Chlamydiota; class Chlamydiia; order Chlamydiales; family Simkaniaceae; genus Neptunichlamydia. Next base: position 29,818 of record JANQJL010000040.1, read on the forward strand.
TGAAAAATTCTTGGAGTAAGTATGAAACGAAAAGTTGTTAATCCTGATATTCAACAAAAAAAACTTCAGCAAACAATTGAAAAACAGCAAGAGAAAGACCTTAAGCATGAGCTTGAAGATGAAACCTCTAAAATCCCAAAAAAAACTCCAAAAGAATGGCCTAAAAGAGGGCATAAATAATCACAATCTGCTATACTCCCTTCTTTGTTTTTATATAAAGTGTATACCGTTATGTTGACTGCATCCGTTGCTTTGCCACTTCTAGAGGCAAGAAAGCAAGCAAAACAAACCGTCGTCCTCATCCTCCTTGGACCACCAGGAGCAGGAAAAGGGACGCAAGCCGAAATGCTCTCAGAAACCCTCCAAATCCCCCACATCTCAACAGGAGATCTCCTCCGCTCTAATATCAAAGCGAAAGGAGAGCTTGGAGAAACTGCCAAGGTCTATATGGACCAAGGAAAACTTGTTCCCGATAACCTTATTCTTGACATGTTATTTGCGCGCGTTGCCAAAGAGGATTGTCAAAAAGGATATATTCTTGATGGTTTCCCCCGCACCCTTGCCCAAGCAAAAGCTTACCATCAACGTCTAGGAGATGAGATAAAGACGATAACTCTTAACTTAGAGCTAACCAATGAGATGATTATTGATCGCCTGTCAAAACGGTTGACTTGCAAAGAGTGTAACGCTCCCTATCACCTTACCTTTTCCCCTTCCAGTAAAAAAGGGATCTGCGATCACTGTGGTGGACCCCTAATTCAAAGAAACGATGATAAAGAAGAGATCATCCTAAAACGGCTTACCATCTACCAAACCCAAACAGCCCCTCTCATCACCTACTATTCTAAAGAAAAACTCCTGAAGGGGATATCATCCAATCAATCTATTGAAAATGTCCTTAAGGAGATTCTCGATTACTTGCGAGAGATTTACCGATCGATAAATACCTCTTAAGGATTTCGTTTGCTTTTTCTATCCCTAAAGACCGTATATAAAAACAGGCTTTTTCTTCTATAATTTCCTCTTCATTTAAATCCCCATTCCTCTGGAGCTCCTTTCTTTTTCTCCTTAAAAAATCATACAACGTAATAGCTGCAGCAACAGACAGGTTATAACTTTCAACCATTCCAAACATAGGTACACGAAAAAGGATATCACACCCCTTTTTTGCCTCTTCTGAGATCCCATCCTTTTCATTTCCAAAAAGAAAACAAACCGGGCGATCAATAGAGAGAGTTTCTAGCCTTTCTCTTCCATTAGCACATGCCCCAGCAATAAGAAATCCTCCCTTTGCATCTTGAAAATCTTTCAACGAACGATGACGGACCAGGTGGGTCCATTTTAAAGTCCCCTTTGCCGTACTCTTTCCCTGTCCTTTCTTCATTTGAGCTTTAATAAAATGGACATGACTTATCCCCAAAGCCTCTGCTGTCCTAATCACAGCAAACCCATTATGAATATTGTAAGGACCTTCAATAGCAGCTTGGACCGAACGGATCCGATTCCCTAGAACTTGATCAATTGTCTTAATCCGTTCTTCTGTTAAAAATGGAGCAAGCGTTTCGATGATCTTTTTATTTGGAAAAACTTTCAAAAGTTCAGTCAGCACGCTTTCTCAAAAAAATAACTTTTTTTCCGATTTCAAAAAGCTCATGAGTTTTATCACCCGTTTCAACCAATCCAGGTTCCACCACTACACTTTTATCTGTTCCCTTCCCCTCTAAATACCAAACAACATCCCCGATATCGGGATGTTGTACCACATGGAATTTTTCTTTTTCTACGTAGGCTTTCCACTGCTCTAATCGGACACGATTTTCAGATTGCAAATTCCTGTTGACTTCGCGGAGATAGTCATAAAAAGTTGTTTCATCGTGTGAAGGAGCTACTCCAAAAATAGTTTGCAGGTGGTTTTGTCTCCACACCTTTATTTCATCAAGACCATATGAAGTACGAAAAATAACTTCTTTTCCAAAGTATGAAACGAGAAAGTCTCTTCCCATTTTAAGACGTTTTTCTCTTAATTCAAGAAACTTATCAGCTTCTAGTTCTCCTTCCCTATTACTTTTCAACCTTTCTAATTCTCCCTTTGCAGTATCCATGACGTTTTGAGAAACATCCAGAACAATCTTCTCATCTTTACCCTCGAATATTTCAGATTTCCTTTCAAGAAACTCAAAGAAAGCAGTACCTATGCCATCAAGGACAGTGCGAAAAAGTGTTTGAAATTCATGAGAGGATAAAATATCCCTTTTAAGCTGGGGTTCGCCATGATAGACATAGACATAAGGTCCCCTCTTATCCGTTAAGGATTCATGTAGACAAGAAGAACCTTTTGGAATGATCCTGTGGTCAAAATGGAGGGTACTCATATTGAGCGATAAGATACTCTAATGTGAGGTTTTAGTGCAAGCTAAGGGCCCGAAAAAATGAGCTCGAAGTTAAAATCGAGCCCATATTAAAACCCAAATTAACGCTTTGTTTTTTTCTTCTTGCTATCCATGCGCCAGCAGATCGTATGATAAATAAAGGCAAATCCAAACACCACATAAATCAGACGGATCAACCATTCGCGAGTAAAGATATACTCAACTAAGTTGGTACCGAAAAGTCCAATGACACCCCACACAATCCCACTTATCACTAATAAAAGAATAGCCAAGCTACCTAGTTTTTTGTTCATTATAGATATCCTCCAGCAGATTCCATTATTTCCAACGTTTTTTAATTTGTTTCCAACCTACTGCTTGGTAAATAGCTGCAGCACCAATGAGAATATAAATTAGATGTTCCAACCATTCTCTACGAATGAAGGACTGAACGAGGTTATAATCAAATAATCCCATTAATCCCCAATTTAAACCGCCAAGACAAAGTAGGATACATACAACTGTATCAAGTCTTTTCATTTTGCGTACTCCTTCACAAGGTCTGTTGAGTCCTTAGCCAGAACTTCCTGGCCAGGGAATGCATCAACAATTACTAGTCACCGATGTCTAAGTAAAATTAGGACAGCGGCAATCAACAATTGTCAATACCCTCTTATTTATTAATTATACGATCGAAGCCTTTATGTAAAGGATCTTAAATAAGATTTTTTTATCAGGCTCATTTTCAATCTGAAATGACGATGTTATCTAAACGCTTTAGTAGTGAGACCTAAAGGTTTAAAAATCAACGCACTTCTTCTCAGTCCAATAGTCATCTCCGTAGGAATAGAGGATCTGCTCCCCCTTTTTGATCCCACGTGGTCCCGAAGTGAAGACAATCCGAGGCCCTTTTTCCGTATAGTGTTCCCAAGGAATTGCATTATTCTTTGGTTGCCCCTCTACGCAGTGGTTCATGAAGCGCGCCCAGTTTCCATGCTTCGCAGCATCAATAGAATAGGTCTTATAATCAGTAAAGGAGAAGGTGCTATCGTGGTCGACATTGATTTCATCATCAAGCATCAAAAGCCCTGTATACTGAACCAAGGTCGAATAGGGAGGGATGTTTTCTTTAGCAAAAACGCCATAGCCTACAACTGGATTGATAAAGCGAATACTTACCCGCTTGTTATATCTCTCATCAGACCCATCTCTTTCAAGCTGTCTGAAAAAAGCATCAAAGCGTTCAATTCTAAAATCAGAAATGATTGGTTCTGCTTTTTTATAAAACCGTTTCCACGATCGATTAAACCGATCTTCGATTTTCTTTTGAACTTTCACATCTTCAAGGTAAACAATTGGGGTTTCAATCCCGAAGTATTTTTTAAACATAGGATCCACTTTCCTCTTTATTGACATAATTATTCACTTAAGGAAAGCTCACAATTTTTACAAGAACGATTCTAAAAACTAAATAAAATTTTTTCGATCTCTTTATAACAACTCTGGTACAAATCGCATCAAGCATCCATGGATCATACTTTGGGGTACTAGACGAAAAAACTGAAGGGTGTCAAAATCATACAAAACCCAAGAGGCTTCTTATCAAAAAGAAATTTTTCTTCTCTTTCATCTCTCTATTAATATTGGTAATAAGTGGACACCTTTTATACAACCGCTACTACAAAGCTCCAGATGTCACCATCTTAGGTTCAGTCAAAGTGTCTGATGGACTTGGACGCCACCCTGTGGAGCTGATTCAAGCATTCCACAACGAGATAGATATTGGAATGTTGCATACTGCAAGCCCCTGCTTTATCGACGTCCCCAAAAACCTACGTGGTATTATCAAAAAGAAGCGCCGGAAACAAGGAAAAGTTCTCTTATCACTAGACTCCGTTTGGACCCCTACCTATAGCTGCATCAAGCACCTCAAAGAAGAATATGCTAACTCGCAACTACGTATCTCCTATTCGATGTTTGAATCCTCTCAAATCCCTCCTGAATGGGTCACCATCCTCAACTGTTATTTTGATGCCGTTGTTGTTCCTGATGAGTATCATCTTGAAGTTTATAAAAACTCTGGAGTGCAAACTCCCATTTTTGTCCTTCCCCTGGTTATTAATCTCCAAGACTGCTTAGAAAAGCCACTCAAACAAACCTCCTCTACGCCCTTTATCTTTGGAAATCTTAGCGCCTGCACAGAAAGAAAAAACCAACTCTTTCTCATTCAAGCCTTTCATCAAGCCTTTGGAAACACCCCAGACGTTCTCCTTAAAATTAATTCCCGCACCAGCGAGCCTTCCTATAAAGGAGAGATCCAAGCCTATCTCGATAAAAACCAGATCTCTAATGTTGTTGTTAGTAATGTGTGCCTTGACAAACATTCCTACCTCAATTTCCTCTCCAACCTTGATTGCTACGTCAGTGTCTCTCTTGGAGAAGGGTTTTCCATCCAGCCTAGAGAAGCCATGGCTCTTGGAATCCCCACAATCGTTTCTAATAACACCGCTCAAAAAACCATCGCAAAGAGCAACCTTGTTTCAATTATCGAAACCCCCATTAAAGTCCCCGCTTTCTATGACTGGAACCAAAACCGAAGCTATGGAGACTGGTCTACCTGTTCCATCGATGATATAGCCATAGCCCTCCAAGAAATGCATGACCACTACACCTCATACCTTTCCAAAAGTAGCCAAGCACGCAAATGGGCCAAACAATACGACTTTTCCCATCTCAAGCCCCTTTACAAAACCCTCCTCCATCCACCTACCATCGAGCTTGGCGATGAAAACCGCATTACCCCCAACAAAATCACCACCACATCTCCAGCACTCGTCGAAAAGTACCAAAAATTGCTCATCAAAAGTTAACGCTTTCACCTTAGATAGACTGCATATTTTCAGAACTTGGAATTGAAGGATGGGCGTGAAAATTTCAAGGGCATTTTTCCCTCAACACACAAGATAGAAAAGGTGTCTCTTCCATGTAAAACCATATAAGATTTTTGTTGGTGGGGATGAGGGCTATGAAGCTTTCCTGGCATTTGACCTTTCTCATTAATCTGTCTTTTCTGTTCTGGAGGATTAGGAAATTCGCCGTCAAATTTTCACAGAAATTTGATCAAAACCTATATCCGATGCCACCACCTATTGACAACCCGCTTAAGTCCCCTTTTCGGTTTGCAGTTGGCTTACTCGAAGCGTGGGAAAAACTCATTTTCAAATAAGTGTAGTCGAGAAAAAAATCAAAGAACAAAGATTGGATCACATAAGCTAAAAACCCTGTTTTTGCAATACCTCCGACTCCCCAACGCGCTTGGTTGCGTGTGACGAATATAGAATCGTTATTTATGTGCGCATAGGCAACGACTGCTCCTAATCCAAGATAAGGAAAAACCCGATTCGTTTTAAAAAAATATTTCAGCCCGATTCCAATGGGAATCATGTAAAATCTCGTGCTATCATTTTCCCCGATAGAAGATCCGGAAGCATACAAAAACCCTGCGCTTGCCCAGGGATAGAGTGCTTTCCATGCTTGAACACTCGTTTCGACGCTATAAAGGCCAAAAGTGGAATAAATGTCCCTGAACCGATGGTCTGTCGGATAGTAATAAGCGGCTCTAAATGTCGGAAGAATTTCTCTCGCTTGAAGTTGTGGAGAGAAAAAAAAGGGAAATAACGCGACTTCTATCGCTAAAGTTTTTCTTATAAAGTTTTTCATTTGCATCTAATGGAAATAGATTTTTGTGCAATAACTCCTAGCTCACCTTCTACTATAAGTACATAATTATATTCTGTATTTTTTTTGAGATTATGGTCTTCAAATCTCTGAGGATCATTAGGGGAAGCAATGGAGAGAAGCTGACCGTCTCGATAGAGTTTATATTGTAACCCACTGGTATTGAGTTCAGTATTTCCTGTTACTAACCATGTAATGACAATAAAAAACTCCGTTTGCGTAAGAAAGGCATTCTTTCTACATTCTCCTGTTAGGATTAGGTCCGTAATAGAAGACCCAAATACCTGCACATTGTCTAATAAAATGTCTGTGACGTAAATATTTCCCGATCCATCCACAGTGATTGCGACAGGGATTTGAAACGGAGTGCCTCCAACGATCGTTCCATCAAAAGCAAAGAGAAAGGACCCGTTAGAATCAAATACCTGCACATTCCTTAATGTAGCGTCTGCAACGTAAATATTTCCCGATCCGCCTGTAGCAATCCCGAAAGGGTCTATAAACGAGGCACCTCCCCCGGTCGTTCCGTCAAAAGCAAAGAGAAAGGACCCACTAGGATCAAATACCTGCACATTCCTTAATGTAGCGTCTGCAACGTAAATGTTTCCTGATCCGTCCAAAGTGATTCCGAAAGGGGTTTGAAACGGAGTGCCTCCTCCGGTCGTTCCGTCAAAAGCAAAGAGAAAGGACCCGCTAGGGTCAAATACCTGCACATTTCTTAACGTAAGGTCTGTGACGTAACTGTTCCCTGATCCGTCCACAGCGATTCCGAAAGCGAATTGAAACAGAGTGCCTCCACCGGTCGTTCCGTTAAAATTAAAGAGAAAGGACCCGCTAGAATCAAACACCTGTACAATATTTAATAAGCCGTCTGTCACGTAACTGTTCCCTGATCCATCCACAGCGATTCTAATGGGAAGTCGAAACAGGGTGCCTCCACCGGTCGTTCCGTCAAAAGCAAAGAGAAAGGACCCGCTAGGATCAAACACCTGCACATTGTCTAGTCTTCTGTCCGCAACATAAATATTTCTCGACCTACCTATAGCGACCCCGAAAGGGGTTTCAAACTGAGAACCTCCATTGACTGTTCCGTTAAAAGCAAAGAGAAAGGACCTGCTAGAATCAAATACCTGCACATTCCTTAATGTAGGGTCTGTGACGTAAATATTTCCCGATCCCCCTACGGCGATTCCTAAAGGGGCTTGAAACGGAGAACCTCCCCCGAGCGTTCCGTCAAAAGCAGAGAGAAAGGACCCGCTGGAATCAAATACCTGGACGTTGTTTAATATAGTGTCTGTGACGTAAATATTTCCCGATCCATCCAGAGCGATTCCCTCAGGGCTTCGAAACTCAGAGCCGCCCCCGGTTGTTCCATTAAAAGCAAAGAGAAAGGACCCGCTAGAATCAAATACTTGCACATTGTCTAATATAATGTCTGGCACGTAAATAGCTCCCGACCCGTCTATAGCGATTCCGAAAGGGCTTTGAAACAGAGTGCCTCCCCCAGTCGTTCCGTCAAAAGCAAAGAGAAAGGACCCGCTGGAATCAAATACCTGCACAATATCTAATACGCCGTCTGGCACGTAAATATTTCCCGATCCGTCTACAGCGATTCCGTTAGGGTTTTGAAATAAAGAGCCACCCCCGGTTGTTCCGTCAAAAGTAAAGAGAAAAGATCCACTGGAATCAAATACCTGCACATTCCTTCCTACACTGTCTGTGACGTAAACGTTTCCCGATCCATCTATAGCGATTGCGACAGGACTTTGAAATAAAGAGCCGCCCCCGGTTGTTCCGTCAAAAGTAAAGAGAAAGGATCCACTGGAATCAAATACCTGCACATTCCTTCCTACACTGTCTGTGACGTAAACGTTTTCCGATCCATCCAAAGCCATTCCTTGAGGGAATTCAAACTTTTTATTCGGTCCATTGTTGAATGCAAAAAGGAACCTAAATCCAGCGGGGATTTCCGCTCGCAAAAAACAGGAAAAAAAAAGTGCAGCACAAAATAGTACGAATTTAAATGGTAACTTTTGTCGGAATACTTTTTCTTTTGTAAACATGAAAACCTCTTAAAATTTAAAATAACTCTAACTAGGTATCGAAAGAACTATCAATTCATCTCTTACACACAATCTAAAATCCTTGCCTAGGACTACACACTGGATTACGTAGGTTGCGCTCAAGCCTGTGTCTTGCTGTTTTTTCCGGGGACTGAAAAGGCTTCAAAGGAAAGTAGACTAGATCAAATACTCATTTTTGTAAAAAAATATTTTCAAACCTTCTGAAAAAGCAAGGGAAGGGGGAAGTCTGAATTTTTATAGACCAGGAGGCCCCCAGGCACACCATCACCACAAACACTAAAATATTCAGCGCAATTAAACGTTTCGTAATTACCACCCAATGAATCTATCCTGTATTAAAGACATTAAATAAATCCTTCAATGCAGGATAGATTCATAGAATAATCTATCTTTACAAAAATTATAATGAATAATTAATACAAAAATAAGAATTAAGTTTTAATGAGGCCTTGTGTGAACTTAAGAAAACTTTTCATCATTTTTGGATCATTATCCTTGTCTCAGTTTGTTTATGCGAACAATATTTCTCCTCAAGAAATGCACGCACAAGAACCTCTTGGAGATATCACCCCTAAGTTTGGGCCAAAAGTGATGAATGGTCCTGCTTTTTTTCTAACTGCAGACTTTATCTACTGGAAAACTGTTCAAGAAGGAAGTGTCTATTCCATTAACAGCAAATCTGCAGGTTCTGCAACAGACCGGTTTGCCAATACACCACAAAAACAAGTCAGGTCTGTGGGATTTGATTGGAGCCCAGGATTTAAAGTGGGGGCAGGTTTAGCTTTTTCTCATGGAGATTGGGACCTTTTTGCTCAATACACTTGGCTGCGCCCAGATAATACAGATCGCACAACCACTGAGATATGGACTTTTCCTACTCCGAATACATCGGTTCTTGTCCCTATGCAAGTAGAAGGAAAATGGAAGTTGGACTTCAATGTCATTGATTTAGAACTGGGGAGACATTTCTATCTCAATCGCTTTTTAACCCTCCGCCCTTTCATTGGGCTTAAAGGAACCTGGCAAGACTATCGACTCACGACAAAATCCTCCGCGGAAACGGGCTTCTCTCTTGACCCTCCACCTAGTGGAGGAGTCCCTATCCAAGCAACTGGCCCTGAAACAACGACAAGGAGTTCCGATATCTGCGGGATAGGAATCCGCGGAGGGCTGAATCTTGCTTGGTATTTCACTAAGAATTGGTCGGTTTTTGGGCACCTCACTTGGAACATCTTGCTCACAAAATATAGCGACCTCAAACTTTCAACAGTCGTCTTCAACGCCCCAACGAATACCCTTACAAAGACTGAAAACATTAAAAAGGTCAATAATAACTATACAAACAAATATGTTGGAGAAGGAGCGCTCGGCATCCAATGGGAAATGTGGTTTTCTAACAACAAATACCACCTTGCCATCCAAACTGGCTGGGAGCAACAAGTCTGGATCAATTATATCTTAGACGCACGAGGTTCCGAGCGCTACGACCTCAGCTTTCATGGTCTCTCCTTTAAAGCACGCTTTGATTTCTAACCTTAAACAACCTTTATCAATTTAATAATCAGACCACTAAGACTCAATTTGTGTTGTAAATAATTGATTTGAATTGAGATCTTTTGCCCCTTGCTGTCCCACAAGTGTCCCTCAAGATAGGAATGGCTCATATGAGTCATATATTGAAAATGAGTCGATTTATTTGACTCATATGACTCAGGGTGGTATAATGAGTGATACATAAGGAGTGCCAATGAAATACCCTGGAAATGAGTCCTCTACATTAGAGTTTAAACAAACGATTCCAGAAAATGCCCAAATCGTTAAAACCATTATTGGGTTTTGCAATCGGAGTGGGGGGAAGCTTTTAATTGGAGTCAAGCAAGATGGAACAGTCATTGGAGTTCCTGAAGAGGAGATTGAGCGGGTCATGGAATACATGAATAAAAGTATCTTTGAAGCTTCTTCTCCTCCCATTATCCCAGCGGTTTACTCTCAACGCATAGGCGACAAAACGATTCTAATTATCGAAGTTTCTTCAGGAATGAATAAGCCTTACTTTAGGAAGTCGGAAGGACTAGATCAGGGGACCTATGTCCGATTGGGGCGATCGACTGTTAGAGCAACCGCTGACATGGTTGAAGAACTCAAGTGGCAATCTAGAGGACGCTCATTTGATATGATGCCAGTCTATCATGGAAAAGAAGAAGACCTCGATCAAAAACAAGTCCTTGAATTCTTAAACCATAAGAATTCCTCCCGCGTTCGCTCTATCACTCCTCAGATTTTAACCTCTTACGATCTTGAAATCGAAGAGCACGCAGCCACCTACCCAACCGTTGGAGGAATCCTCCTTTTTGGAAAAAACCCTCAAAAGTATTTTTCTGAGGCGATGATCCTTTGCTCTCACTTCGACGGAGTCAGTGGACGAAAGGCAATCAGTAGTATCGATTGTGTCGGCACCCTTTTTGAACAGTTTGAAATGGCCTACAACTTTGTGACTGGAAGGCTCGGTCGTTCTTTTACAATTAGAGGTCCTAAAAGAGAAGAACAACTGGAAATTCCAGAAACAGCATTGAGAGAGATTCTCCTCAATGCCATTGTCCATCGAAACTACCACATTCAAGCACCTACGAAAATAGCCATTTACGATAATCGGATTGAAATATTCAGCCCTGGGGTTTTTCCTGGTCCCTTAGATCCCCACAACCTCAAACTTGGTCTCACCTACATTCGCAATCGAGTCATTTGTAAAACTTTTCGGGAGGCAGGCTATATTGAAAAACTCGGATCAGGGTTTATCACTCTATTCGAAAGCTATGAAGCAAGAGGACTATACCCTCCAGAAGTGATCGAGGGGGAAAATTTCATCAAATGCATTTTACCCAGACCTTCCTTTTCCTCAAAGCCCCAAAAGGCAGAAAGCGAGACCGACAAAATACTGACCCTCTTTGAAGTCACCGATGAGATTGCTATTTCTGACGTCATGAAAGCCCTCAACCTTTCTCGCCCAACCGCAGGTAGACGCCTTGCTGAGCTCACAGAACAAGGAATCCTAGAGCAAGTGGGCAAAAGTAAGGCAACGCGTTACCGCAGGTCTAAAAAATAATTTACCATGTATTCAGAATTCTCAATTTGCAAAGATTAGGTAATAGTCATAGCTACGAATTTGTTATTGACATTTGCCACAGAGGTGTATATAGTTCTTTAGTAAAATAATCAAATACTGAGAGTTATGCAAAAAGCGCTTAGCCGCTCTTTACAAGGTATCTGTGAGCAATTCATCACAGACTTAAACCAAGATTCCAATAAAATAACTACATTTTATCAGGTTAGCTCCTGTGTTTTCAATCAATACTGGTCTCCCATTTGTATAATAAGCAGGGCGCATTGTACACCCTTTCCCTTATCCACATATTCAACCTCAGAATGAGTCTTATTTCATGAAACTGAGTGGGAGAGGCTTGCCCTCAACCATACTGCTGAGGAGATTGAAGTAGCCAGACTCGAACTGGTAAAGACCGAAGATGAAAGTTTTCAATTTTTCTTGCCAACAGACAGAAGACGCCTTACTGAGATCACAAACAAAGAATCCTCGGATAAGTGAAGTAAGCAAGGCAAAAAATTTAGGCTTTCATCTCAGGTTTGCTTAAAATTAGGCGGGCAAGAAAACTTGTTTTTGTATCAAAAATCTCTTTTAATTTTGGACTATTTTTCCTTGATATTTAAAAGCATCATATTTACGATCTCTTGTGATCCAGAAAGGAATAAGGGAGCTCGTTCTCAAAATGAAAATAGAAAATAGGAATTTTTTTTACCAAACGCTTGATAGCATTAACGACGGTTTTTTTTCTTACATGGAAGAGAGAGCTCTTGACCCCAGCCTGGATCTTACCTCAACTGCTTGTGCAAAGTTTGCCTCTTACATAATTGACCCACTTTTCTCTCTCACAGGAAAACTTTTTGAGGGCAAAACAGTTACGATGTGGGGTAAAACAATAAATTTTTCTGATTTAAAGGAAGATACTTTAATAGTTCGAACTAAACGCGGCCTGTATCTTATATCTTCAGACTTCAAAGAAACTGGGCTACAGATTAAAATTGCAAAGGCATTTATAGGCGCAGTCATAGCGGGAGCTTTATGTTCTTACCTGAAGAAAGATTTAAGGCAGTGTATGATTGACTACACACTTACCGTCTGTGTTGTCCAGACTAATTTGCACTTTTATCTCCACACTGGCTTAAAAGATACGATTTATGACTCAGAATTGGGTAGTGTTGACACCTTTTCGATGTTTCCCTATATTCTGGCTAATATTATTGCGCGCATTGGGCTTGTCTATCGTAAAATAAAGAGGTATCCTTCCATATCAGCCACCTTTTTCCTAGCAAGTGGAGGCTTGGGACTTGCTCAGATTTTCTTAAAACCTTTGTTAAAGATAGAAAATAGAGAAAAATGGATTAAAGATGAAGATGCCAAAATATGCTTGATTTCAGCTATTAGAATCGGCGTACTTATCTCATTGATGCGCTTTCCATTAGAAAAATGGAAAAACATTCCAACTTCTTGTTACAAATGGGAAGCTGGTTTTGTCGTTGGCCCTCTAGCTCTACACTTTCTCCTTCAATCAAAGCGCTCTCCAATGTATGAAGGTTAAATACAAAATTAACTTTCCACAGGGTGAACCCCGCCCTAAAGGACGGGGAATCGTTTTGGGGAGGGGCTTCGTACCCCTTCCAAAATGGCGTTAAACTACCCGGCCCTAAAGGGCCAGGTTTTCTTTATCTTGATAAAAAGCATCTTTACTATAATAGAAAATTCTCGAACCTTCTTATTAACTTTTTGAAGGCTTTACGTTCCTGAAGTACTTCCTTCGTGAAGTTCCCATGCTTTGTATTGGCTTCTTTGATCCGAGCCTTACCCTCCTCCGTTTTAGGACCGGCGTAGGCCCCGTGGATACGACAAACCTTCTTCCCGTTAACAGCATGCTTCCTGATTTTAAGACCAGTTTTTTGAAGTAAACTTAAAGGGTGTTTTTCATAGAGGAAATGAGGGTGGCGGCCACCCCCATGAGGATTTTTTATTTTTGGCGGATTTATTTTTTGATGGATTGCTGCAAATGCAACGAAGGCAAGCTTTGAATAAGCTTGTCAAGGAGTATTCGTCAGCAAGGCGCAAAAAAGAAGCCGTCAAAATTGAAAAAGGTGAAATGGGAGCGGTTGGACGCATTCAGAACTTTTGACTGGCAAAAACTTGAGCAGATGCTAAATACAACCTCCTTCTGTTTGCATCTTTCAATGGCATGAAAAGTTCAAGGCACAAGATAGAACGTGTGTCTCTTGCATGTAAACCACATAAGGCTTTTCTGGTATTTGACTCTTTCTGTCTAACGATTTTCCGTTCTGGATGATTAGGAAATTTGCCATCAAATTCTCACAGAAACTTGATCAAAACTTGTATCCGATACCACCGCCTACTGACAATCCGCTTAGGTCCCCTTTTCGGTTTGTAGTTGGCTTACTCGAATCGTGGGAAAAACTCATTTTCAAATAAGTGTAGTCGAGAAAAAAATCAAAGAATAAAGATTGAGTCGCATAAGCTAAAAAACCTGTTTTTGCAATACCTCCGACTCCCCAACGCGCTTGTTTACGTTTGACAAATTTAGAATCGTTATTTATGTGCGCATAGGCAACGATAGCTCCTAATCCAAGATAAGGAAAAACCCGATTTGTTTTAAAAAAATATTTCAGACCGATTCCAATGGGAATCATGTAAAATCTCGTGCTATCGTTTTCTCCGATAGAAGATCCGGAAGCATACAGAAACCCTGCGCTTGCCCAGGGATAGAGCGCTTTCCATGCTTGAACGCTCGTTTCGATGCTATAAAGGCCATAAGTAGAATAAATGTCTCTGAACCGATGGTCTGTCGGGTAGTAGTAAGCGCCTCTAAGTGTCGGAAGAATTTCTCTCGATTGTAGTTGTGGAAAGAAAAAAAAGAGGAATAACCCGACTTCTATCGCTAAAATTTTTCTCATAGAGTTTTTCATTTGCATCTCACGGAAATAGATGTTTGTATAACAACTCCTAATTCATTTTCTACTATAAGTAAATAATTATATTCTGTATTTTTTTTGAGATTATGATCTTCGAATCTCTGAGGATCATTAGGAGAAAAAACGGAGATAAGCTGGCCGTCTCGATATAATTGATATTGTAACTCATTGATGTCAAGTCCAGTACTTTCTGTTACTAACCACGTAATGACAATAAAAAACTCCGTCTGCGTAAGAAAGACATTCTTCCTACATTCTCCTTTAAGGATTAGGTCCATACTAGAAGATCCAAATACCTGCACATTCTTCAATGTAGTATCTGTGACGTAAATATTTCCCAATTCGTCCAAAGCGACTCCGAAAGGATTTTGAAACGGAGTGCCTCCAACAAGCGTTCCATTAAAAACAAAGAGAAAAGACCCGCTTGAATCAAATACCTGTACATTGTTTAATGAAGCGTCTGGGACGTAAATGTTTCCCGATCTGTTCAAAGCGATTCCAAAAGGATCTTGAAACGGAGTACCTCCACCAGTCGTTCCGTCAAAAGCAAAGAGAAAGGACCCGGTTGAATCAAATACCTGTACATTGTTCAATGTAATATCTGTGACGTAAATGTTTCTCGATTCGTCCAAGGCGATTCCGAAAGGGTTTTGGAACTCAGAGCCTCCACCAGTCGTTCCGTCAAAAGCAAAGAGAAAGGATCCGCTTGAATCAAATACCTGCACAATGTTTAATCCACTGTCTGTGACATAAATGTTTCTCGATTCGTCCAAGGTGATTCGGCTAGGGGTTTGAAACTGCGTGCCTCCACCAGTCGTTCCATCAAAAGCAAAGAGAAAGGATCCGCTTGAATCAAATACCTGCACGTTGTTTAACGTGGTATCCGTGATATAAATATTTCTTGATCCGTCCAAAGCGATTCCGAAAGGGGCTTGAAAGGGAGTGCCTCCCCCAGTCGTTCCGTCAAAAGAAAAGAGAAAGGATCCGCTTGAATTAAATACTTGCACAGCGTCTACTCCAGTGTCTGTGACATAAATATTTCTCGATCCATCCAAAGTGATTCCGGTAGGGAATTCAAACTGAGAACTTCCATCGATCGTTCCGTTAAAAGCAAAGAGAAAGGATCCGCTTGAATCAAATACCTGCACATTCTCTAATGAAGCGTCTGTGACGTAAATATTTCCCGATCCGTCTAAAGTGATTCCGTTAGGGATTTGAAACTGAGTGCCTCCCCCAAGCGTTCCGTCAAAAGCAAAGAGAAAGGACCCGCTTGAATCAAATACCTGCACATTGTTTAATAAAGTGTCTGAGACATAAATGTTTCCCGATCCGTCCAAAGCAATTCCGACAGGGGTTTGAAACGGAGTGCCTCCCCCAAGCGTTCCATTAAAAGCAAAGAGAAAGGACCCGCTTGAATCAAATACCTGTACAATGTCTAATACACTATCTGTGACGTAAATGTTTCCCGATCCGTCCAAGTCTATTCCAGCAGGAGCTTGAAACGGAGTGCCTCCCCCAGTCGTTCCATCAAAAGCAAAGAGAAAAGATCCGCTTGAATCAAATACCTGCACATTGTCTAATATTCTGTCTGGCACGTAGATGTTTCCCGATCCGTCCAAAGCGATTCTGAAAGGAGATTGAAACTGAGTGCCTCCACCCGTCGTTCCATCAAAAGCAAAAAGAAAGGACCTGCTGGAATCAAATACCTGCACAATATCTAATGAACCGTCTGTGACGTAAATGTTTCCCGATCCGTCCAAAGCAATTCCGTTAGGGAATTGAAACTGAGTGCCTCCCCCAAGCGTTCCATCAAAAGAAAATAGAAAGGACCCACTGGAATCAAATGCCTGCACAATGTTTAATACACTGTCTGCCACGTAAATGTTTCCCGATCCGTCCAAAGCGATTCCATTAGGGTTTCGAAACTTATCATTGGGTCCATTATTGAATGCAAAAAGGAATCTAAATTCAGTGGGGATTTCCGCTCGCAAAAAACAGGAAAAAAAAAGTGCAATGCAAAATAGTACGAATTTAAATGATAACCTTTTTCGGAATACTTTTTCTTTTGTAACCATCAAAAAACCTCTTAAAAAAATACTTCCAACTTAGGTGCTGTGTCTAGCTGTTTTTTTTGGAGACTGAAAAGTAGGTTATATCAAATACTCATTTTTGTAAAAAAAATATTTTCAAACTTTCTGAAAAAGAAAGGGAGAGGGAAAGAGATGTATTGGCTTTATCGTGACAATGGCAAGCTTTGAATAAGCTTGCCTAAGAGCACATAGGGCTCAGGCGCAAAAAAGAAGCTGCTGAAAGTCAAAAAGCTGAAATGGGGGGGATCCCCAAATTTAAGGCTGATAGATTTGAAGAAACACGACGACGCGGTATACGACCGTATCCGCTAGGAGTGCTTCTTCAAATCTATCAGCTTTAAATTTGGGGGTGGCCAGACTCGAACTGGCGGAGACCGAAGTCGATGGATTTACAGTCCATTGCAATTGCCACTATGCGACACCCCCCTAGGGGTAGTTAGGAAAACTGCTGGAGAAAGGACTTGAACCCTCAACCGTCCGATTACAAGTCGGGCGCTCTACCAATTGAGCTACTCCAGCAAATTGGAGAGATCTTTATATCAAAATCGATGATATGGATCAAGTCTCTTTACCTTCTTTGGGGGAACGCGGTTTTTTATTCACCTTTTCTTCCAACCCTTTAGGCTTTTCTTCAGGGGTGTTTTCGCGAATGGTTTTGGAAACCATTCCGGTGATCCGACCGATTTTTGATTGAACAGCGGAAGTATCTATCGCCGAAAAGGTACGCCGTTCCATAGGACTTTTTTGTGCGCAACACTTCTTAAATTTTTTTCCTGAGCCGCAGGGGCAGGGATCGTTTCTACCGACTTCTTTCATAATTTTTCTCATCAAATTTTATTTTAACTCGACTTTGTACATTTTTTGGCTAGCAGATCTCCAGCGCTTCCTCCGGAGGAGGATGTTTTTAATTTGAATGGAATGGTCAAATGGCCATTTCTGAAAATTAAAAATCATTCTGATTCGCTGGAACCACTGGGGAGACGGAGTCAAAAAATGTATAAATTCGAGTTTTAAACGATAAGTATATAAAGATCCAGAATTCTCGTCTTTATAATTCATTGTCATTTTAAAGAGAAAGAGATATCCTTTTTCCATGTTTCTCCCATTTAGTCAGCTTGGAAAAAAGATTGAAAGTGCCACTCGAAAGGCCCTCTTTGACTACCAGCTCCTTGATGGCGCTGAGGCAATTTCTATTGCCCTAAGTGGCGGCAAAGATAGTATTACCCTACTGATTATGCTGAAAGCAATTCTAGGTCGGGGGTTTCCCGACCTGCCGTTGCATGCAATCCATGTGAATGGTGAGTTTTCTTGTGGCGCTTCTGTTCAGGAAAATTTTATTCGGGGAATCTGTGATAAGCTCGAAGTGCCTCTAACAATTAGAGAATCGACGCAGAAGCTAGAAACGCTTGAATGTTATCGCTGCTCAAGGGAAAGGCGGCGGCTGATTTTTGAAACTGCAAAAGAGGTGGGCGCTCCAACTGTTGCTTTTGGTCACCACGAGGATGATAGCATTCAAACCCTCCTTCTCAATCTCCTCCATAAAGGAGAATTTGCAGCAAATCTTCCAAAAGTGCCGATGCATGATTATGGGGTGACGATTATTCGTCCTTTCCTTTATGTTTCGGAAAAGGCCATCTATGAATTCGCGAAACTCCAGGGCTATGCGCGAATTACATGCCAATGTCCGGTAGGGCAGGGTTCAAAGCGGATGGAAGTAAAGCGTCTCATTAAAGAGATTGAGATCTATTTCCCTAACGTTTCGACGAATCTGGCGCAAGCGGCCTTAAAATATGGATCAACAAAAGCTCTAGAGAAGTGACCTTAGTTGCCATTGCTATATACGTTGCGATTCTGTTTCTGATTGGTTTTTTATCCTATAAGAGACATCAAACTGCAAGTGATTTTATCATTGGTGCCCGTTCAATAAATTATTGGGTAACAGCTATGGCCGCTCACGCAAGTGATATGAGTTCTTGGCTCTTTTTAGGATTTCCTGCAGTTATTTTTATCGGAGGACTTTTTAATGCTTGGCTTGCTGTAGGCCTTACCTTTTTCATGCTCCTTAATTGGCTCTTTATTGCTCCTAGAATTCGGATCAAAACAGAAGAGTATAATAGCATGACTTTTTCTTCTTTTTTCGAAAACCGTTTCCATGACTCATCGGGACTCATTCGCATTTTTACGGCGATCCTCTCTCTCATTTTTTATACGATTTACATCTCTGCCGGCATTGTAGGTCTAGGAATTTTGGTCAATACCCTTTTTGGAATTGATTATTATATAGCGATTTCTGTCGGAATCTTAGTCATCATTCCTTATCTTTTCATTGGAGGGTATATCACCTTGGCTTGGATCGATCTTTTCCAAGGAATCTTTCTCCTTTTTGTGATTATTTTAGTTCCTCTTGTGATTTTACCAATGGTTGGAGGAATCGAAGGTGTTAACCTTGCTCTTTCCAATCATCCTTGTTCTCTTTCAATGATCCCGAATACCTCTCCAAAAACCCTTTGGAGCATTTTCTCCTCTATCTGCGGATGGGGAATTGGATATTTTGGACAACCTCATATTATTACGAAATTTATGGGGATTAAGAAGGTATCCGATATCAAGAAATCGATGTTTGTGGGAATGAGTTGGCAAATCTTGGCTCTTGGAAGTGCGACTTGCATTGGATTGATCGCTTATGCTTATTTTACTCAAGGGATCAATAACCCAGAGCTGGTCTTTGTGACAATGGTGAAAGAGACTTTCCCCCCGATCATCATGGCCTTTATTTTATGTGGGGTCCTTGGAGCAACAATTTCAACAATGGATTCTCAGATTTTAGTTCTTGCATCGAGCTTAACTGAAGATTTTTACAAGCGGATCTTCCATAAGAATGCGACCTCTAAGCAACTGATTTGGGTCTCGCGGGTTTTTATTTTAGCTGTAACTGCTTTTGCATTCATCATTGCTTTTTTTAAAATTAGCACGATTTATTCCTTAGTACTCTATGCCTGGTCGGGACTCGGCTCTGCATTCGGTCCCTTGCTCGTTTTTTCTCTTTATTCCAAGCAAGCAAATAAATATGGAGCATGGGCAGGAATTATTGTTGGTGGAATCATCTCAATTATTTGGCCTCTCTTCGAGAAGCTCTCCCCAATTGATGTTCCCGCACTTATACCTGGATTTTTTCTTAGTAGTTTAGCCATCTATGTGGTATCATGGATGACCAGAAATAAACATTATCACCACCCATGAAAAAACTTAAAATACTCCTTACTAATGACGATGGTGTCGAATCAGCTGGGATCCGAACCCTTTGGGAAGGGCTCAAAGATTTTGCAGACCTTGCGATTGTTGCACCGATGAAGGAACAATCTGGAAAAGGGGTAAGCGTCACCTTCTACGGTCCAATACGAGTTGAAAGAGGAGACTCTTTTGGAAATATTCCAACATGGAAAGTGGATGGAACCCCTGCTGATTGCGTGAAAGTTGCTCTAGGCGGTCTCCTTGATTGGAAACCCGATCTAATTACTTCTGGAGTTAATCATGGATCCAATGCTGGAAGAAGCATTCTCTACAGCGGTACTGCAGGATGTGTGATCCAAGGAACTCTACAAAATGTTCCTGGAATTGCCTTTTCTTATACCTGCTCGGAAACTAAGTCCTTTCCTCAGGTTAAGTCTTATCTGGTCCCTATCGTTGATTATGTTTCAAAACACCCTCTTAGAGGTGGAACTTTTTTGAATGTAAACTTCCCCAACAAAACGATTCAAGGAGTAAAAATGGCTCGTCAAGGACTCCATTTTTGGCATGAATCCCCTAGAAAAGTTAAGCATCGGGAAGGACATTTTGAATTTCACTTAGATGAAGTGGCTCATGACCATGAGGAACACCCAGAAAGTGATATCGCCCTTTTAAAAGGAGGATTTGTCACTGCAGTCCCCATCCATATTAATGAAATGACCGATCATTCCCATCTTGAAGCTCACAAAGAGAGCTTTGATATTTTTATTGAGGAAAAATTCTCCAATCTTTAAAATTGATAGTCTTATGGCGGGCGTATAGCTCAGTTGGTAGAGCTCCTGTCTTACACACAGGCGGTCATAGGTTCGAGTCCTTTTGCGCCCAAAAATCCAATTGCGGGAGTAGTTCAATTGGTTAGAGCACCAGCCTGTCACGCTGGAAGTTGCGAGTTCGAGTCTCGTCTCCCGCGATTTCTTATGTACTTAAAACAAGGTCCTGTATCTTCACGACTTTGAGAGGCTTTCACAATCGTTTAGTATATCTGTTTTAACACGCGTCCCACCTTAAATTCTAAGGTAGATAAGAAAAACTCCAATCTGATATGCTGAAACGCATGGCAATTGGAAATGTAGGACACAGAACACGAAAACAACTTCTTCTTTCCTACTTTTGGACAGCAGTAGGTGCATTTCTTGCTGCCGTTTCCATTAAAGTTTTCTTACTTCCCAACGATCTGATCGATGGCGGAGTTATTGGTATTTCGATGATCTTAACCCGCCTAACAACAAAGGCTCTTTTTCCAGTTTATTTTATTGTATTGACCCTTCCCTTTATTTACCTTTCCTATAGGTTTATTAGACGAACGTTTTTCATCCAGATGATCATTGCTGCAATCTTATTTTCACTCTCTCTTACTATTTTAAATAAATTCTCATCCCCTTTTGAGTCTGATCCCTTGGAAATTATTGTCATTGGTGGTGCAATTTTAGGTATCGGTGCTGGCTTAATTATCCGGAGTGGTGGCTGTCTTGATGGAACGGAGATTATGGCCATTATCATCAATCGAAAAAAAGGGTTTACTGTTGGCCAAGTCGTCCTCTTTATCAACATCTTCATCTTTGCCGCCTATGGCTTTATTTTTAGGGATTGGCATATTGCCCTTCGCTCACTCCTCCTCTATGTTGTTGCCTTTAAGATTATGGATATTGTGATTGTGGGTCTCGATGAGCTCAAATCGGTGATGATTATTTCTTCCAAACCCAAAGAGCTTACCCAGCTTGTGATGCATGAAATGGGGCTTGGTCTCACTGTGATGTATGGAAGGGGTGGTTATACGGGAGACGCGCGAGAAATCCTCTTTGTGATTGTCGAGCGTCTTGACCTAGCCGATCTTAAAGATTTAGTTTTGCATAAAGATCCTTCTGCCTTCATGGCCATTGAAAATCTCCATGAAGTAGTCTCTGGACAGCAAGCAAAAATCCCCACTAAAAAGCGGCAACGTAAAAAGCTATCTAGAGCGTAATCTCCTTGTAAAAAAAGACATTTTCCTATAAATTTTGTCGATATGGGTCCAAGATTACATCAAGAACTTTTGCGCAATATTGATGCTGCACTAAAAGAAGATGAAGTCTTTCAAGATGTGACCTCTATTGCATGTTTAGAAAAGGGAAGAGCCACTGCAACCTTGCTTCTCAAGCAAGAGGGAACGATTGCAGGACTCCCCTTCCTTCCCTTAATTGCTCATGCAGTTGACCGAGCGATAGAAGTGGAAGTGTTAGTTGAAGAAGGGATGAGGCTTCCCCCTTGCGCTGTTGCAACAATCCGAGGACCCATTCACTCGATCTTAGCAGTGGAACGGACTCTGATTAACTTCATTCAAAATGTCACAAGCATTGCCACTGAAACGGCTCGCTTTGTGAGCGCTGTGGAAGGGAAATGTGCTATTCTCGATACACGAAAAACTCTCCCCGGTCACCGTTACATGCAAAAATATGCGGTGAAGATGGGGGGAGGAAAAAATCATCGCTTTGACTTAGCCAGCCAAATACTTATTAAAGACAATCACCTTGTTTATAATGGAGTAGGAGAAGCTATTGAAAAAGGGAGGAAAAAATATCCCGATAAACGGATCCAAATCGAAGTAGAAAATTTGGAAATGTTTGAAAAGGGACTAAAATTCAAACCCGATGCCATTCTTCTCGATAATATGTCCCCCGAAATGACTAGAAAGGCAGTATCTAAGAATTTAGAAGGAATTTATTTAGAAGCTTCGGGTAATATCAATTTACAAAACATCCGCTCATATGCTGAAACAGGTGTCGATGGGATCTCGATTGGGGCTCTCACCCACTCTGTCAAAGCCGTTGATATGAGCCTAGAAATTAGGAGAAATTAAACCATGTCATCCACCCCAAAACAGCTCATTTTTGAAGAAGAAGCACGAGAGAAACTCAAAGAAGGAATCGATAAACTTGCTGATACCGTCGGTGTTACCCTTGGTCCTAAAGGAAAAAACATCGGAATTGAATCGAGTTGGGGAGCTCCCACAATTACTAATGACGGAAACAGTATCGTCAAAGAAATCGAGCTCAAGGACCCTTATGCCAATATGGGCGTATCGATGGGAAAAGAGGTGGCACAAAAGATCAAAGACAAATCTGGAGATGGAACGACAACAGGGATTATCCTCCTCCGCGCTTTAATAAAGCAAGGGATCAAAAACATTGCCTCTGGGATCAGCCCCATCAATCTCAAAAGAGGAATAGAAAAGGCTATTGCTATTGTCATGGAAGAACTTGATGCCATGGCAACTCCAGTAAAAAAAGAAGAAGCAATTCAGAATATTGCTACCGTTTCTGCATCAGGGAATAAAGAGATTGGAAAAACCATCTTTGAAGCCATCACTAAAGTTGGGAAATCGGGAGTCATCACGATTGAAGAAGGAAAAGGGACCACCACAACCATTGAAATGGTGGAAGGGATGCAGTTCGATCGGGGATATACCAGTCCCTATTTCTGCACGAGCGCCGAAACGATGATGGTGGAGATCGAGCAGACTGGAATTTTAATTACCGATAAGAAAATCTCATCGATCCAAGAAATTCTACCTTTACTCCAATCTGTAGCTTCCACAGGAAAGGGACTTGTTATTATCGCTGAAGATATTGAGGGCGATGCCCTTTCCACACTTGTTGTGAATAAGCTCCGTGGTAACCTCAAAATAGCTGCTGTTAAAGCCCCTGGCTTTGGAGATCGAAGAAAAGCAATCCTTGAAGATATCGCAGTCCTTACCGGTGCAACCGTTGTATCAGAGGATAAAGGAATGCAATTGAAGGATGCGACGGTAGAAGTCTTAGGGTCTGCTGAAAAGATTGAAATTTCTAAAGACAATACGACAATCGTTGGTGGAATGGGGCGAAAAGAAGAGATTGATGCCCGCATCAAACAAATTGATAGAGAGCATAGCAATGCAAGTAGTGATTACGATAAGGAAAAGCTCGAGGAAAGAAAGGCAAAGCTAAAAGGTGGTGTTGCTGTTATCCGCGTGGGAGCGCCATCAGAACCTGAAATGAAGCAGAAAAAGCAAGTCTTCGAAGATAGTCTAAACTCAACAAGAGCTGCTCAAGAAAGTGGTTTTGTTCCTGGAGGAGGTGTTGCCCTTCTTCGAGCCAGCCAAAAACTCAAAAAACTTAAACTTGTTGAGAGAGAAGAACAAATCGGTGCGGAGATTGTCCTCCATGCATGCTCTGCCCCTTTTAAGCAAATCGTCGAGAACTGTGGAAAAGATAGTTCGATTTACCTTGAAGAAGTTTTAAATCAGAAAGGGGGAATGGGCTTTAATGCTCTCACTGAAAAGGTCGAAGACCTCATCAAAGGAGAGGTGATCGATCCTACGAAGGTTGTAAAAAACTGTCTCAAATACGCAGCATCGGTTGCCGGAATTGTCCTCATCTCAGAGGTGCTTATTACTGACGATATAGAAGACGAGGAAGAATCCGCATGAAGGAGGCTGGTGTCCTCTGCGCTTCGGGAATAGGTGATGGGCTCCTCATGATGATTGCAGCCCATCATCTTAAGTTAGGGGGGTATAACCCTACCATCTTCCATGATAGTGCTAAGGATCTTTCTCTCCTTTTTGAGTCCCATAACTTTTGCCCTCACCCTCCCTTAGAGGTCTTAGAAGAGAGGCTCCAAGGATTTGACCGAGTCCTTATAGAAAATGATAACTCAGAAAGAGCCTGGCACCTTTTTCGCTTGCGTGACCAAGGAAAATTAAGTAATCTCACCTTCTTCTTCCCCACCCCTTGCAAAAAAATGGGGAAGGGAGATTTTCTCTTTAATCCAAAACTTCCCGTTGCCTCTAATCTTTCTGCTGCTCTTCAAAAACTACTTGGAACTCCCGATACAAAAGAAAATGATCTTACGATCCCCAAAGACAAAACCTTTAAGAAATTTCCCAAACGGGTTGTCATCCACCCAACAAGTAACGATCCAAAAAGAAACTGGAGACAAAAGGACTTTTTAACCCTTGCTAAAAAGTTAGAAAAAGAGGGCTTTTCACCCTCTTTTTGTGTCGGCCCAAATGAACGAAAGGATTGGGAGGATATCAAGGGAATAGACCTCCCTAAATTTAGCACTCTTAAAGAGCTAAAAGAATACATCTATGAATCAGGGTTCTTAATTGGAAATGACTCAGGACTGGGCCATCTAGCATCCAACCTTGGCATCTCTACCCTGACGATATCAGGAAACCCCAAGCGGGTCCGTCTCTGGCGTCCTGATTGGACTTTTGGAAAAGTGATCACCCTCCCCTTTCCCCTCCCTAATTTCAAAGGGATAAACGTAAGGGTGCGCGAGAATCACTGGAAACATTTTATCACTGTTAACCGTGCCCTTAAGGCCTTCATGGAACTTGCCGATGAAAGCAGCCGTCGTTTGCTCTAAAGGGATGGGTGATGGCCTCATGATGATGGTCGCCTCTCATCGCCTCAAACTCGAAGGATATGACGTCACCACCTTTCAAGATAGTCTAGGGGACCTTCAGGAGTGGTTTCCAGGGCATCATTTCTCCAAACGATCCACCATTAAAAACCTAGATGACTTTGATCTTATCCTCCTTCAAAATGATAACACCCCCTTTTCCTTTAATTTAATCGATCGGTATCGAGAGATCATCCATGTTTTTTATGCAAGCTACGAAGAAGGAAAACACCACCCACGCACTTCTAATGATCGGGTTTTTAATCGCTCGCATCCCATGGTGATCAATATCGCAGAAGGGATTGCCTCTCTCCTTAAAAAAAAGGAGCCTATCTTAGAAAATGGGATCACTCCGCCCAAAAGCCTTTCCTATCGAAAGGATAAAAAGCGGGTCGTCATTCACCCAACCAGCACCACCCCAAAGCGGACATGGGATGGAAAAAAATTTATCACCGTTGCTAAAAAGTTGCAGCAGGATGGTTATCACCCTCTCTTCTCAGTTAGCCCCTCAGAAAGAGAGGAATGGAAAAGGCTTCTTCAAAACCGTTTCCCTCTCCCAGAATTTCCTTCTCTATCCGAGCTTGCTGCCTGTCTTTATGAATCCTACTTTCTCATTGGAAACGAATCGGGAACAGGACACTTAGCCTCCAATCTGGGGATACCAACTTTGATAGTCGCCGCGTGCCCTAAGCAAATGGCCCTTTGGCGCCCAGGGTTTCTTTTAGGAAAAGTGGTCACACCGCCGCCGTACATTCCCAACTTTAAAGGGCTTCGCCTGCGAGAAAAATGGCAGAAGTTTATCCCCCCTTACCGTGTCGTAAAGGCATTTCAAAAAACCCTCAAATCAAGATGAAATGGATCCCTTTTTTTCTTATTCCTTGTGCGCTCTTTGCAAAACTTGATAGAGATGGTGACTTTCAGGTTTGGAATACCGATTCCATGGATATTCACCTTTCTAGAAAAGTTCGTCTAACAAGTTTAGCTGAATTTCGATATGGAGATAACCGACGTAAACTCTACCATAAACACTATCAAGGGGGATTTCTTTTTATCCGTTCTTTCCATACCCTTTTCCATATCGCCTACCGTCACGTCTACACACGTATGAAAAAAAAGTGGATCACTGAATATAATCCCCTTTTCGATCTTACCTTTCAAGTCGCTACCCGTCGCGGCCTTGTCCTCTCCAATCGAAATCGGATTCAATACCGTATCATTCCAGGTAACCATAACCTTTGGCTCTATAGACACCGGATAGAGTTCATCCCCCCCTATAGGATTTCCAAAAGGCAAACTGCCCCCTTTATTTCCAATGAATTCTTTTGGCAAGAGCGGTGGGGTATTAGTCAAAACCGGCTTGCGATAGGATTAAAAATCCCTTACCACCAAAGGACAGAGCTCAGTCTATCTTATATGCTCCGCTCCCTAAAAGATCTCGAAAAGAAGTGGATCCACCAAAATGTCGTTCATGCTCACTTTTCCCTCCACTTTTAATCTTCATTGATTATTGTAGCCATTATGGAGCTACTATTTTTTAAAGGGTTTTGTACCGGTTTTTTCTATACCTTCATCTCAATCTCAGCAATGATTCTTGTTGCCCACTATATTATTGGGAAAGGTGCAAAATCAGGACTTATAGCAGCCCTTGGAGTTATCACTACTCAGATTATCTGGGCCCTCATTGCCTCATTAATACTATTCGGTTTCTTTAAAAGTATTAATCTTGAAAGTCCCATTTATACCCTGATCGGCTCAACGATCCTTTTTATCATGGCCATAAAGATTTATCGGAGCCGCGAAAAATATGACCAACATGATACGATCAGCTCCAACCCTCTAAAAATTTTTGCCGCTGGCTCTCTCATTGCCCTTGCTATTCCAATCCGTATCCTCGGATATGCTGCAATCTTTGTCGCTCTTAAAATCCATTTTTTAACACTTACCGAATCTCTCCTTCCAGTCATTGGCGTAGCGATCGGCTCACTCCTCTGGTGGAGCATCTTCATCTTATCCATCAAAAATTCGAAAAAGATGATTTCTCCTAAAACCCTCCAGCAGTTCCACCGCTACGCTGCCCTCATCCTCATCATCTTTTCACTCATCGGCCTCTCTCGCCTTTTCTTGTAGATGAAAATCTCTTAATCGATTAAAGTTCCCTCTTAAATAAGGGAGGTTATTATGTTACCTACACTTTATAAAGAAAATTATACTATCATGGCGTTTTATTCAGCAGGAGCTGTCGCTATAAATCTTATGGGAAATCAAGCAGCTCGAGCTCTTACCAAAAGTTCCCTTCCTTTTTCTAGTGCAATTATCGGAGGCATCGCTAGCGGGGTTAGTTGCGAAATTTCATACCTCATTACAGAAAAACGCTTTAGGGATGATGTTAAGAAAAGTCAAAAAATTAATTTATGTAACACTTTAGTCACTCTTCTTGCTGGCGCTGGAGCATCGCTAGCTCTTTCATTGTTAAAAGTTTCTAGAATTAACGTTATTGCTAGTATTGGCTACAGTATCTTGGGACTTCTAGGTACAGAGATCACATGTATCCTAATAGAAGCCCATCAAGACGAAGAAACCCATCAAGACGGAAGCCTTAATGACTATGCTACTCGTTTACAAGATTCTATTAATTGTAGAGTCGAGCTCTATAAAGGTATTTTCGATTACTTAATTGGGCGCTAAAGTCCGGTCTTGCAAAAGTATTTTTGAATTTATATGATAGGGCCCATCAGAAATAGGAGGTCGGTATGAAGAATTCCCCACATCGCATGAAACACGAGCAAAAGAAGGCAATCCGTAAAGCCCAAAAAACCGAGTATGAGTCCGAAGAAAAGGTGATGCAAAATAAAGCTATAAAAAAAGCCGTTACCTCTAAGAAAACTAATAAGATAGCGAAGGGAAAAGCGGGTTCAAAAAGAAAATCACATAAAACCTCCCCTGACGCTGTCACTTGGGAAACCGAGCCAGAGAGTATCCACCAAGAGGGGAAACACTGGATCCAGATGATTCAAAAACAAGCTTTAGATTCTGCTGGCCGCCTCAACAAGAAACTTCAAAAATTTAATTTTCTAAAAAAGAAAAAATAGCCTTGGTATACTATGGGCTATGATTCGGATAGCCCAAATATCAGATCTACACTTTTCGAAGTTTTCGCTAAGCCCTACCCAATTTTTTTCAAAACGGTGGCTGGGAAACCTCAATCTCCTTTTGAATCGAGCCAAAGAGTATGTCAATGAGCGCCCCTTGTCTCTCATCCCTCTCTTTAAAGAAAAAGGGATCACCCATGTCATTATCGCTGGGGACCTCACAACAACCTCGAGCAAGCAAGAGTACAAGATCGCCAAAGAGTTTGTTGACGCTTTGAAAGAAGCGGGGATGACAGTCTTTGCCATTCCAGGGAATCATGACCATTACACAAAAAAAGCAGACCGGACGAAAGTCTTTTATGAAAACTTTCCCTCCCCAAAAAGAAAACCCTTTTCGATCAGTGATCATGGAGTGACATCTCTCCCCCTTACCGATGGATGGCACCTTGTTTTGATGGATACCACTTATGCCTCACCCCTCACTTCCTCTAATGGCTATTTCTCACCTATCATTGAACAAAACCTTAAAAAGCTCCTGACTAAGATTAACCCTGAAGAAAATATCCTCCTCGTCAACCACTTCCCATTTTTTCAACATGATACGCGCCGCCGCCGCCTCATTCGAGGAGAAAAACTCCGTGAGATCATCGCCTCTCATCCCAATATTCAACTCTATCTCCATGGCCATACCCACCGCCGTACCATTGCAGATCTCCGCCCCAACGGCCTTCCCCTTATTTTAGATAGTGGAAGCACCGGCCACCACTATGGCTCATGGAACGCTCTCGAACTCAGCGCCACCTCACTTAATCTAACTGTCCATAAATGGAATGGGGAGTGGGAAGCTATCGACCGCCAAACGTTTTCTTTTGAAACAAAACCCTGGTACCAAAAAGGGCTCCGCTTCAAGTGTACAGGGTGCGGCAAATGTTGCACGAAAAAAGGATACGTTTGGCTAGAAGAAGAAGATATTAAAGCCCTTTCTAAGCATTTTAACCTCTCCGAAAATGCTTTTATAAAAAAATACACTCGAAACTGCGGCTTTGATCTCGCACTCTTGGATAATCCAGGTTCCGATGATTGTATCTTCCTAAAGGATAAAAAGCTTTGCGAGGTTTATGACGCCCGCCCTAAACAATGTCGCACCTTCCCATGGTGGCCCCAAAACCTTCGTACCCCTTCCGATTGGGAAGAGGTGAAAAAAGAGTGTGAAGGGATTGACCATGAAGATGCCCCTCTTATCCCCTTTTCAGAAATAAAAAATGAAAGAGAGAGGTGATGATGCGTTACCTCTTCCGCCTTGCCATTATAACCCTTTGGATCGGTATCTTCTTTGCCTTTCTTACAGTAACCCATTACCTCCGCCCTTTAAAACAAGAGACCCAAGTTCTTAATATCTTTAGTTGGCCCGAAATTTTAAACCCAGAAATCATTAAGAAATTTGAGCGAGAGACTGGAATTAAAGTGGTCCGTCACTACTATACCAGCAATGAAGAGCTCCTCGTTAAGTTCAAGACAAACCGTGGAAAAGGGTATGATTTGATTATCCCTTCTGATTATGCTGTCAAAAGACTCATTGAAGAGGAACTTCTCCAGCCGATCAACCATAAAAAGCTCGATTTTACCAATCACCTTAACCCCAAACTTATTAACCAAAAATTCGATCCAGAAAACACCTATTCAATCCCCTTTACCTGGGAAATCCTTGGATTTGGAATTGATACAGAGCAATATGAGTTGCAACCTTTTGAGCCCACTTGGAAAGAACTTTTCTCACCGACAAATCCCAATACCAAAATTTCGATGCTTAATGATCCAATCGAAGCTATCGATGCTGCAGCCAACCTCCTCTTTGGTCAGCAAAAAGCGTTAGCTCCCCAAGAAATTGCCCTTGTCCACGCCAAACTGCAAGAACAAAAACCTCTCGTTGAAGCTTATGCAGGAGTTCGTGGTGACTACCTCCTCATTACAAAAAATGCCTCTGTTGCAGTCATTCCTAGCTCTTACATCTTGCGAGCCGCTAACAGCTATCCCCATATCGACTTCGTCCTTCCTAAAGATTATACCTTTATTTCCATTGAAAATATGTGTATCCCGATAGAGTCTGAAAATGCAGAACTCGTCTATATTTTTCTCAACTACCTCTACAAACCTGAAGTCTTCGCCTACGAGACCAACACCTTCCATAACTTTCCTGCAGTAACAAACGTCGGCCCCCATATCAAATCCTCTCCTATTCTCCAAAAAACGCTTGATGCCTTAGACTACTACGATGGAAAGTTTTACTACACCCGGGAACTCCTCTCTGAAAAAGAGAGCCGCTCCCTCTGGGTCAAACTCAAGTCTTCCTAAGAATAGATATAACCCGTGAATGCCACCTATTTTTGCCTTTATCATCTACATAAATAAGCAATCTTTTTTGGTTCAAAAGCTTGAACAGCTCTTAGGAGCTGCCCTGCGCT
>JANQJL010000074.1 GCA_028281675.1 Simkaniaceae bacterium
CATTTCTTTGGAGCTGCCTCATCTCATTGTAAAGCTTACGAGCAATGGTTTCTTTTTGTTGCTGGCGGTCTGAGAATGATTTTTCTAATTTTAATTCCCCCAAGGTTTCAACAATGCTCTGATATTCGAGTTCTTCCGCTCGTTTGATTACGGCAGGAAGATAAGGGGAAGTAGGGAAAGTATGGATATATTCATCATAGATGGTTACGCTTTTCAATTTATCAGCATGTTTTGTGGCTCGTTCAAAAGCAAGTTTAAAGATACCCTCTAAAGCTTGGGGAGCTTGAGGGGAATTAGGAAAGTTCTTTAAGAATTCCCGATAGCCAAGTATGGTATTTTCCTCTTGGTATAAATCTAAAAGCTTGTCTAATGCATCTAAAGAATAAGGACCACTTGGTTGCGTTTTAATGAAACTGCGTAACTTGGACATGTTTCCCGCATTTCTTATATCGCGCCAAGTTTGGAGATAGACCACTTCACTGAAGTCTGATTGTGGATACTTTCTTAAAAATTCGATCCGATAGTAGTGCTCTTTTTTCTTCTGGGTCAGTTTAAAGGCGACTGGCTCAGCAGCTTCAAAGTCCCCCGTTGCTTCTAGCATGGTCACAGCTTTTTCAAGGTCAATGGCCTGAAGTTGTGAGGTAACACCCAGTATAATAGCAATCATGAGTGATACTTTCATAATTCCTCCATTTCAAGAAAATTAACCCTTTGGGTAATTTCATCTTTGTTCTCTACAAAAATGAATAAAATCTGGATAATACAAATTTTTGCTAAAAAGTTAATGAGGATTAGGCCGCCCCATAACACCCCAAAAGCTAACGAATCCTCACAAGACGGAAACCAACGTACGGAAAATCAGTATAACAGTTCAAGCAGCCAGGGAAAAAAGCACTGCGGTCCCCTGAACGGATCTTATCATATCTGCTGTTCCAACCACCACCACGAATAACACGGTATTCTTTTGAATTTGGATCTATAGGATCGCTTGCTGAACCACTGGGATATCCTTTATGCGAATACCAACTCTGAAGCCATTCCCATACATTCCCGTGCATATCATACACCCCCCAATCATTGGGCTTTTTAGTTTTTACAGGGTGAGTCATTCCATCTGAATTCTTATAGTACCAAGCAGAATCACCAACACACCATTTGCTTGAACCACAAAAATATTTCGTATCTTTTCCTCTTTTAGCAACGTATTCCCATTCTTCTTCCGTTGGTAAACGAAACACATTTGCTCCTTCTTTATAGTTCAACCAAGAAATATATTCTTGAGTATCTTCCCATGAGACACAATTGATTGGGTGATCTTCTACACTCTTCTTATTCCAATTGCATGAACTAGGCTTTGAATAAGAAGAACTTCTGGTCGGAGTTTCATAACCTGTTTCTTCAATAAATTTTCGATATTCACCTACCGTCACCTCATGGTCTGAAATGAAAAAAGGCTGGCTGATCGTAACAGAGTGAACGGGGTGTGAATTACTCCAGTATCCTCCCATTTGAAAAGTGCCTGATGAAATATAGACATATCCTGGATAAGTATCAGATTTTTTTGCTCCTCCTAGAGATGGTATCTCTTCGAGCTTTAAAGATACCTTCACAATTCCTCCTGATGGAACAATCAATTCTTCTTCTTTCGATTTATCTCCTTTACTAATTTTAATGGTGTAAGTACCAGGACTAATATCCAATACCAGTAAGTTATTGGCTTTTCCCTTGTGAACTCCATCAATGTAGATATCCACGTCTTTAGGGTTCGTTTTAAAAACGAGCATACCTTCCTCAGCATGAATGAAGGAAAAGGTACAGAAAACAAAAAGAAATGAAATTATCCACCGTTGCATATTTACCTTTTTTAGTATGATTTATGGACTTGTTAGGAATGAAAAAAGCTGCTGTTGGCTTTATTTTTTAGGTCCTGGATGCTTCCTTTTATTATAATGTTCGAGGAACATAACCAATGCTCAAACTCCATGAGTACCTAGCATCCAAATGAATTTTTTTCGTAGACTTTATTTTCTACCCATATCAATAATGCACTTTGAAACTCGCGCTCTCATGATACCGCTCTTTGTTTTTCACATAAGATCGAGTCGTATCAATCCAAGAGTGGCCGAGGGCTTCCTGTACCACCTCTAAAGGACAACCATTTTCAATAGCGGTCGTGGCGAAAGTCGCCCTAGCACTATGGGGAGTGGTATTTTTGATGCCTCTAAAATGGGCGTATTTATCCCAAATCCGACGCACTGAATGTCTATTCAGGTGTCGCAATTCATTATCTTTCACCTCCTGGTTATCCCTCAAAGGAAGGATCAATGGATTTTCAGGGTCTTCTCCATGCCCAATGAATTCCAAATATTGATTCAAAGCTGTCTGTAGCTGCTGATTTATCGCCAGTGTACTTGTACGGTCTCCTTTTAGGTGAACTTTCAAGACTGGAAATCCTTTGTCTGTAAAATAATCTTTAACTTTGAGATTGCACAATTCAGAAATCCGACAGCCACGGAAAAAGAAAACATGCACAATTACTGAATCTCTCAAAATCTGAGCATCACTAATGGGTCGCTGCTGCGGACCGTGGAAGTCGTTGAACTCACGTGGAGCATCTATCATGCTCCGCGCCTCTTTTTCAGAAAGGACGACCGCTTCAACTTTGCTCGAATCTACTTTATAACGGTCGATGTTGGCTGGATTGTGAGTAATGACTTGTTTTTTCACCAGATCATCAAAAAAACTGGAGAGGCAACTGAGACGCTGATTGATCGTTTTTTTTGAGTACGGGGTCAACTTCGTGTCTTTCTTTCGTTTCTTGTATCCGGTCTTGGCCAGATACTTCTTAAAACTAATCACATGAAGCCCCTGAGCTTTTTTCCAAATCTCGGGTGTATATTCAATATCAAAAGCAAATTCCAGAAAGGTAATGAACTGCCTGACAACTGTATCGTAGCTTTCTTGCGTTCGAGGACTGTTTTTACCTTCCAGCCATTCAACCCCAAGGCGCGTGATTTCATTTTCTATTTCTGAACCAAAAGTCAGAGCTGAATCGGGAAGTTTGATGATAGATGAATTCATGGGTCGATTTTTCAATTAAAAAGTTTTTGGAAGTAGGAGAATGTTAGCGCAACATAAAGCATGTTATGTTGCGCTAACATTCTGACACTCAAAAATTGGATAGGCAAGTTTTTTAAAAAAGGAGAATTTGACATTCTTTCTATAAATGAAATGGTCTTTCCGAAACCATCCTAAAAATGAAAAATCCATCTTTGGACTACGGAAAAATTCAAATCAAATCCTTTGATTTCCCTCTCGAAATGCTAAGCCAAAAAATAGAAGACGGAAGGATTATCATTCCCCCTTTCCAAAGGAAGTATGCTTGGGATCAAAAAAGAGCAAGCAAACTCATAGAGTCATTCTTGCTCGAATTACCCATACCACAGATATTTCTCTACGAAGTAAGAAAATCAAAAAATTGGCTGGTCGTAGATGGTCAGCAACGCATGAAAACAGTTCAACATTTCTTCAATGGAAACTTTGACGGGAAGCCGTTTACTTTGCAGGGGGTACATGATTGGTGGGAGAGGAAAACATTTAACGATCTCGATCCCGTAGCCCAAAGGGGATTGAGGCAGCGTCTCATTCGCACCGATGTTTTCACACAGTTGGGGCCAAAAGAAGAGCTGTCCGTCATGTTCGATGTTTTTGAGCGAATGAATACCGGAGGAATTGCTTTGACTCCACAAGAAGTGCGAGACTGCATTGCAAAAGGAAAAGAAATGATATCCCAATCAACAAACTATTTATGTTTCTAAGCCACTACAGTTATCTGATAGGGGAGATCGCATTCTTTACTGTCATGAGAGAAATTAAGCATCATTCCTCCGTCATAAGGTTCGATTTCTGTAACATGTTGACCTATAAATTTTATCGCCTCTTCTGAGACATTTGCCTAGCCTTCAGGAGCCTTATCTATGATATTTCTGAGTTGATTTTCTATTTCTGTCGCTGCTACAGTAGCACTAAGAACCAATGTAGTTGCTCCCCATATTATCATCCCCACAACGAAGAATTTTGCTAAATTTTGAGGAAAACTTTTTTTGTGCATTTCGGTTCCTCTGTTCATTTTTCATTGAAAGTTGGAAATTAACTTAATGCTTTAATATCTTAGCATGGGTAGACTCAATGCCGCTGGGTCTGAGTATCATACGCTTATTTGCATCATCTACTATTAGCACCTCTTCTCCGTATTCTGTTATGGCAGTATTCAAAGTGCAAGGTATAAGGAAAAGTCGATTTCCTTGTTTGAAGGAGAATCTAACTTTGCCTTTCCTCACCAATACTTTAGCGTGTTGGTCTATAAAATCCTTTGAATTACCTAGGTATGTTATTCCATTAATAGTCTCTACTTCTTCCTTCATGGGGGTGATGCTACCTATCACTTGTCCTGTTGTCTCAAGGCCGCTTGGTTCAACTCTTTTAATTTTTCCGCTTTTGTCTGTAATTACCAATACCTCACCTCTTGTTGTCTGAGTGGTATCTAAGGCACAGGGGGCTTCACAAGATGGATTTCCACTGGAAAAATAAAATTTTAATTTGCCTCTTTTGCTGCTAATTCTGATATTTTTGGCATGTTCTTCAATGAATTTTATCGCGCTTTCTGTAGGCTCTCCCTTTAGATATTTTTTTGGGATATCTTCTATTTCTACCGAAAATACAAGGTTTGCAAAGAACATGGAAACAATGATAAACAGTACAATTACTATATTCGTTTTCATTTCAAATTCTCCTGTTGCCACCTAAATCCATTTGGTTTAATCACAATAGTGTCATTCACTTTCTCTGTTTTACGTGACAAACTCCTGAATAAGATTGGTTTTCCACTGGTTGTGCTAAGTATCAAATAATCCTTCCCTTCACTTTTCCTAGTATCCGCAGCACAGGGGTAATAACAATATGCGTAGCCTCCTTCCTTAAACTGTATTTTAACCCTTCTTCCTTTTTTATCTTCAATAACTTTGAGTGGTTGCTTAACGTGATTATCGAAGAATTTAGGTGAATCACCCTGGAGTTCTAGCTCCTCTTTGGGGATATCTTTCAACTCTACCCGCTTGCTGCCAGCTAATATGTTAGCGGAGTCCAGATTCACCAAGAAGGGGGAAAATAGGACAAACAACACTAATAATAGCTTTTTTTTCATGAGACACCTCCTTTGGTTGTTTCAGATGTCTTTGCCTGGAACTATGATTTTTGAAAACTCAATTTGCTATTACTTCTCCTTTTGGTTCAAATTCAAGGCCACTAGGCTCAATTGTGACAGTTTCGTATGGATCTTTAATTATCAATAACTCTCCCCTCCTTGTGCTGTGAGCTGTTTTTATGGTGAAGGGAAAATCGCACTCTCTACCTCGATGGCGAAAATTAAGTAGCATTCCTCCCTCATAAGGCTCGATTTCTGTAACATGTTGACCTATAAATTTTATCGCCTCTTCTGAGACATTTGCCTGGCCTTCAGGAGCCTTATCTATGATATTTCTGAGTTGATTTTCTATTTCTGTCGCTGCTACAGTAGCACTAAGAACCAATTTAGTTGCTCCCCATATTATCATCCCCACAACGAAGAATTTTGCTAAATTTTGAATAACACTTTCTTTATTCATCTCGGTTTCCTTGTTCATTTTTCATTGAAAGTTGGAAATAAGACACACTCGTTTTTATTTGAAGCTCCTCTGTTTCTCTTCTGAAATTTTCAGGAATTTTAAATTTTAGATTCGGATATAAATCACTTATTTAATTAATCAATAAAACGAGATTTACGACCCTTTATATCATATAGTATGGGAGCCTTTCCTTCTGTAGACACTGACAACCACATGCGCTCCATCTCCTCCGTGACCTTGAAGGTACAAGAAGAACCGCAAGGTATCGGCTCTCTCCTCCGTCTACCCTTATGAAAAAAGAGCCCAACACCGTCGAGAGTAGAAACAGCCTCAATACGATTTTCTGCCATAAAACTTAGCGTTTCTAGATCTGCGCTCGCTCCCTTGGGCAAACTTTGTACTGCCTCAGCTTTCAGCTCAAAAAGCCAAAATTTATTCTGTGTTTTCAGAACATATTCTCCTGCTTGGAGGGGGGTTCTCGGCTGGAAGTAATAGGAATCAGAACCGAGTGACTTTTTGCGAATATCTATTTCTTTGTCTGGAACATAGAATTTTTGGGTTTTTCCTCCTGAACTCATTTCCACCAGTGAATGTAAACTGACAGAATCGAAATGATGCATCCCTTTTAGGACGAAACCTTGAAATGCATTCATTGAGATACTGGCCATAGATTCTTTGTCCGTGATGGAGTAACTGGAATCATCTGTTTTGGTAGCCTTTTTCTCTTTGATCTCCAGGTAGGTTCCCGAATGAGATTTCACATATCCTCCATCAAACTCAATCTCCTGCTCCCACTGGAGCACCTGATCCGAAGCTATCACTGGATTCACACAAAACAAAGAAAAGATAACAAACAATCCCCAAAAACATCTATCTACTCTGTCTAAATCCAATCCATACATATTATAACTCTTCTGCCCTTCATTTAAATTAACCATTAGTATTTTTTCTTCTCTCTCTTCTACCATTTTAAGTCTACTATAGTTCCGGTCAATTGAATCGATACTTATTTTTACAAATAAACTTAAAAATTTTAATAGCTTAAAGTGAATTTTTGGTATCAATTAATATGACCGGAACTATAGGTGCACCAAAATAATGTTTATTATCCTGAATTGAATTCAAGGACTTCCTACTTGCACTATGTCTATATCGAAACCATATATATCATATCTTTTTGTTCCCTCGGGTGAGGTGACTATTAGTATTCCTTCGTCTCGGAATTGACCTTTTTCAATCTTACAAGGCGCACGAAAGTGATGCCTATTTTTAGGTGACCGACCAAGACGAAATATTAATTTAACCTGAAAACCTATCTCTTTTGATTTAAATGATTTGATATTATTTTCCTCCATGAAAGCCTCCACTCCATCTCCATACTCTATGTCATCCGGCGAAGGCGCTTCTGATTTTTGTGACGGCCTTCTTTTCCTTTTTTCTATTGCAGCTTCTGCTGTATTAGGAGGAACTATAAACTTCCTTACTGACTCTATGCCAGTTGCTACAACAGCGCCAATTCCCATCATTTTTAAGAGATTCCTTCTATCAATGTCCTTTTTGCCTGACAAAATTCCATCTGTCTTTGGTCCAAAAATAGAATCATCAGGATCTTCCTTGATTCCAAAAATAAACCTTACGTTTTCCGCAGTCGGTGATCTAAGTGTTTTCATTATGAGTGATATTTTCATGGAACACTCCTTTTCTGGAATTGAATGTCTTCAGCTAAAATGAAGGAATATAAATTTGGCCTAGATGAAAGCACTGTACGCTCTTAAAGCTTTAAAAATCAACGCTTTTTTAGTCTCCTAGCTGGAAAATGTCAGGGTAAGGTAGAAGAAAAGGGTGTGCTCCATAGAGCTGATTATGGGGCGCTGTTTGACGATCAATTGAAGGAGGAGCAGGTTTTTTATCCTGCCAAAATATAAAGGCAATTATCGAAATTATTTTAAAATAACGAGGTTTCCCGGCCGGATCGTTTCCAAAGTTTGATGAATCTGAGGGACAAGTGGCAACAAATCTTCTAACCGATTCCACTTACTAAAAAGAATGATGACAGCAATATCAAATATTTCTAGGTTTTGCTGGGAGGGGATATTCTGGTCTACCGTCAAAAATACGTCAAACTCTGCCTCGGCCAATCTTAATAAATTTCCATTTTTCACACTCGTCCATCCTTTTTGGCGAACCGTTTTGACAAAATAGTGGGGAAATTGGCGGTAGAGGCGCTTGGGAACACATTCATCTAAAAGAATTTTCATAGGCGAGAAAATAAGGAGTTCTCCGCAGCTTTGATGACGGCTAAAGCCTGCTCCCTCGTTACAGCAGGAAAATCTTCAAAAAACACGTCTAAAGAATCTCCAGCTTCCAAATGGTCAAATAAAGTCTTCACGGTCACGCGGGTTCCTTTAAAACAAGGTGCCCCGCTCATGATCTGCGGATCAGTACGCACCACATCATCAATGGATAAATCAGCTACGGTTGCTTGCATGTCTTTCTCCTTCTCAGCGGGGGACATTTTTGGAGGGGTGAGAAATTGTCTTCATTATAGCTGACAACCTAGGAAGAAGCAAATTAGGCCACGAAAGATCAGGGCTGACGCGTGAAACATCTTGATAAATCTATTTTGTTAGCCAGTTCTCTTTCCTTGAGAACTCTCCGGTATTATGAGGAATCACTTTGTTCTC
>JANQJL010000026.1 GCA_028281675.1 Simkaniaceae bacterium
GAGCCAAGGTGAGGCCACCTTGGCGAAGGTGAGAAGCGAAGTAGATTCGCTGATTCAGAAGGATGGCTGCCGCGAAATAGGTCGCATTCACGGGTAGAAGGCATGTTAGGAGACCGAAGCAAACTTATAAAGTTTGCAAAGGTCGAAAACTGACCTTATTAGGGAAAAAGATCCTTCATCAGTTTAGGAATGGATTTCCAAACACTGCCTAGTACATTATGCCATTTCTTCAAAATTTGAGAAAAAGGGAATGGCACTCCAAGGTTTTAGTGGCTCTTTTTTTTGGAGACGAGATGGAGCTTATGTTCGAAGAACGAATAAACAGCAACGAGGCGGGAGACGAGGATAGCGATGTAAAACTGTCCGATGATCCCCTCAAGGATAGCAAAGGTCTGAGCAGCATCCTTCACTGCCATGATGTCTCCATATCCAATGCAAAGAAGAGTCACAAAGCTAAAGTACATCATCTCAGAAAGATAGTGCCCATGGGTAATCTGAGTCGGATCGAGATTAGCAAACTGAAAGGATCCAGGAGACAATAGGTCGAGGAAGAGGTAGGCAAAGGAAAAGCCAAAGGCTACCATAAAATAGGCGCAGACGACGCCGCGGAGAGTTTCGACGCGGACACGCGCATTGATCACCACCTTCTTCAGGATCGAGGCAGTGGTAATAAAGATAAAAATAATGGTCAGAAAGAGGTAGGGGAGGGCAAGAGCTGTAGAGTGAAAGAAAAGGTTAACCCATTGGAGGACAAGGGCAGGAAAACCAAATGAGGCTGCTAGCATTTTCACTTTACGGGGATGGTCACAGTTAAAGATGGCTGAGAGGAAGACGATGAAGAGAAAAAATTGCCAAATCGCCATGTAGACAGGGCCCCGGTCATAAGGGCGAAAGGTAAAGAGGAGGATCAAGGAGATCAAGAGCTGGGTAAAGTACCCCTGGAAAAACGAGGCAACCCCTTCCATCCATTTCATTAACGCTTTATTCATACTTTTCTTTATCTGTATTTAAGAGGTTTGGGTCAAGGACGAAATTTCTCTCTTGGAGATCCCCTCAACCTCGGGTGGAAAAATCGAGAGGGTATGCGAGAAAGGGACTGTCGAGAAAGTCCCTTTATAGACTAGGTTTTTCCTTGGAGTTGAAACCGCTCATTAAACTGAGCAACGGATATTCGTTTAAAAGGATTAATCCTCGTTAAGTCCTTAAGTAGGGGTAAAAGCCCTGGGTGATCTTTTTCCAGTTTCTGTTTGTCTTCGCCGGATAAAGCTCTCTCAATATGACTTTCATCTCCATGATTATTGACAGCATCACGCATGGTTATTTTACTCCAGGCGTTTTTCTCCTCAAGCGTGGTGAGGCTCTTCCCCAGAGCCAGCTCAACAAGGGTTATTCCAAATGAAAAAGCATCCGCTTTCTGATCAATTAGGCGAGCATTGCTTTCATCTTTTTGGTTCAGGGCATTCCAACTTTGTTCTGGAGCGCCATATCCTTTTGTAAAAGTTCGTGTCGCGATGTGCTTGATTCCCATTAATGGAGTCAAAAGGCCCATATCAGCAACCCTTATACTTCCGTCCTTACGCAGAAAAATATTTTCAGGCTTTATGTCCCCATGGATTAAGTCATTCTCATGCAGATACGCTAGCCCTTTTCCAATCTGAGACGCAATATTACGGAAATCCTCTCCAGACAGCTTTTGAGTCCCTTTAATGAATTCAGATAGATCTCCTGAATCTACGTACTCTGTGAGTACCCCCAACACACTGTGATCTGTCATTTCCCCTACATCTAAATTCTCATTACTCCAATAAATAAATGAAGTCATATAACTAGATACAACGCCTTCTACTTTAAGTAGACATGGGTGAGATACTGTCATGGCTAAGACTTCTCCGGGAATTTGACGGGTACCGTTCGGTTTTATATAGATTTTGCCGGGATTCCCTACTTTTTCTGCAAAGCTCATTCTAGACATACACTTTAAGGCCTTAAATTGCTTCCCATCAACTATTTGGTAGACAGAACCAAAAACACCTTCTCCAATTTTTCGTAGAACTCTAGGGTCAAAAACAGGTGAACCATAGCAAACCTCAGAAACTTTGGCAGTTAGAAATTTAGCGAATTCGTCTTGTTCTGGAGATCTTTGATTCTTAAGCATTTGCTCTACTAAATATAATTCTTCCTCTATGCTCTCTTCATAAGAACCACTACCGTATTCAGTTGAAACACTCATTTTAATACCTCATTATTAAATTAATTTAATGATATTATAACATATTAATTAATTTAATTTTAATTATT
>JANQJL010000028.1 GCA_028281675.1 Simkaniaceae bacterium
ATAATGATAATGGCTGGACTCCTATGCATTATGCTGCACTACTACAAGGGCGGGAAGGGGCGATAGGGCTTTTGACCGAGCTTGGGGCAAACATTGAGGCAACTGATGATAATGGTCGGACTCCTATGCATTTGGCTGCACAACAAGGACAAGAGGGGGCGATAAGGCTTTTGATCGAACTTGGAGCAAACATTGAAGTGGCTGATGCTGATGGTTGGACTCCTATGCATCATGCTGCATGGGATGGGCATACTGAAGTGATTCGTGCATTGCATGGTCTTGGTGAAAATCTCAACAAACTGAGTAAAGGGTTGGCGACGCCTTGGGATCTGAGTGATAATAGAAACGCCCAA
Source organism: Simkaniaceae bacterium (assembly GCA_028281675.1). Classification (GTDB taxonomy): domain Bacteria; phylum Chlamydiota; class Chlamydiia; order Chlamydiales; family Simkaniaceae; genus Neptunichlamydia. Next base: position 354 of record JANQJL010000028.1, read on the forward strand.
AAGGTTTTAGAAGAGTGTGGGGCTATTCCGTCTCTAGGAAAAGTTGCTAGAATTTCTTGTTTATTTGGGTTAGGGATTGGTGCTATTTCTGCATTGATGCTCTTCCATGAAGAGATAGTCAAAATTAATCGTATCTTTGGGCTTAAGGCGCTTCCTTATTTTCCTAACAGGCTTCTTTCTGAAAAGGCTCCTTGGATTTGGAAGGGGGCAATCGTTGGCGAGATGACAGGTTTAGCTACCGCTGCTATTTTTAGATTCGAGTCTGGGCGTGATCTTTTTAGTTCGTCGTATATTTGGGGAGCAAGATTTGTTCGATATTTTAGGGGTAGAGGTGAACAAATTTGACCCCCTTACCTCAAAGGGTGACCCAAGGATGCCTGCTTGATTTTTTCTTTTTCTCCATATCTCTACCAGAAACTGAAATTTGGTATAGAAATTTTCGTATTGACACACACCCTTTCGTCCATTATCATATTGGCATGATGAAATATTATTTACTTCCTCACCATCCTTCCTACCATCATTGCCACTAAAGGCAATCGATTCTTTATATTCATCATTTATTAACAAGTTAGGAAGGAACTCATGACAAAAAAAGTAAATTTAATGCGTGTGATCAGCGGTACATTTTTAATCGCTGGAACGATGATTGGAGCGGGGATGCTTGGCATACCGCTCGTGACGGGAGCATCAGGATTCCTTCCAGGGATTGTGATTACAGGGGTTGTTTGGTTTTTTATGTATTGCACCGGACTTCTATTTTTAGAGGTTACCCTCTGGATGCCTGATGGAAGTAACGTTCTCTCAATTGCGGGACGTTTTTTTGGGAAAGGGGGACGCCTTATTTCTGGAGGAATGTTTGTCTTCCTCTACTACTGTTTGATGGTTGCCTATTTCGCAGCAGGGGCCCCCCTCCTTGCCGATGCACTTTCTACTGTGGGGTTATCACTTTCTGGATGGGAAATGTTCGCTGTTTTTGGTTTTCTATTTGGAATGATTGTCGCTATTGGTCCGAAATCGATAGACCGGGTCAATATTATGATGAGTGTTGCTATGATTGCTGCTTGGTTTATCCTGATTGGTAGCGGGGGAGGAGAGGTACGGACTGCTCGTTTAAGTTATACGAAGTGGCCGGCAATGGTACTTGCAATGCCTGTCCTTTTTAGCGCTTTTGGATTCCACAATGTTATCCCCTCCCTGTGCACTTACTTAAAAAGGGATAAAAAATCGCTCCGTTTTGCGGTTTTTTGGGGATCATTTTTGCCATTGATCGTTTATGCTGTGTGGCAATGGCTAATTATTGGGGTGATTCCTCAAGAGGTCCTTGCTAAAACCCTCAAAGAGGGGACGCCGATTACTCGGGCATTTGGATCGGTGGCCGGTAATCCAACCTTTGTAATGGTTGGCCGGTTTTTTGCCTTTTTTGCGATTGTCACCTCAACCCTCGGCGTTGCGTTTTCAATGGTCGATTTCCTTGGAGATGGCTTTAAAATAGAGGAGAGAAAGGGGCTCAGGAGGATTGGACTGACCCTTCTCACCTTCACTCCTCCTTTTATTCTAGCAGTCCTCAACCCTGGGATTTTCACGACAGCGCTTGGAGTAGCAGGGGGCTTTGGAGAGGCATTTCTCAATGGTCTCCTCCCCATAGGGCTTCTTTGGGTGGGAAAATATACCTGGAAGCTCAAGGCTGACCTTGCCTGGCTTGAGAATAAGGGAGCTCTCACCTTCCTCACCCTCTATGCCCTTTTCGTGGTGGTCCTAGAGGTCTATCACTTGGCAAATTAAAATAATCTTTACCCCTTAATAATAAATAGCTTTTGTCATATGATGGAAGGCATAAGGCCACACTAGGCAGTGTTTGGAAATTGCTACTGTACCAGGTGGCAAATCTTAGAAGGAGGGGGATGATGGTAGTTGAAAATCCTATTGAGCTCGGACAAGTTTCTGTTGAGATGAATAAAATGATAAATAAATTTAGAAATAAATTTCCTGAAAGTCAAATTGTTCAAGCTATTGCAAATCGCATTCTTGAAGAGGGGCGATTGGTTTTAAAGGAGAACCTTTTCGGCCGCGCGAGCCGCGTTGCGGACGACCTCGGGTAGTGCCGGGTGGATATAAATCATTTTTAAAAGATCATCGAGGGTGGCATCCATTTGGATTGCAAGTATTAGCATATGAACCATATTGGAAGCCTCCTCACCGATGATGTGAGCGCCAAGGAGTTTTAAAGAATGTTTTTCGAAGAGGAGTTTGACAAACCCACTCTCGGGAAGAAGAGCCATACCGCGAGCACTTGCTGCATAGGTGTTTTTTCCGACGATATACGGGACCTTTGCCTCTTTGAGTTCGCGCTCCGTTTTCCCAACACCAGCAATCTCGGGATGGGAAAAGACAGCGTGGGGGACCCCCTTGTAAACAATCGGCTCATCGCTAGGACTTTCAAAAAGGGTTCGAAATAAATACTCTCCCTCAAAATTTACAGAGTGGCGGAAAAGATAATTGCCAACACAATCTCCAAGGGCCCAAATATTCTTCTGAGTTGTTTTCAAGTGATCATCGACCTTCACAAATCCTTTATCACTCAACTGAACATCGGTTTTGCCAAGATCTAAGGTGTCGGTCCAGGGTTTGATCCCTGTTGCAACGATAAGAGCATCCCCTTTCGCTTTTCGGAGCTTTCCCTCCCCATCTTTATAACTTACCGTAAAGGTCTCATTTTCATATTTGACCTCCTGGAAATCACATTTTAAGCGGAGCTTGACTTGTTTAGAAAAAGCCTCTTGAAAAGCCTCTCTGATATCATCATCTTCAGGCCTTAAGAGGATGCTTCGAACTAAAAATTCTGTTTCAACGCCAATAGCAGAATAAAAATATCCCAGCTCTGTTGCAATAAAACCGCCGCCAAGAACTATAAGTTTCTTTGGTCGTTTGAGATTTCGGAGAGCTTCCGTATAGGTCATATAGGGCGTCCCGTCCAGGCCGGGGATTTTAGGAATTGCTGCGCGAGCACCTACAGCGATGAAGATTTTATCAGCGGTAAGCCTTTCTCCTCCCACTTCAAGAGTCATCTTATCGACAAACCGTCCTTTATGAGGGTAATAATCGATGTTAGGATTTTCAGCATATACAGGGGTGATACTTTCTGATTCTTGGTCAATGGTAGAGCAAACACGTTTCACAAGATGCTTAAAGTCTACATCAAAAGAACCTTTGATATTAATTTCAAACCGCTTTGCATCGCGAATCAAAGAGGCAAGCTGTGCTGTATGAATGAGCATTTTTGAAGGGATACAGCCCCGATTGAGGCAAGTTCCACCAAGAGGTCCCTTCTCAATAATTGCTACTTTTTTCCCCATATCGGCAACAGGGGTGACGAGCTTCGTGCCACCACCCGAGCCAATGACAATGACATCATAGTGCTTATTCATGAATTTACCCAATATTAAAATCGACTTTATTTGATTTCTTCTTTTACCTGAAGAAACTTTAGACGGCCACCATTTATCCCTCTGAAAGTGTACTTTTTATTTTGTGCGGGCGTGGGTTGGAGTGGCAAGGTGGAAGACAGGGTTTTCAGGATCTTCCCGTTTCGCATGATAGTAGGTTTTGCGGAAGTTTCCTTCAATAAGACGATTGAGTGTGATGAAGAGTGCCCTTCGCGAAGAGGTACTCTCATTTTTTTCTGAGAAATGGGGAACGTAAGAGCTAATGAGAACAAGATCTCCAGGAGAAGCAATGAGAGGAAGCCATTCCAGTTTTTTGCAAATCTCTGGGACGATGCTCCCATGTTTCTCACCCCCTTCAATGTAGGGGAGGACTGTACGCTCATCTTCAATTTCTAGATCCCGTTTCCAATCTTTTGCAACGTGGAGACAACCATTTTCCAAATTTGCAGGGTCGATGCAGATCATTGCAGTCACATGCTCTCGTGGCCCGAAAGGGTCGAAAGCGGGAAAATCTTGATGGTGAGAAAATGCACCACCTTTTGGCCATTTAAAGTTGAGCTTATCTTTAAAGAAAACGTAGGGCTCCTCCAGCAAGGTGTTTAAATAGGGGAGGAGAGTGCCACGGGCAAAATGATAGATATCAGGATAGAGGGTCAAGATATCTTCAACCCGGCAGACCTGGTCGGGTTGGTTTTTTTCAGGAACAATAATCAGGTGGTCGGTAACTCCATTCTCTAAGTCGTATTCCGCATCTTTTTGCAACTGATCGCCCCACTTTTGTATGAGCTGCACCTGTGCGGGGGAATAAAAATTCTTGATCCAAAGATACCCATGTGTCCGGTAGAATGTACGCGCAGCTAGCCATTCATCCGCAGCAAACACCTTTAAAGAAAGGAGTAAAAAAAATATCGAATATAAAAACTTCATAGCATACTTTATCCGATCCAAAAAAAACTGTCAACTATGCCCCTAAAGGGGGGTGTAATTAAGAGTCCTACAGATTAAAACTCTTTTGTATTTTGTTTTCGAACGATTGACGCAAAACAAGAAGGGGCTAAGGAGCGGCTGTTTTCAGCTCATCATGGATGTTGTTTAACCAGCGTTAGATTACTGTCAAGCATCTTATGTTTTTATAAAATTAAAGACCAGCTCCCTTCTTCTATGACGTTGGGATGGTATTGCCCTTGTGAGGCTCACAACTTGGGAAGATTTTAGACTGAAGACGGTGCGAGGGATTCTTGGGGCAGCCGAGAGGGTATCGTATTGCAAAAGGTCTTCATTAATGATAGGTCTCTCAATGGGGTTTTCATGCCCTACACGAGGGATGCTCCAATTGCATAGCCCGTGAGACCTCTTTAGTATAAGGATGCATCTCCCTTAGAAAACTTTTTGCCGAAAAACGATTCGGGATCGAATGTCCTCTTAGAATCGATCCATGATCGAATGCCCTCAATGTCTTCTTTAGAAAAAGGCGCTTGACATGTAGGACAGTTTCTTCTTCCGCTTGCGAACATTTCCGATAAACAGCCAATATGGAATGCATGCTGGCACTTCAGTGCAGTAGGCATAAGCGGATTACCAGTTCTTCCAGAAGTGATATCGTTGATACCTTCCAGACAGATCACGCAAATACTGCGGTCCGCCCTAGACGGCGACATGTTGCCTTGGAGCTTCAGCGGAAATCCAATATACTCCGCTGTATGTAGCATCTCTGAAGGATCCTTAATCAGGTCCCCCACCACCCTCAAGCGATTCTCAAATGAATTAATCAGTATTCCATCACGTGCATGTACAATACCTACTCGCACTGAAACTCTGTTAGGGTCAACCGCTTCAGGAAATAGTTGGGCTAACCTTCTGTTGAGCTCCCAAATCTGCTCACTAAGATCGCACTCCAACTGCTTCGTCGGTCCCACTGTCCTCTTCAAGTTTATTGATACTAAATCTGACATAAAAAACCTCCTAAAAGGACAAGAGGGTATCATACAATAACGAAATTATGCAATAGCAAGATTATACGAGCAGCAATCCCTGTCCAAAAGGAAACTAACCTTTTGGTTATCAGTAAATTACGAGAATAAAAGTTACGAAAAAATCGTAACTTGTTGATTATCAATAAAAAACTCATTGGGGAATCAATGTTATACGAGTCTTTCTCAGGGGGCCTTGTATTGTGTGCTTTACAGCGGAGGAGCTTCCACTTTTTAAGAATTTTTTAGGAGGCTCTTTCCAGGGATTTTTTTTAACACAGCTATGTAGGACTTTTAATTATACCCCCTGAGTAGAAAATAACTGGGGGGTATTAAAATTTTTCATACTCACTTGCGAGTCTAAATAGAATTTCTGTATAATATCAACTTTGTACACAAAGTCGAGATTATAATGAAAAAACCAAGGATAGTTATGAAGAAATGGTTACCAATTCTCCTAGCAGTAACAACGCTTTCTTTCGCGAATGAAAAAGAGGAAAAAGCTCAAGAACTCTGCACCTTTACCTCGGAAGTTTTTTCGATTCTAAAGGATCAATCTCATAGCATCGATCAAGAAAATCTAAAAAGAGCTTATGCTTCCTCAATCGAACGTCTTCAGGCTTATGAAGAAGGGTTAAACCCAGAGATTGCTGAGCTTGCTGAAAAATTCATCCTTTCCTTGAATAGGGAGTCTAAAGAAGCGCTGGGCGATGCTGTCTCTTCTCTTGGACGTCTTTTAAAGTGCTCCGTTGATGATGAATATTACCGCTCAGATACACCCTATCTTCTTCATAAAGAAGATATCCAAAAGGAGCTTCAACTCATGGAAACCCAATTGAAAGATCGCCTTCCTCAGGGTAAGGAGACCAACTTCCATAAGTTGATGATTGAATCCTTAGCAGATCAAAAGTATGACATGGCCCTATATGCTTACCTAAAAATTGCTGAAACCCGCTGTCAACAATGATAACTCTTTGTCTAGGCAGTAATCCTTTAGGTCTGGGACCACCTAATCGATGGATTCCCCTATATAAAATTGCTTAGCAAAATGAGTGTCTAGATTGACCGATGTAAAGTATGCTTTTCTCAAGTAAGTTGGGTCTTGATAATTTTCTGAGCTATGCCAGGATAAGGGAGATTGGAGAAACATTACTAAGACATTTTTTTTATAAGGTAAGGTAAGACAGTGGATTAGATCGTTATTATGTTCAAATTTCTTACTCAGGTTTTTTCCGGGACTTCCAGAGAAAATCTTTGTTCCGTAATCCTCGTGAAAATTGTCTTCAGGGAGATATAATAATATCTGCACAAACTTTTTGAGAGAATCAAAGTGAGGCTTTAAATTTGCATGGGATTGCAAATATAAGCCCTCTGCACTCACTGTTTCTGTAAACTTCAAAGATTTTTTTATGTTTTCGAGATCTGCATTGTTGTTTAATTGGAATTTTATGTCGATGAAATCTATGAACTTATCAATAATAGACTGTTGAAGAGTTCGTATAGTTTTACTAAAATTGATCCAAAAATCAGCATTAATTCCTTTTGGTTTCATTTGCAAACTATTAATACTAATTAATACTCTTCCATCATTTCCATAACCCCCTCCAATTTTTCTTACTTGTTCCATTGTTGGAAAAAACTTGATCGCATCCATTAACAATTCATCAGGTAAAAAGTCTTCAATGATTATAAAGGGAAAAGGTTCGGTATATACTTCAGCTTCTTGAATTTTCGTTTGAAGCAATTGTGTTGCCCTTTCACTGTCGTATTTTATATTTATTTTAGAAGCTAATAGGTTTTTAGGTGCCCCTAATAGTAGAAATAAAGTCAAGAAACTTAGATATAGATAATGTTTAGAATTTTTATAAAAAAGAAATTTTCTGCCTATTTCCATTATCGTCTCCTTTTCACTTTTTTAGAAAGAAATGCAACGATCATCTCGAAGTGCCACACGTTTTAAACTTATCTGGATTTTTTCAGCTACTTAATTTGCAATTTCAACTATAATTTTTCCTTAACTTAAGGTGTACACCTTTTCTTCAAGAGCTTTTGTAATTGTTTCAGGGGAGTCAGAGGGAGAAAAAGTGAGTGGGTTGTTATATTGGACGGTTATCTTGCCACGTTTTGGATAGGAGGAGGAAGGGGGCCAGAGTGTATGCGCTCCTGAAATGTAGAGTGGAACGACTTGCGCTCCCATTTCTTTGACAATCATCCCAATTCCTGGCTTGAAGGGGGCAAGTGTTCCAGTTCGGCTGCGCGTTCCTTCGGGAAAGATGAGAAGAGGGTGACCTTTTTTCAGAAAGAGCCCAATGTTTTTTAGGTTCTCGCTAAAATAAGTGTCTCTATGAAAAGGGAACATGGGAATGGTGAGAGGGTTCATTAAGGCACTCCCTTTTTTATCTTTTCCAAAAAAATAGTCGTAGGCTGCGGCGACAAGGAGCCTTTTTTTGATTTGACGAGGAAGTGTTAATAACACTGAAAAGGTATCGAGGTGGCTGGAGTGGTTAGCAATGAATATTGTGGGAATGGATAGGTTGATTTTTGGAAATGAGCCCACACGGCGGAAAGAAATCCATCTTCGGATAAGTCCATGTTCGAGGATGGTACGGGTCGTGTTGCCCAATAATTTTCCTGTAGGGGAATAGTAAAAGCGGGATAGGGGAGGCGCTTTTGCCCCTTTTTTTGTAACGATCTTGCCGAGCTCTTCAATGGTGCATTCTTTGTTTATCTTTCCTTCATCGATTTCTATGTGGTAATGGGATTCAAGATCGATGATGAGATCGACAAGATTGAGTGAGTCTAGAGCGAGATCTTTGTTTAATTCGGTTTGAGGGGTGAGGGTACTTGTTGGTACATTAGCAATTTTCGCAATAATATTGATTAAGGGGTCTTCATGAGGTTTGGAAGTCTCTTTATTCTCTTCTTGTTTCTTATAAATTTCTGGAAGTTCTCGCCGCTTGATCTTTAGTGAAGTGGTTTTTGGGAGAGATTGAGCTGTCCATGGGACGAGTTTGCTGAGCTGTTGGTGAGAGCCGAGTTGCACATTTGTTTCCTTTAGGATCTCTTTTATATCAACTTCTCTGTAGTCAGGGTTGAGGATGACCCCTCCAATCAATGCTCCTTCCCTTGTGGGATCTTCAAAGACACCACTTTCTTTGATAGCTGGAGAATCGTTGAGGATTTTTTCAATGTCTGAAGGGAAAATATTTAATCCATTTGAAGTGAGAATCATCTCCTTAAGTCTTCCAATAATATAGAGATTGCCCTCTTGGTCAAACCGTCCGACATCACCTGTACGGTACCACCCATCTTGAAAGTATTCTGCTGTGAGCTCTGGTGCTTGATAATACTCTGAGATGATATTGTCCCCTCGAATGAGGACTTCATTCTTTTTCCCAAGTTTAATCTCTTGACCAGGAATCGCTTTGCCAACAGATCCTTGCTTTTGGCTTTTGAAGGTGTTTACGGTGACCATTGCGCAGCTTTCTGTGAGCCCATACCCCTGAACAACAGGTATACCTAGAGTTTTCCAAAAAGATTCAGTGCAAGTATCTAAAGATGCTCCTCCACAAAGAAAAGCACGGAGGTGGCGCCCTAGATGTCTTCGGATGGGAAAGGAAAGAAGGCGTCTTATTAAGTAGGGAAAGGGGGAGAGTTTTTTTAAGACAGACTCTTTCCCCTGAAGCTTTTCAAGGGTTTTATTCTTAAAGCTCTTAAGAATTGCAGGGACGGTGATAATGTGCGTTACTTTTTCGTGAATAAGAATTTCCATAATTCGAGAAAAGCGCACCTGTTTTGTATAAATAATATGGCCCCCAAAACGGAGAACTGATAAGCATCCTGCATTTTGTTCAAGGACGTGACTTAGGGGAAGCATTGATAAAAAACGGCACCGGTGGTCGCAGACAAGGCAGTGCTTAATCGAAGCAATACTAGCTATTAGGTTGCGGTGACGAATAACAGCCCCTTTTGGGTCTGCTGTTGTTCCTGAAGTAAATAGGATTTCAAAGATATCATTCCCACTAATAGAGCTGCCTTCCTTTTCTAAAAGAGTAGGGTCAGCATCTTCAATTGCATTGAAAAGATTATCTAGAATCAAATGATTAACATTTTGTGGTAAAGATAAAATATGGTTAGAAATAACCCATTTTGCATCTGTTTTTTTTCGAATTTTCTCTGCAAATTCAGGGGGAGATTTACTATCGATGGGAACAAGGATAATACCGCTAAGGGCTGAGCAGCAGAGAATGACAACCCACTCCGGGGAATTTTCACCATAAATTAAAACACGATCCCCTTTTTTGACCCCTCTTGTAATCAGATAGGACGCGCACTTTAAAGCCAGTTGAAAAAGATCATCATACGTATAAGTGGTGATCCGAAAGCGGTGGTAATAGGTGATAGCAGGTTGGGAGCCATATGCGGAGGCAAACTCTTGGATATAGGTAGATAGAGAGGACATCAATCGGTCTCCTCTGTCCGCCAAAGTTTGGAAATTTTTCGAGTCATGAAGCTAGGAAAAAGGGTATTGATTGTTAATTGGAATCGATTTTTGCGGCTAATCACTTTCTCTTTCTTTCCGAGGAAGGCATCGACCGCCTCTCTGGCAACTTCTTCGGCGTGTTTGAAATTATAAGACCCTCTCATTTTAAAGTAGCGGAGAGCATTTCTTCCAATCTCCTTTTGCATGCGAGAATGAATAGGTGATGAGACATAAGTCGTGACGTGAAGCGAATCTTTGCAAAGCTCTCGGCTGAGGCTTTCACCAATAGTCCATAGGGCAGCATGTGTGGCTCCATATCCTCCCATTAGAGGATATCCACACCGCCCAGTTGGAGAGACAATGTTGAGGATTCCTAGTGCCTCTTTTGAGGCAAGCTTTGAGACAAACTGTTGCATAAAAAAGGTTGGAGCAACGGTGTTAATTTGAAACATTTTCAAGAGCTCTTCAGGATCTAAAGAACGAATGGGTTCGGCCTCAGTCACTCCTGCGCAGTTTACGAGGCCAAAGTACCTTTTCTTTTGGGAAGAAATAAAGTATTCCAGAGCTTTGACATCTGCCAAATCAAGGGAAATAGCTTCAAAAGCACTTCCCTCTAATTCTTTCAAGGTTTTAGCATTTCTTCCAATCCCTGTTACATGAAATCCTTTTTCAATGAGATAAAGGGCAATTTCCTTTCCTAAAATTCCCGTTGCACCAATAAGGAGGATCCTTTTCTCTTCGTCTAATGTCTCAGGGTTGAATTTTGGAAAGAATAAGTGTTTTTTCGTTGTTTCATTTCCGATAGTTTCGAGAAAGCTATTCAGTTCTTCGTGGGTATTATAGAAATGGGGAGAGACCCGAATATAATCTCTTCTAGCCGTGATGGTTATCCCCTTTTTTTCAAGAGAAGAGAGGAGTTTTTTGGGATTAACCCTTTCTGGAATGTTAAAGGTTACGATTCCTCCTAGGTCATTAAGGTTGGTGACCAATGGATGGAGATTTTCAACAAGGTGGCGGGTGTTGGATGCAATCCTTTGATAGATGGTATCCCACCCAATTTTATATAGTTCCCTGAGAGAAGCATTGAGACCTCCAATCGAAGCAATACTGGGAAGTCCCGCTTCAAACCGAGCGGCATCCTTTGCAAAATCGAGCTCCATATTCTCGAAACTTTCAGGATATTGGACACTCGTCCATCCCACAAGGGGAACATTAACCTCCTTGATGAGTTCTTTTCGGATGTAAAGATAGCCACATCCAATAGGGCCTAAGAGCCATTTTTGTGCCCCACCTACAAAAAAATCTACCTCCGAATCTTGAAGACTAATGGGGAATGTGCCTACCCCTTGGATAGCGTCTACACAACTGGTAATGTTTCGTTTCCGACAAAATTCTCCAAAGGACTTCAGGTCATGTTTTTTCCCAGTGATGTAGCTCACTAAGCTCACCGAGATGAGGCGGACATTATTAAGGTCTTGTTTTTCTAATACCTCAACGAGAGGTTGGTCATTAGGAATGTCAAAAAAAGTGCATTCTACACCTTGTCGCTGAAGGTTTTGCCAAACATAGCGATTTGAAGGGAATTCGTCTCGGGGAATTAGAACGCGGTCTCCAGCTTTAAAATTTAGGCATAGAGCAATAATACTGAGTGATGTCGAAGTATTTTGAGTGAAGGCGATCTCGCTGGGGTGGCATAGGAGAAGTTCAGCAAGAAGGCGCCTTGTTTCCTCCATAATGCCAAGCCAAGGATAGAAGTGTTTTCCTAAAGGCTCTCGCATCTCATCGCAAAGCTCCTTCATCCGCTCTATTGTTCCATATGAAACCGGCGACGTGGCTGCATGATTTAAGAACAGCCCCTCCTTTAAGATCGGAAACTGATTTCGAATGGATTCCAAATTCATAGTTGCCTAAAGTTTCGATTGATTCTGAGTGCGATTGTGAGCAAACTTCCTACGACTACCCATATAAAGAAGAAGGTAATGAAATTATGTCCCCAGTGATTTGTTAAACTTAGGAATTGGAGAATTGAGAAGATCCCTAGAGCAACGATTCTATCTGTTTGACCTACAGGACCGACACTTTGGATCTTTTTTCCAGCAACAATTCCAATTAAGCCAAAGAAGGTAACAGCCCAACACATGCCAAGGGCAGTAATTCCAAGGATAAAATGGGTTGGCGTCGCATAAACGAGGGCGATCATTAGAAGGATGTCACAGATTTCGGGAGTGATTCTGTTGATCATTTCCCCTTTAGGAGAGCTCTTATTAAACTTAACAGCAATTAAACCATCTAAAGTTCCCACAACCATTCTGGTAAGAATTAGTAGAGCGCCAACCAAATAGAGGATAGGCATTTTTGGAGCAAAGATATAAGCAACGGCTGTGATAGCTCCAATCGGGACAAGAGACCAACTGATTTTGTTGGGGTTGACTTCACTAAAAAGAGGGAGTAAAAAGCCAATCATTTTTCTAAAAGGGTACTTAAGGTGGTAAAGTCCGATTTCCATAAATTCCTTGTTTTTTAGCAAATTAATGGGGATAATATCAAAAAAATCAAATACGATCAAATAGCTATGTCTAAAGATATATTATTTCATTGGTTTCCTTTGCTAACACCCCCAATTTTTTGGGCATTTTGCGGGTTTTTAGCCCTTCTGTTTGCATTTCAAGTATATGTTTGGGTGCAGGGAGCAAGTCGTCCCCAAAGTAAATTTGGAGATTTGCAAAAACGTCTTATAGCGTGGTGGTATATTTTTGGGATATTTGCCATTGTTTTTTTGACCCGGCAGTGGTGCCTTATTCTTCTTTGGATGGGGGTTAGCTTCCTTGCCCTCCATGAATATTTCCAAGTGATTCCTAAGAAGGAAGAGCATAAGCGGGCCCGTCTGTGGCTTTATATTGCAATACCCATCCAGTATTTCTTTGTTCTAACCGGTTACTATAGCCTCTTTCTTATCTTTATCCCCGTATATGTTTACCTTCTTTTCCCTATTCGGATGATTATTGCGGGAACAACTAATGGGTTCCTTCAGTCATTGGGATCTCATTTTTGGGGGGTTATGATGGCGGGATACGCTCTGAGCTATACGGCCTATTTGGTTGTTTTTTCTGCAAATATGAACTTTCGAGCAGGACCTCTAGGGCTTATGCTTTTCCTCCTTTTTTTGACAGAGATCAACGACGCAGCACAGTACATGTGGGGAAAGTTATTTGGGAAACACAAGATTGTCCCTAAAATCAGCCCAAAAAAAACTGTAGAAGGGTTGATTGGGGGAATGGTGACATGCACAATCTTCTCTGTAATTATTGCTCCATTTTTGACCCCTTTAAACATACCATGGGCGATCATTGCAGGGATTTTAATGAGTATCGGAGGGTTTTTAGGAGACGTTACGCTGTCTGCGCTCAAAAGAGATGTTAAAGTCAAAGATTTTGGATCTCTCCTCCCTGGTCATGGAGGTCTCCTCGATAGAATTGACAGCCTTATCTTTACGGCGCCACTTTTCTTCCACCTAATGTTTTGGAAATTTTCCCCATGAAGTATTTTTGCATACTTCCTTAGAAAACTCTGAACAAACATGAGTGAACCCCGCCCTAAAGGACGGGGAATCGTTTTGGGGAGGGGCTTCGTACCCCTCCCAAAATGGCGTTAAACTACCCGGCCCTAAAGGGCCAGG
>JANQJL010000050.1 GCA_028281675.1 Simkaniaceae bacterium
AGCTGTTGGTCTACTGCCATAAGGTTGTGGAAAGGTATTCTCTAGGCTGGCTTCCTAATGAGCAGCAAGCTAGTCAATATGCAGTCCAACTTTTTGAGAAACTATCTAAGGAAGACCATCTTCAGGAGATTGAACATTACCTTAGATTGATGGGGAAGCCCCGTCGACAGGAGATTTATCGTGAGCTATTCAACAAAAACGAGATTAAGCTATTGGCCTATTGCCATAAGATTGTGGAAAGGTATTCTCTAGGCTGGCTTTCTAATGAGAAGCAAGCTAGTCAATATGCAGTCCAGCTTTTTGAGAAACTATCTAAGGAAGGTCATCTTCAGGAGATTGAACATTACCTTAAAGAAATGGAGAAGCCCCGTCGACAGGAGGTTTATCGTGAGCTATTCAACAAAAACGAGATTAAGCTATTGGCCTATTGCCATAAGGTTGTGGAAAGGTATTCTCTAGACTGGCTTTCTGATGAGAAGCAACTTAATCAGTTAGAAAGCCTTTCGGCTCGCTATCCCTACCTTTGCAAATATGGAAGAGATCTTACTCGTGAAATCTCTTTAGGACGTGTTTTAAATCCTTTTTTTGGAAGGGAAAAAGAAATTATCGAGATAGGTGCTAGTTTAAATCAACGGTTGAAAACATTTCCTGTGTTGGTGGGGGATGCTGGGGTAGGAAAAACATCTGTTGTTGAAGAAATTGCTCGACGAATTGCCTATGGAGAAAGTGTTCCCTCAAGCCTTCAAGGAAGGAGAATTTTTATTTTAAGTCTGGAGGCATTAGAAGCGGGAGAAGGTTATAGTGATAAGGGTGTACAGCGGTTAACAAATATTCTTTCAGAGATCAACCGAAGAGAATCTGAGATTATTATTTTTGTTGATGAGGTCCATGCCTTTTTTGCGAAGTATGGAAATATTTTAAAACCAGCCCTTGCTGCAGGAAATTTAAAGGGGATTGGAGCGACAACACCCGAAGAATATCGTCAAATGGTTAAAGATGATCCTCCACTAAAAAGGCGGCTCCCTATCATCGTTTTCAAAGAGCCCACCCCAGCGAGTACATTGGGAATGTTAAGAGCTCTTCATTTTTCAGTTGAACAAAAATACAAATTGGAAGTTGAAGACGGGGCATTATTGAAAGCGGTCGACCTTGCAGAAAAATATATGAAAGGTCGTCGCTTTCCTGACAAAGCGATTGATGTCTTGGACACAGCTTGCAGCCGCAAAGCTAGTTCTTTTGATTTAGGGCATTGGATTATTAGAGACGAAAAAGAAGAGCTTCTTGCTGTTCAGGAGAAGATTCGAGAAAGAGAATTAAAAGGGGTTCCTCCTGAGGATGCAGAACTTAATAAATTAAAAGAAAAGGAGAAAGAGCTTACTTTTAAACTAAGGGAACTCGAAGGAAAACGGGAGGCCCTTTGTCTTACTATTCCCGAAACTTTGGAGCGACAAAGAGAGATCATATTTTACAAAAAACTTGCTTCAGTGAGAGAAGGGGTGCCAAAAGCCCTAAGTACTATAGAAGGAAAGATTAAGAAACTTCAGAGAAAAATTCATATTGTTCAGGGAGAAAAGCAACCTGATTTTGTTGTAAACGCCTCTGAAATTGAAACTACGGTGGCGGAAATGACCGGGTTGCCCATTGATCGCCTGAGTGGGGATGAAAAGAGCCGTTTGCTCGGGCTGGCAGAACGGTTAAAAAAAACGATCATTGGGCAAGACGGTGTTGTAGAGGTTTTGAGTCAAGGAATTATCCGGGCTCGCCTTAATCTTAGTCATCCTAACCGTCCAAAGGGGGTTTTTTTCTTTATGGGACAGACGGGAGTGGGAAAAACCGAATTAGCAAAAAGGTTAGCCGAAGATTTATTTGGTTCTAAAGATGCAGTGATCCGGTTTGATATGACCGAATTTCAACATGGCACCGATGTACCAAAACTCATTGGCTCACCTCCTGGTTATCATGGTAACGCAGAGGGGGGGAGATTAACGAACCGATTGATTGAAAGACCTCACTCTATTGTCCTTCTTGATGAATTTGAAAAAGCAGACCTTAGTGTTAGTAGGCTTTTTTACCAAGTTTTCGACGATGGGCGCTTAACAGATGGTAGAGGAGTCACAGTGAGTTGCCAAGACGCTATTTTTATTATGACCTCGAATTTAGGGTTCAGTCGATCCATTCGCAGAAGCTATTCTATGGCTAGAGGAGCAGAAAAGTATCTTAACCAGGATTTTCAAGGGAAAGATGAAGCCTGTAAAGACTCCTACACTCGACAGGAGGCTACTGAGATCCTTCAAGGCTACTTTGGTGATGCTTTCTGCAATCGCATTGATGAAGTCTGTGTTTTTAAGGAACTAGATAAAGAGTCTATCAAAAAGATCTGTCAATTACGGATAAGCGAATATACTTCTCGCGTTTTCAAAAATTCAAAGGTACACCTCACCTTAACCGAAGAAGTTTTTAATTATTTCGTCACTAAGGGGTGGGTTCCGCAATTTGGAGGTCGTCCTTTAGAAAGGTTGATTGATCGAGAACTTGGAAATCTTATTGCTCCAGCCCTATTAGAGGGGCGTTTAACGGAAAATATGAGAGCTCACTTCAAGATGGAATCGAATAGTCTCCAAATCGAATGCTTACCCCCTGTTCAAAAAAAATAAAGAGACTTTCTTTGACAGGCCCATTAGGATGGTCTTTCCTCGAGGACATCACTTCTTGATATGAAGGCCTATGGGGATCCTCAATTGAACCATTTCGCAACACATTGCCCTGAGGCTGCTGGTTACACCCTAACCCAGCTTATTGAAACAAGCCTGATTAGTGGACACTTTGTCGACAAAAATGGGGATGCATATATCGATATTTTCTCTTGCAAAGAATTTTCGATTCTAGCGGCAAAAGATGTCGTGAATGAATTTTTAAAGCCTGAAAATATCAGGACGACTTTTCTTATGCGACAGGCGTAGGTTCTGCTGTAGAAGACTCTGCGGGGGCCTTCTCGCTTTCCAGAAGGGCATTTTCCTTTTCTCCAAGTTCTTTAGAGAGGTAGCGGACTGAGTAGCTCCAATAAAGGGAGACACCAAGGACTATGGGGATCAGATAGGGAGTAATCGTTAGAACAGATCCTGTTCCCATTGCTGTCATCATCCCCATTTGAATCCATGAGGAGCTTGATTTTCCTAGGCGGGAACCGACCATATCGATGGCAGCTTTACCCTTAACTTTGGACTCTTGATCAAGGGGGATATAGGCCATCTCTTTTGTCGAGTCAAAGAACGAGTATTTGACGACCTTGCTGGCGATATTTTGAAAGGCTCCCAAAAGAACCAGTAGCATTAGAGGTGTTGTTCCAAACAGGGCGGCAAAAGGGCCAAGTGAGTCTCTGAAGTACGATAAAACAAAAAAAAGGGCACCTGAAGTGCCGATTGTAATGGGTGTGATCAGAGCACTGAAGCGCCATCCAAATCGCCTTAAGAAGTTTCCCCCAAGAAGTAAGACTGTAAAAAGGGCCACTACACCGATAGCGATTGCGACTTTTGAGTTAAAGGCAAGGTAATCAGCAGTTGCTGGGTATAGGGATTTTAGGTGAGCTTTCCAAGAGACTTCAACGATATTTATCGTGAAGGCACATCCGATCACTAAAACAGCAATACTTAGGAGATACTTTGATGAGAAGATATGTTTAAGACTCTTCCAAAGAGTTAATTTGGTCTTTTCATTGAGGCTATGTTTTGTGACAGAGGGGTTAAAGTACCGTTTATCGGAAAGGACAAAGCGATTGAGCCACCAGTAGACCCCAAGCATTAAAACTCCGGCTACGAGGACATAGGAAATGAGCGCTTGCAAGGCTCCATTCGTGAGGTCTCCTCCGGTAAATTTAGAGACATGGTGGAGGACAAGTGGGCCTGAAACAACAGTTGCTAGGTCTCCTGCAGCGATAAAAAGTGTATAGGTTCTTCTAGCCTCTTTGACTTGACAGATATGGTTAGCAAATCCCCAGTAGAGGATAAAGATGACAACCTGCGCCCAAAGCTCAGCAGTAATGAAGAAGAGAGAATGGATCCAGTTTCTGTAGACAGATATCAAGTAAGTAAATCTTGCTCCAAACTTTGCTGTTAGAAGGTTTGCGCTTGCATGCGGACTTAAGGTGTCAGCATTGGGGTAAAGGATAAATCCATAGAGGAAAATGATGAGTAGGAAGAAGGTGATAATTGAATAAAAGAGGGTCGATCGTTTGTAGTGGTTACTGAGTTTCGAGTAAGCTATGGCGCAAAGGATAGAGAGGGGGAAAACAACCCATCCCTTTAAGACGGTGATCACCTCAGCACAAGAATGGTCTGCTGTTACAATAAGGCTGTCTTTCATGCAGGTGAGTGTAGCGTAAACGATGGAGACTAAAAATTTAAGAAGTAATAATGGAAGGATCTTTTTAAGTTCAAATCTCTGAACTGGCCAAATTTTTTTTATCCAAGAACTTTTTTCCGCTATGTCCTGCGTTTCCATATCTGCCATTTTAGCGGCATATTGTAACAAACCCCCAAGGAATTGCAAGTAAAAAAAAACCTTGAGGGTCCTTTACCTATAGGAGCAACTTTGGGGTTGATCCATTCTAGTGCATGAGGCTAATCTAGGACCATGAAAATGGATAATAACCCTACTTCAGAGGTTCTAGAGAACCTCCTCGACGAGGCCAGTGTAGCGACTCAACCTCCCCCACCCCCCTCAGGGGGGATTCCTAGGAGATGGGTCCCATTTTGGGTCCGTGAGCCTATTAAATGGCTCACTCTCCCTTTTGTTTTAATTGATTTGTCGATGCAGAAGATTGCTAAAAAAATTATTCGCCCCCCATTCAAGAAGGAGGGGAGCTGTAAAAGGCGAGGGAACTGCTGCCACTTTGTTCTCATTGCTTACTCGAAATCAATCATTGGGCGTCTTTTTTATTTTTGGTATACCCAGTTTTTAGGTTTTTATAAGCGTTATCCAAAGCCACAAATTTATGAGGGGAAAAAGATGTATGTAATGGGGTGCCGCTACCTTCGAAAAGATGGGAGTTGTGGACAGTACCATTTGCGACCATTGATTTGTCGCCAGTGGCCAAAGATCGATTATTTTGGCTATCCAAAAATCCTTAAAGGGTGCGGTTATCGTTCCAATCCACCTTATCCATTTGATGCCCCAGACGATGATCTTTCAGAGGCTAGCGATCCTCGATTAAAAGTGCTTCATTAAAAAGTGAAAAATCCTTTACACTGCTACCTTAATAGAAACCTAAAAAAGGTGTAGAAGTTATGGCATTCAAACAACCTGATCTTCCCTATGATCTAAAAGCATTAGCTCCTTTTGTTTCTGAAGAGCAAATGGACTACCACTACAATAAGCATCATGCAGCTTACTTTAAGAAGCTTAACGGACTTATTGAGGGAAAACCAGAAGAACAAAAAGATTTGGACGCTGTGGTCAAGGAATCTTCGGGTGGAATTTTTAATAATTCTGCGCAGGCTTGGAACCACACCTTCTTCTGGCATTGCATGTCTCCTGATGGAGGAGGAAAGCCTAGTGGAGATCTACTCAGCGCCATTGAAAGGGATTTTGGAAGCTTAGATGATTTTATGAAAAAATTCTCAGATAGCGCAGCAACCCTTTTTGGTTCTGGATGGGCATGGCTTGCTAGCGATGCGGAAGGGAAACTTGAGATCATGCCACTTTCCAACGCTGACACTCCACTTAAGCACAATAAAACACCTGTTTTAACCCTCGATGTGTGGGAGCATGCTTATTATATCGATTACCGAAATGAACGCCCCCGTTTTATTGAGCAGTTCCGCGATGTGATCCATTGGGATTTTGCTGAAAAGTGCTATAAAGAGGCAAAATGAGCGATAGGCAAAAGCTAAGCCTTCTCCTTGATGACCTTGCTCATAAGCAGAAGGAAGTCACTCAGTGCCATGATTATTATGAGGCACTT
The DNA here is from genome assembly GCA_028281675.1 of Simkaniaceae bacterium. Lineage (GTDB taxonomy): Bacteria > Chlamydiota > Chlamydiia > Chlamydiales > Simkaniaceae > Neptunichlamydia. Next base: position 5,960 of record JANQJL010000050.1, read on the forward strand.
GAAAAAGAGATCGAAAAGAAGAAAATCGGGCTCGCAAACCCTGAAGATTATGAGGAGCTAGAAAAAATCGTTGCCACCTTGAATCGTGAATATGTCGAGAAAAGTGATCTTTTATTCGAGGAACTAAATCAAAAGCTTATGCAAGGGCATGATCTTTCCGAAAAGATTGGGAGGGAGATTGCCCATGATTTTAAGAAGCTTTGGGATTACATGACACAGCCCATGCGCGCAGAGGTTCAATTGGACCGAGTCTTGCGCGACATCGACTACATTAAAAAAGAGCTTTTTTAAAGCCATCTGAAAAAATCCTGTTGCACAAAATACAAACACCCTTCGGCCAAAAATCCTACAGAATCGACTAACCGGGTTTTTGCAAGTGGCTCTTTAGGTTCTTGTTATTTTTAAGAAAATTTATTACAAGATGCTTAGATGGCATTTTGGTATTTTAAAGGCACGTTGATCGGTGCATTTATTTTTTGTTTAGTTGGACCTAGTCACCCCCTTTTAGGGGATGATGGGTATAAGATTGTGCGAGAAAACAAGTATCAAGTTCCTGACAAGATCGAAATGCGTGATTATATAGATGTTATTCTCGATACCGATAAGGGAGGAGATGCACTATTTACGATCAGCCTTCCTCAAAAAATCCCACAAGGGGGCCTTCCGACCATTTTAATTGTTGGGGGGCTTAAGACAGGGCGAGAAAGTCTTCAGTTTGTCCCAGAGCATGGGGAATATGCCCTCGTTGCCTATGAGTATCCTGAAAAACTTAAAGCTCTCCATACGCTCAACGTTCTTTCTCACCTCTACTCTGTTCGAAAAGCCACTCTCGAGGTGGCGCCAGAACTCATTGCGGTTATTAAATATCTAAAAAGCCAGCCTTGGATGAACCATGAAGCAACAAGTGTAATGGGATATAGCTTTGGAGCGACCTTTATTCCTGTTACCTATGTCAAGGCTCAAGAAGAGGGGATCGATCTAGGACCTGGAGTGATGGCTTATGGTGGGGCCGGCGTCTATTGCCTCTTTAAGGCAAACCTCTCTCTTCCAGACTTTCTAAAAGGGCCTGTTGCTACAATGGCGGCAGCTCTTTTTAAACCTATCGATCCGATCCTTTATGCTCCTCATATGAAAGGGGATTTTTTGCTCATTAATGGACTCTTCGATTCTCAAATCCCCATGGATTGTGCTGAAAGGCTACAGAACCTTGTTCCGGAGCCAAAGACAATCATGAATTTAGAAACGGAACATATGAGCCCCAAAAATCCCGATCTCAATCTCCGTCTGATTAATATTAGCCTTCAGTGGCTCGACGAGAAGCGCATGCGCAGATAGCCTTATGCCGTTTTTGAAATTGCCCCGGTGGAGAATGAGCCGAGCTTTACCGCGTCTTGCGAAAATGTTAATAAGCCTTTTTCGGATATTTGGACTTGAAGTGATTCTTAAGCAGCTAAGGTCCTGGATAAAAGCCACTATACGAGCAGCTTGCGACAAGACAATTTATGGGTCCTTAGCATGGGGATGAAGACACTCTGAGGTTTCCTTGATGAAGCGGGCATGGCGGTTTGTTTCGAAGCCACTAAGTTTATAGAGGGCAATTTTCACCCCCATACAGATAAGGAACCAAATGGCGATATAGAGCCATGACCAACCAACATAGATCCATCCAATACCGACGAAATCATTACTTCCAAGTCCATAGACGGAGACGAGGGTTCCCACGACTTGTGAAAAGAGGGTGGCAAGGAAGAACTTCCACTCGGGAAGGGGTTTTTCAAAAAGGTAACCGGTATTTCGGGTGAGGTAGATGGTGAGGTTACCACCGCAGAGGATTGCAAGGAACGCTAGGGTGCGGGTCTTTATTGGATCAAAATGCCAGATGGTTTGTCCAATCCAAAAGAGTCCAAAGGTAGAGATGACACCAACAATAGCTAGACCAATCGCAATGGTAAGGATCTCCCGCATATTCCAGGAAACGGGTTTGGGTTCGACTTTCATATGATCATAGGCGATCATCATGATGGGGATATCATTGAGAAGGGCGATGAGGATGATCATGACTGCGGTAAGGGGTTGCTCTTTGAAAAGAGCCATAGCAAGGAAGAGAAAGAAGAGGAGGCGGCAGGTTTCGGAGATCCGGTACATAGCGTAGCTTTTCATCCGCCCGAAAATACAACGGGCTTCATCGATTGCCTTTTTTATGACTAGGAGTCCGGGTTCGGTAAGAATTAGATCGGCAGCAGCGCGGGCTGCATCGGTAGCATTGCTAACGGCAATGCCGATATCGGCTTGTTTAAGGGCAGGAGCATCATTGACTCCATCGCCTGTCATCCCGACGATATGGTTTTTCTTTTGGAAGGTTTGGACGATCTTAAACTTATGCTCTGGAAAAACCTCTGCAAACCCCTCAGCGGTTTCGATATTATCATCGGTGATCTCTTTGGCGGGCATGATGTTTGTTCCCAGATCGAGTTTGGAGGCGATTTCCTTGGCAATGGCGGTGTGATCTCCCGTCACCATCTTGATATTGACATCCATTGCGCGAGCTGCATCGACGGTCTCTTTGGTATCTTCGCGTGGGGGATCAAAGAGGGGAATAAGGCCTAAAAATTTCCAACTTGAGCCATCCCCTTCGGCAACACCGAGGGTTCGAAAACCGCGGGCGGCAAATTGATCGACCGCTTCATTCACTTTTTTGGAGAGTGTTTCATCGGGTTTGGCAAGCTCGAGGACCATTTGTGGGGCCCCTTTTGTGACACTGATTTTCTTTCCATTGGGGGAGGTGAGGGTCACTTCTGTCCGTTTACGGACGGGATCAAAGGGGATCGATTTTTCTACTTTGTATTTTTTTGCTTCATCGAGGTTTTTCACTTTGGAGAAGATCGCTTTATCGATCGGATCATCGCCATTGAGATTGGAGGCTAAGGCTGCAGTAAAGAGGAGCTCATCGGCCGATTGATCGATTGCCATGACGTCGCCAACGGTGAGCTCATTCTTAGTGAGGGTTCCTGTCTTGTCGGAGCAGAGGATATCCATCCCAGCGAGTTCTTCGATCGCGATGAGTTTGGAGACGATCGCTTTAAGCTTGGCCATCCGACTGGCACCAATAGCCATGGTCATTGAAAGAACTGCAGGAAGGGCAACGGGAATTCCTGCGATGATGAGGACGAGGAGGAAAATAATCAAATTCCCCATAGCAATATGGAGGGTATGGGTGACATCGGTTCTAACAAGGGCAAGGATAAGGAGAATCGCTGCAATTCCTAAAGTGAGGAAGATGAGGAAGTGGCCAATTTTAAGGACGGCGATTTGGAAGTGAGACTTTGATTTTGCAGTAGCAACGAGCTTTGCTGTTTTCCCGAAGAAGGTACTAAGTCCTGTTTCTGTGACCTCTCCATTCATTTCACCGAGTTTGGCAGTGGTTCCCGAATAGGCAGTATCTCCGACTTTTTTATCGACGGGAAGAGATTCACCGGTAAGGGCTGATTGATCGACCGATAGATATTCTCCGGAAATGAGTTTGATGTCGGCAGGAATAATATTTCCAAGTTTTACAGAGATGACATCACCTGGAACGAGGAGGCGTGCTTCGATATTATCCCACTTTCCGTCGCGAAGGACCCGCGCTTTAAGTGCGAGCTTGGATTTGAGCGCTTCAATGGCGTTACTTGCTTTAAACTCTTGGAAAAAGCCAAGAGCGGCGTTAATAAAGAGAAGAGCAAGGATCATAATAAGATCGGGCCATCTCTCAAGATAAGCTGATAAAACGGCAGCGATTTCAATCATCCAAGGAATGGGTCCCCAAAAGAAAGTGAAAAGGCGAAGCCAGATACTACTTTTCTTGAGCTCGAGGATGTTTTCCCCATATTTTTTTAGCCTTTCTTCCGCTTCCTGTGATGTGAGTCCTTGCGCCTCAGCCATTGCTTAACTCCCTATAATAGTTTTCTACATAGTCGCGCACCATCCGATTGGTCGAATACTCGGGGGTGAGGCGGGCCATGCTTGTCTTAACTTTTTTTAGCCATCCCCTTGGAATGCCCTTTGAATCTCGCTCATAATAGAGGGGGATAATCTCATTTTCTAAGGTGTCGATAAGGGTGTTGCCATCTTCGGTGTCATCCTCTCCTTTTAAAGCCCATCCAACATCTGGGGTATAGGCTTCGGCCCACCATCCATCGAGGGAGGAAAAATTAAGGCCACCGTTCACAAGGACCTTCATTCCACTTGTTCCACTGGCTTCCCAGGGGCGACGGGGGGTGTTGACCCAAAGATCCATCCCTTGCACGAGTCTTTCCGCTAGAAGAATGTCGTAGTCGGAGAGAAATGCTGCGTGGGAGGCAATTTCTTTTCGTGCAGTGAATTCGATCCACTTTTCGATAAGAGCTTGTCCAGGCTCGTCGGCTGGATGCGCTTTTCCTGCGATGATGATTTGGATTTTTTTTTCTCTAAGGAGTTTAGTGAGGCGCTCTTCATCGTGAAGGAGGAGATCAACCCGTTTATATGTGGCAAAACGGCGAGAAAATCCAATCGTTAAAATAGTGGGGTCGAAGAAATTTTCAGGGAGCGTTTCTCCTCTTTTGGGAAGCTCTTTTTCGAGCCGTTTTTTTGCATAATCGATGAGCCGCTTTCGACTCTCAGAGCGAAAGGTCCATAGCTTTTCATCATCGATTTCTCCCACCTTTTTTTCAAGAGTCTCTAAGGTTCCATACCACCGGTGTTCTCCAGAGCACTGGCACCAAAGATCGTCGGCTTCAGGAGATTCCCATGAGGGGATATGAACCCCATTGGTCACAGCGCCAACGGTGCATTTCAATTTCTCGAAAAGCTTTTGGGAGACCTCTCCATGAAGTTTAGAGACGCCATTGACTGCACCGCTTCCCCGAACAGCGAGATAGGCCATATTGAAGGGATCGGTTTTTTCTAGTTGCCCTAGCTTTAAAAACTCTTCCATTGAGATGCCGAGTTTTTCTACGTAATCTGCAAACCCTGTTTCCATTGCCTCAATAGGAAAACGATCAAATCCTGCAGCAACAGGTGTGTGAGTAGTAAAGAGGGTCTTTTGTTTTCCTTTTTCAAAGGCCTTTTTAAAAGATCCTCCCAGCAGTCTTGCCCGTTCTATAGTAGCAAAAGCTGCATGTCCTTCATTGAGATGGTAGATATCGGGTTTAAGTCCTAATGCTTCTAGAAGGCGAACTCCTCCGATTCCTAAAAGGACCTCTTGCTTTAGCCGTGTTTCAAAGCCGCCACCGTAGAGCTCACTTGTAATCCCTCGGTCGGTTGGGTCGTTAAGAAGGTCATTGCTATCTAAAAGATAGAGAGGGATGTGTCCCACCGTTACCTTATAAACGCGGAGGTGGACCATCCGTCCTGGGAATTCAATCGTGAGGCGAAGAGGCAGTTTTTCGATGGGGAGCTGTCCCGGTTCATTGTAAGGGTAAAGGGCCACCTGTTTTCCATCGGATCCGATCTCTTGCCGAAAATAGCCTTCTTGATAAAGGAGACCGATGGCAACAAGGGGAACTCCAAGGTCGCTGCACGCTTTTAGATGGTCGCCAGCAAGGAGCCCCAGCCCTCCCGAATAGATGGGGAGAGCTTCACTAAGGCCATACTCCATACTGAAATAAGCGATCGTGGTTTTCCTTTGATACCACTTTGAGGCTTTGAGCGCTTTTTCTCGCCTTTCCATATGGTCTTTCAAAAGCTTTTGAAAAGAAGGGTCCTCTTCTAGCTCTTTTGATCTTTTTTCGGAAAGGGTTTGAAGAATCACCCAAGGGTTACGGGTTTGATTCCAAAGGTCGGAATCGATCTTATCCCACAGTTCATTGGCATAAGAACTCGAAGAGCGACGGAGGTCTAAGGCAAGTTCATAGAGCTCTTTCATTCCCATTTCCAGTTAAGAACCTCAGGGATGTCTTCCCCATGCTCGTAGATATAACTTTTATGTCTCTCCAGTATTTGCTTACACTCTGCGATAAAATCGCCCGAAATAGATTTTAGATGGGGGAGACGGTGCAATGCCTCCATTGCTAAATGGAAACGGGACATATGATTGCAAACAACCATATCAAAGGGTGTGGTTGTGGTTCCCTCTTCGATATACCCACGTACGTGGAAGCGGTGGGGGTTTTCTCTTGCGTAAACCAGTTCATGAATCACTCTGGGATGGCCATGGAAGGCGAAGACAACCGGTCGATTTTTTGTGAAAATCTCTTCGAATGTCTCTGTATCAAACCCATGAGGATGACGTGTGTGAGGGATCAGAGTAAAAATATCAACGACATTGACCATCTGTATTTTTAAATCGGGGAAGTGCTTTTTCAAAAGGGTGATCGCAGCAAGGAGCTCAAGGGTTGGAGTATCACCAGCGCTGGCCATCACGATATCGGGCTCTTTTGTGCTACTTGCCCACTTCCAAACAGAGGCCCCTTTCTCGACATGAGCTTTTGCCTCTTTCATGTTAAGCCATTGCGGCATCGGTTGCTTGCCCGACACAATCAGGTTAATATAATTATGGCTCTTTAAGCAGTGACTCCCAACCGCAAGGAGGGTATTTGCATCTGGTGGTAGGTAAATCCGCGCGACTGTTGATTTTTTCTGCATCACCGATTCGATAAACCCGGGACCTTGGTGACTATAGCCATTATGATCTTGGCGCCATGCATGGGAAGTGAGAAGATAATTCAGCGATGGGATTGGTTTTCTCCATGACAACTCCTGGCAAGCTTTGAGCCATTTGCCATGTTGGTTGAGCATCGAATCGATAATGAGTGCAAACGCTTCATAACAGGGGAAAATCCCATGCCGTCCTGTTAAGAGATATCCTTCGAGCCACCCTTGGCAGAGATGTTCACTCAAAACCTCCATCACTCTTCCTTCGTGGGAGAGATCCTCATCACTGTCGAGGATTTCACTCAGGTAGGTTCGCCCTGTCACCTCAAAGAGATGATTCAATCGATTTGAGTTCGTTTCATCAGGACAGAAAACGCGAAAATTGTTTCCGTTATCCTTCATAATATCGCGAAGTAGCTTACCAAGCTCCCGTGTTGCCTCTCCAATCACGCTGCCTGGACTGGAAACCTTCACCTCATACTTTGTATAATCGGGGATTTTGAGTTCTTTCATCAAAAGGCCCCCATTGGCATGAGGACTCATTCCCATCCGCAAATCCTTTTCAGGGACAATTTTTAGATATTCGGGATTGGGATGGCCCCCTTCATCAAAAAGTTCTTCCGGTTTATAACTCCGAAGCCATTTTTCCAATTCATTTTTATGCTCCTCATTATCGATTACATCAGCAAGGGGAACTTGATGGGCGCGGAAGGTTCCTTCCACTTTTTTTCCATCGACCACTTTTGGCCCTGTCCACCCCTTTGGGGTTCGCATAATGATCATCGGCCAGTCAACACCCTTATCGGTGGGTCCCTTTTTATTTTTCTGAATCTCGCCGTAGGCCCAGTCAAGGGTTTCCCAAAGGACTTTATGGAGAGTTTTCGGATCATCTCCTTCCACAAAGCGGGGGGTGTAACCACACCCCTTGAAAAAATGTTCCAGCTTCTCATTGGGCATCCGTCCAAAGACAGTTGGTCCAGAAATCTTATATCCATTCAGATGAAGGATCGGCAAAACCGCGCCATCTTTCTTGGCATTGATAAACTTATTCGACTGCCAACTTGTGGCAAGCGGACCTGTTTCAGATTCTCCATCGCCCACTACGCAAACCGCAATCAAGTCAGGATTATCAAGAACCGCACCATAGGCATGAACAAGCGAATAGCCGAGCTCGCCCCCCTCATGAATCGAACCTGGGGTCGGGGGGCTCACATGACTTGGCACGCCACCTGGCCATGAAAAGTCCTTCATCAATTTATTGATTCCCTTCATGTCCATACTGATATCGGGATAGGTTTCAGTCATCGCCCCTTCTAAAAAGACATTAGCCCGAAGGGCTGGCCCCCCATGCCCTGGTCCCGTGATGTAGATCATTTTCGCTTTCGTATCCTGAATCAGACGGTTTAAATGGACATAAATGAAATTTAGCCCTGGTGAGGTTCCCCAGTGCCCAAGAAGACGCTTCTTAAGATGTTCATCTTTCAAAGGCTCTTTCAAAAGGGGGTTATCCTTTAGATAAATCTGCCCTGCAGACAAGTAATTCGCGGCTCGAAAATAGGCATCAATCCTTTCAATTCGTTTTTCATCCACCATGATTCACCTCACTTCTTTTTTCTATAACGAATAAGGTGAATAAAAAAAAGGATGTGCTATGAAAAGAATATGACAAAGAAACTAACAACCTACGCCAAGCGGCGTAATGTGAAAAAATCAAGAGAACCCAAGCCAAAGGTAGCAAGTTCTCGCGGCAACCCCTCCTTCGTCGTGCAGCAACATGCAGCTCGCTCCATGCATTACGATCTCCGTCTTGAGGTGGGTGGCGTGATGAAATCGTGGGCTGTTCCTAAAGGGCCCTCCCTCAACCCCCGTAACCGCCGCCTTGCCGTCCTTACCGATGACCACCCTCTCGCCTATAAAAACTTTGAAGGGACCATCCCCGAAGGAGAATATGGTGCTGGCAAGGTGATTGTTTGGGACCGGGGAAAGTATAAAAACATTAAAAAGACTAAGGAAGGAAAAGAGATAACTATGGCTGGCGCTTTTCGAAAAGGGACAGTCGAGGTTTTCCTTCGCGGAAAAAAACTCCGTGGCGCCTTTGCCCTTATCCGAATGTCAGGAAAAAACTGGCTCCTCATCAAGATGAAAGATGATTATGCTGATAGCCAGAAAAACATTGTCAAATCACACCCCCATTCAGTCAAGTCAGGACGGAAAATCAATGAGCTTTAAAACGCCAATGTTGGCGACCTTGACTAAGAAGTATTTTAGTGATCCGAAATGGATCTTTGAGAAAAAGTTCGATGGGATCCGTTGCATTGTGGTTAAAAAAGGGAAACGAGTCACCCTTTACTCGCGGAACCGAAAGTGCCTTAATGTGAGTTTTCCAGAGCTTATAAAACCCTTTGAGAAAGAGCGGGGTGACTTCGTTGTCGATGGAGAGATCGTTGCAGGAAGCTTTTCGAAACTTCAAGAACGTCTCCATGTCAAAGATCCACAAAAGATAAAGTCCTCTATTAAGGTCGTTCTCTATCTCTTTGATATTCTTAATGACAATGGAATAGTGACAACAAAGCTCCCACTCCTAGACCGGAAGAAGATCCTTAAGAAGCGGATCCATTTTGGTGGAAAGATCCGGTATACCACTCATCGAAAAAGTCATGGAGAGCGGTATCTCAAAGAAGCGTGTAAGAAGAACTGGGAGGGGCTCATTGCAAAGCGGGAAGAGAGCAACTATGTTCACCATCGCTCAAGAGAGTGGCTCAAATTCAAGTGTGTGAAAGGGGAGATTTTTGTGATTTGTGGATTTACCAAACCCCAAGGATCACGGGTTGGCTTTGGAGCCCTTTTAATTGGGTATCCAGGGGCAGGAAAGCTCCGCTATGCCGGAAAGGTCGGAACAGGTTTTGACACCGTTCTATTAAAGAAGCTCGGAGCGCGCCTTCAGAGAATCGAGCGACAGACCTCTCCCTTTAAAGATCTCAAAGTTCCCTCGAGAGGGGTGACATGGGTGCAGCCCCGCATCAAGTGCAAGATTGGCTTTACCGAAAGAACCAGTGGGGGACTTCTCCGCCACCCCAGATTTTTAGGACTCAAATGAAAGTAGAAATTACCAACGAAGATAAAATCCTTTTCCCTAAAGATAAGATCACTAAGGGGGATCTGATTAAGTATTACGAAGCAGTCGCAGCGCGGATCCTCCCTCTCATTAAAGATCGCCCCATTAGCATGGAGCGGTATCCCGATGGGATTAAAAAGGGGGGATTTATTCAAAAGGAGATCTCCAACTATTTCCCGAGTTGGATGAAGACTAAGGGGGTCAAGAAAGAAGGAGGATCGGTCAAGATGGTCCTTTGCAATACGAAAGATGCCCTCCGCTATCTCGCCAATCAAGCCTGCGTAACTCCCCATATTTGGCAGAGTCGCCTCCCAAATTTAAAGTATCCGAATCGGATCGTCTTCGATCTCGATCCTCCAGGGAAAAACTTCGCCATGGTCATTGAAGCAGCCAAACATCTCCGCGAAGTTTTAGAAGACGATTTTAAGATGAAAACCTTTGTCATGACGACCGGATCAAAAGGGCTTCATGTGGTCGTGCCTATTAAGCCTATTCATCCTTTTGAAGAGGTCCGTGCATTTGCCAAAGAGGTGGGAGAGGTGATGGTGGAAGAAGAGCCTTCACTTTACACACTCAACCCTCGAAAGTCAGAGCGGCGCTCAAAACTCTTTATCGATTATCTTCGTAACGGCTATGCTCAGACAGCAGTGGCCCCCTATGCCGTGCGAGCCCTTGATGGCGCACCTGTAGCCATGCCCATTTCATGGTCAGAGGTGACTTCCCGCCTCTCTCTGCAGACGTTTACTTTGAAAACGATTAAGCGGCGCCTAGCCAAGGCAGATCCTTGGAGCGGTATGGAACGATCAGCCCGAACCCTTTCCAAATAAGGGAATGGAATCCTGTCCTTGCATGGAAGGATAGGAACAGACATAATTGTCCTTGAATACTTAGAAAACTTAACAAAAGGTAGAAGGATGAAAAAAGATACGTCGCCATCGATGGCGAAAAAATTCCGAGAAATGCTTATGGAAAAAACAGGTGAAGAACGCCTCATGATGGGGTGCAGCATGTCGACGAGTTGCCGGATATTGGTGACACAAGCGATTCAAAGAAACCATCCTGGCATTTCTTTAGCAGAGCTGAGGAAGAAGCTCTTTTTGAGATATTATGGAAAAGAATTTTCTCAGGAGCAAAAGGAGAGAATCTTGCGCCATTTAGAAAAGACTACCAACAGAGTTTGAACGATCCTAGGATAGGAGAAGCGTAGAATGAGGTGACTCCTCTTGTAGCGCTCTCAACAAAGAGAATCTTCATGAGCTCAAATGTCATAAGTGGTTTTACTGGAAATTCATACATAATTACACCTTTATTACCGTTTTTATGCATCTATTATATCAAAAACTTCTTTAAAACCCAAGCCCTTTTTTTATATCTGATTTTGTATCTACTTGATTATAAGAATATTAAGAAATCCAGTGATGGTGTGGGCTTAGAGCCCTCGCAGGATCCCTAGCGTCTGTTGAATGGTTTGGGGGTCGAAATCATCGGGATTTTCGATGATTTCAGAGAGCTTTTCGACCGTCTCTTCCAAACGATGGTTGCCACTGACTTTCTCCTTAATCTTTTCTAAAAGAAAACGGCATCCCTCTTTTTCATAGGAGAGAGAGTTTCCCACTAACATGAGGGTGATAGCATCGAGATTTTCATTCATTGAAGGAGAGAAAGGAAATTCGTAATCTGATGAATCTGAGGGGATCATATAAAAATCCTTTTTGAGTATTTTTCAAACTTTTTTAGATCAAGAGGCTCAGGGGCACCCATATATTCAAAGACCTTAAGGGTACAAAAATGGGGCTTTTATCGATAATGCGAACCTTTGCTTCATGTCGAGTCAGTTCACATGCTATCTTGAGACCAACAGTTAATATTCCATCCTTTGCCATACTTATTTTATTAAAGGAAAATTGAAAAAAAGGCGAACTATTAAAAACCTGTTATTGACGAAAACTCCTCAAAACAAGTAAATTTAGATGCTAATCACCTGCCCAGGTGGTGGAATTGGTAGACACGTCAGATTTAGGTTCTGATGCCGTAAGGTGTGGAGGTTCGAGTCCTCTCCTGGGCAAACTCCCAAAAAAGACTTAGCAGGACAAGAGGTCAGATTTAGGTTCTGATCAGGTTGCTATCGCG
>JANQJL010000052.1 GCA_028281675.1 Simkaniaceae bacterium
TCACCTTCGCCAAGGTGGCCTCACCTTGGCTCGGCACTCAGCTTGTATCTCCGCTAATTCAAAAGGCCGCTGCCGCGAAATAGGTCGCATTCACGGGTTCTAGGAAAAAATCTCTCTTTTCAGTTCCGAAAGCAATTTCCAAATACTGCCTAATTTGTGGTTGCGAAAAACAACCACAATTGTTAATTTATTTTTTTAATTTGGTTGGAAGAAAGAGGTTGCCAATGTTTAGTGTTTCGGCCGTATCAGCATCAGACACCAATGTTAGTGTTCAAAACAACTTTTCCAAAAAAATGTTCCGTCTTTTCTTTGGCATACTAAGCTCTTATGAGCCAGACACTCTCGAAATCGTCAAAATCCTCGAGAAATTTTCCTACCCTTCCTCTTTTTACATCTTTGACACCATTCAGGCACATCTTTTTGGAGTGAGACATATCCACAACTGCTCTTGGGAGGATCCCTCATTAAGTAGTGATGAACAAGACAGGCTTACGTTGGTTAAAGAAATTTTGAATTCAGAAGTGAATTTCGAGAAACGGATTTATTTGGCAGCGCTGCTTCAATGTAATCGATATTTTATATTGTTAAAAGAACAACAAGAACGCGCTCTTGCCATTGAAGAAAAAATGGAAGAAGCTCGTGTCTTGCGTAGAGCAACTCGCTGTTTACTTACGGTTGAGCCTTGGAAGATGGTTCCGTATTTCTAGGAAAGTTTCGTAGAAGGGAGGAGCATTCACCTTGATTCCCACTTGGATACTTGCCTGATTGACCATCAAGTGGAGATTACGATAGGTCCCAAGGGTGGGTCATAAGAACAGCCTTTAGGGGGCAAAAAGAGCTGTTTTCTCTATCCTGCGAGGAGGCCTCTACAGCTTGGCGTTTTTAGGGCAGCAGATAGAGGGGCGTATCGCGCATCAAGATAAATTTAGAGGAAGAATTAGTCTAACCTCTCTTCTTGCTTTTTTCTTTGCAAAGACCCTAAAACTTAAGTTATTTATTTTCAGTTAGATGTATATATCTGATATAGAAATTCTCAAATTGATCAAATTTAAAAAGATTTTTAAATAGATTAAAATAATAAAGAAAAATAAAAAATAGTGAAATTGAAATAATAATTTATTAAAAATGATTCTTTTTTGATTTTGCTATAGAAGTTTTTCTTTCGATCTGTTATCCTATTGATATCCTAAGTGCGCGTGGGGAGGAATAAATTGAGAAAAAACACCTGCTCGCAAAAATAGGGAAAGCTACACACTACGTGTTTTAGAAAATATAGGAGAGTTCTTATGTCTGCTTCTTCACTTCCACCTTTAAACCAAGCCCATGAAGGGTCGAAGCCTGTTAATATCAAACCTACTAAGAGTCGGTTTGGGGATTTTGATACACTAAGGCGAAGGGCACTTCCTCCATGCCCTCCGCAGATGAATGGTTGTGAGGAAGGAAAGACTCCTCGAGTTCACTCAACCCTTAAAAAACTTGCTAATACCGGCACCGTTACCAAAGAATTAGTGGATGACATTCACGCTGCTGCTCGCAAACATCGAGGAAATGCCCGACTTTTCGAAAAAGAGTTAGCAAATCGTTTAAAAGATGACCGAGCCAGAGCTTACCGCTACCTTGAAGAGGCCACCCAACCCACCTATTTTGCTTGCTGTATCCTTTTATATCAGAAAGAGGAGGCTGATCAGCTTAGTGTTTTTAAAGAGTTAGTCCCTTTTCTCGCCAACAAAAGACCCTATGTATTGGAGGAAGATCTGCCTCCACAAGAGAAGCTTTTGCAAAGAGCTTTAGGTACTATGAAAAGCATTGACGGCGCCGTTTCGAACGAAAAAAATGGTCACAATGCAATTGCTGGAATCGCTTTTCAAATCAAAGGTTTCCCTCAAGACGGTTTCTTAAATCGAAAGTTTCTTGAAAAAGCTATACAAGGAGAGCTCGAAAGTCGTCGACCAGACCTGATCTGTGCTTATTATAAACACTCTGTAGATTCGGACTCTTTCTTTCTCAGGCAAACTCTAGAAAATCAGAAGCGTATTTTAATAGAATTAATGGAGCAAGAAGTTAAAAAGGCTGACCTCAAAGTAAACCCACCAATTCGAGAATCAACTCCTTTTGTGAAGACCTGGAGGGTCTATGCAAGACATTTCTTAAATTTAGAGGCCTTATGTGAAAAACTTGTCAAACATGCAGAAAATTGTGAAGAAGAAGATTCCTTTTTTGAGCGGGGGCTCACAGAAATTTTTGACCTAGAGATACCCGATTCTTTAACTTACGTGTTAAAGTCTTTCCATCGCAAACTTGGTCCTTCTCAGAGAAGTATTGCGATCACTCATGCATTGCTTTTTCTCCGTTATATTAATGCTATTATTGTCGATAAAGCTGTAAAGCTTGGAGAATGCCCTACCCAACGGCGTCTAATTGCCCTTACTCAAAAGGCTCAAGAGATCTGTAATAATGATCGCTTGCCAGAAGAATATAAGAAGGTAGACTCTCTAGACTTCCAAAAATTTCGAGAGCAATATATCTCTCCCATTGAACCACAGCAAGCTCATGAAGCCCCTCAAGCTGATTGAGTCTAAAACCCGTGAATGCCACTTATTTCGCTATAGAAGTTTTTTTTTCAATCTGTTATTTTGTTGATATCTTAAATGCGTGTGGGCAATGTAGGTTATGATCACCGTCTACGATAAGAGTGAACATGATGATGAGTTCATCGAAATCCCTAAGCCTAGGAAAGGGTGCTGGATTCATGTTGAGGACACAACAATCAATGGTATCAACTTGATCCCTTGTCTCATGGACAATGGGTCAAAAATTGAAGAAATCAAGTAACCTCCTTAATACTGGATAGGTTCATGTCAGTATCACTTGCTGTTCTTATCCTTGTTTTTTTAGGGATTGCCCTTCGGCAACTCTTTCACCTTCCCCTAAAGATTTGGCAGATTATGGGGATTGGTGCGCTCATTGTCTTTTTTACAGGACAGATTTCCCCCCTTTCTGCATGGGCAGCTATTGATTGGAGCATCATTCTTTTCCTTTTTGGAATGTTTTATATCGGTACAGCGCTCGAAGAGAGTGGGTATATTCATGAAATTGTCTCTCGTTATTTGCTCGAAGGGTGTTCTCAAAAGATGCTTGCTTTTGTGATTGTCTTTGGGATGGGGATTTTTTCTGCCCTTTTAATGAATGATACCTTGGCTATTGTGGGAACACCTCTCCTTATAAAGGTAGCTCATCACCGAAGAATTCAGACTCGACCCCTTCTCATTGGCCTTGCCTTTGCGATAACGATTGGAAGTGTGATGTCTCCAATTGGAAACCCTCAGAACCTTCTAATTGCTCTTCAAACTCCAATCGTCAGCCCCTTTGCCACATTTCTTAAGTACTTAGGGGTTCCCACTCTTATCAACTTAATCCTCCTCTATTTTTTCCTCCTTTATCTAATGGGAAAAGAGGAGGGGTATTTCCATGAAGTCGAAACAAGCGTTCCCTATAATAAAAGACTTATGATTCTATCGCGGATCGCATTAGGGATGGTTGCTCTGATGGTTGGGTATAACTTAATCGCTTCTTTTTTCCCCATTTATTCGATCCCTCTTCCCGGGATAGCTCTGATCCCAGCCTTTTTTCTAATGATTTTTGGCCCAAAACGGAAGGAGATTTTCTCTCTCCTCGATTGGCACACCCTTATTTTCTTTATTGCGATGTTTGTTTTGATGCGGAGCGTTTTTGAAACTTCCTCTTTAAAAGAGGCTTTCGAGTCCCCTACCAATTTTATGAATACGGTACCGGGGATTATCGCCTTTAGTGTCATCCTTTCACAACTTATCTCGAATGTTCCTCTAGTCGCTCTCTATCTTCCCACTTTAAAGTACCTGACAGCAGATTTTGGGATTTATATGGCGTTGGCGGCTGGAAGTACGATTGCTGGAAACTTTCTCATTTTTGGTGCTGCTAGCAATATGATTATCATTCAAAATGCAGAAAAGCGTGGAGATCGGGGGATCTCCTTTTTTACATTTGCTAAGTATGGTATCCCCTTCACACTCTTAAACTTCCTTATTTATTGGCTTTTTCTAACGCATGTAGTTTGATCCCTTGCGGAGGCTCATAAGAGCGAGAAGGTAACAGACAGCAAAGAAGAGAAAAGTCACACTTATCGATAAAGCTAAGTTGATATCAGACTTCCCAAGCATTCCGTAGCGGATTCCATTGATGATATAATAGAGGGGGTTAATATGGGAGATGGTTTGCCAAAAGAGATGGGCATTTTCTAGACTGAAGAAGACCCCGCCGAGATAGATGAGAGGTAGGAGGACAAGCATACTTACCGCACCCACATGTTCAAAGCTCTTTGACCACATCCCAATGGCAATCCCTAAATTTGCAAAGGTAAGCCCTCCAAAAATGATAAAGTAGGTGAAGGCTATTGGATCATGAATCGTAAGGAACGCTTTCTGGAATGTTATGTAGAAAGCTTGGCCAACAAGGTAGGTAATCAACCCCACTAAAATGCCTCGCGTTAAAGAAGCTGTTGCTTTAGATAGACAGAGTTGTTGAAGAGAGAGGGGAGTGGTGCGGTGATCTTGGAGCTCATTCATATATTTTTGTCCCACGATGGAACCCGTTGCATTATCGAAGGCATTTTTAATGACCGACATCGCAATAAGTCCTGGAATAAGGAAGGCGAGGTAAGGAAACCCTTCTTCCATATGAATTGATTCCCCAAGGCTTACGCCAAAGATTAAGAGATAGAGGAAGGAGTTAATGATAGGCGCTCCAAGGGTTTGAAGGGGAACCTTTAGAAAGCGGGTCACTTCTCTTTGAAATAGGCCATAAAACTGTATCCATTTATTCATTTGAGCTCCCATTTAAGATATTGTACATGACATCTTCAAGAGTACCTACTTTAATGTTAATATCTTGAATTGCTTCCATAGGGATGCTTGTCTCTTGAAGAAGGATATTTAGAGGCATTTCATTAGGGATTTGGAAATCGAGGTAATGGTCGCTTTGCATCTTCAAAAGAGGATGAGAGACCTTGCTCAGTGGTTTACATAGGATAAGGGTAATTTTTTTAGAAGAATGCTCTTGAAGCATCTTTTCTGTTGAATCTATACGCTGCAACTGTCCAGCATTAAGGATACCAATACGATCACAGAGACGTTCGGCTTCTTCTAGATAGTGAGTCGTAAGGAGGATCGACATTCCTTCCTTTTTAAGTTCTTGGATAAAATCCCAAAGAGATGTGCGGAGTTCAATATCTACGCCTGCTGTTGGTTCGTCAAGAAGGAGGATTTTAGGTTTATGGATGAGGGCTTTAAGAATGAGGAGGCGTCTTTTCATCCCGCCACTTAGCTGGCTGACAAGTTTTTTGCGATGACTCCAAAGATGGAGTTTTTCAAGGAGGTGTTGGAGGTAGTTTTTATTGAGAGAAATCCCAAAATAGGTTGCATGGAACTTTAGGATTTCTTCCACAGTAAAAAAGCCATGGTGGATGAGCTCTTGAGGGACAAACCCAATATAGGCCTTGGCAAGACGGGGTTTTTTTTCTATATCGACACCAAAAATCTCAACTTTTCCCTCGGTGATTGCTTGCAACGTTACAATGCTTGAGATGATGGTTGTTTTTCCTGCTCCATTGGGGCCTAAAAGGCCCAAGGCTTCTCCAGGCTGAATCTCAAAACTCACCTGGTCGACAGCTGTTAACTTGTCATATTTTTTCGTGAGGTTTGTAATTTTTAACGGCGTCATTTTTTCCAATTAATATCTAGAAGAAGGTGACTCCAATCAGCTAGGCAAATCCCTCCAAGAGAGTAGAGGATAAAGGGCTGATAATGTTTATAAAATTTCAAGAAAGTCCCTTGAGTGGGGAGGGTCCTATAAACAATAAAAAAGATGAGACCTCCCCATCCCACAAGCCAGGCAATTCGAGTAAAAGAACCAAGAACAAGGTTATGAGAAAGTCCACGGTGGCTAAAAAGCTTAGCGTAAGAGCGAAAAGGGAGGGTGAAAAATCCCCGGATGGAAAAAAGGCGGATTTGGCTTGCGAGATCAAGGTCAGGGTTCATAAAAAGGGTGCTATAAACAAAAGCTCCTGTAAAGGTAAGCATCAAATTACGGACTGGATGGAGAAAGTAGTGCATTGCTCCCAAAAAGAGGGGGAGAGCGATAAAAATATTGAATTGTGCATGCTGTTTGTACATTGCCATGCTAAAGAGATTAGCATGGTATTTTTTCAAAGTAAAGAATCGATTTCCTCTTGAAGGTAAGGAATAAGTGTTGGGTAGTAGGTTTCTAAAAAAGCACGAAGATCTAGAGTTGCAGTTGTAAGTTCCTCTTTTGTGATTGGTTTAGGAATTGAAAGATAAAATTCTCCCACATCGATTTGCATTGCCTTACCATTGACAATGCCTAGGTTTTTTTCGCAGTTAATGTCATTGTCTCCAATCCCTTTTTCCCTCCTGTTAGAGATTAAGTGAAGGATTGAGGAGATTATCTCTTTTCCTTTTTCTGGATGAGCTTTTATTGCATCAAAAATAAGGCCTGCTCTTTTTTGAACCATAAACTCCATATCATCGAGCTTTAAAGTCAAATGCTTCCCTTTTGGTGTTATAATTTGGATTGCCCTTTTTAAATTCCTTGATTTGGTGAGGTGGAGATAGAGAACTCCTGTCTCCTCGGGCAATTGTTCATAAGCGATTTGATAGCTATTAAAGAGGGCTTTTCTTCGAAAAGAGTGCCTATTAAGAGTTTCATTTCTAAGAGCTTTGATCTCCTTTGATAGAGGGAGGTAATTTAGAAGGTATTGGACTCTCATATGCTTTTGTTTAAAGAACTTTACTACGATTTCACCATCAGCGCTTACAAAGGCATAACACTCTTTTCCACTTCCTAGTAGCTTGAAGGGTTGCATAGCGATCTGATCAAGGAGCTTTTTTTGACTCTCTGAGGGATTCCCAAAATCCCAGCGGGGGTCATATCCGTAGCGAGAATGAATTTTTGTGTAGCAAAAACCCTTAGTCCTTTTGATGCATGTCAAATAAGTAAGGGTGCATAAAAAGAGGAAAAGGGCAATAGAGCTATAGAAAAAATAACGTTTCATCGATATTTACTAATTTCTTTATTCATCATACTTTCTACTTTGGGGGCAAAGTCTGGCGCTTCTTCTCTTACGAACTCACGAATTTGGTAGGAAAGCCTTGTTAACTCCTCGTAGACATTTGGGACCTCTTCACCCCACTTAAACTCACCGATATCGATTTCAATGGCATGGTTTCCAAGAAACCCGAAGTTTTTGAAAAATTGAAGATCTTTATCATAGATCCCCTTTTGATTCCTCTTAGCGACAACCTGAAGGAGTGAGGTAACCGCATGAAACATCTCATCATAGGCTTTTTTCCGAATCAAATTTCCAAGATGTTCAAAAGCAAGGACCCCTTTTTTCTGTATGAGAAATTCCATCTCATCGAGATTTATTTGTGTGGGGTTTTTCTCTTGGTCGATTAAGGTGAGTGTCATCCCTATGTGGTCGGTCTTATTCAAGTGCAAATAGATAGTCCCTGTCTCTTCCTTTAGGTGCTCATAGGCAATCTTATAGCTTACGTAAGACTCCTCTCTTTCTTGCGCTCTCTTTTTTAACTTTTCCGATGAAAGGAAAAGTCCCTGGGTACGCATATGTTTTTGCTTAAAAAACTTCATGACGTAGAGTCCATCTTGGCTGACAAAGGCGTAAGTATGATTCCCACTTCCTAAATAGGTATAAGGCTGGTCTAATATATCGAAAAGCTCCTTTTCTGAAATAGATGTTGTGGTTTCCCATTTAGGGCTAGGGGAATGATAGGAAGTTACTTTTTTTAAGGTAAACCCCTTAGGCCGCTGACATCCAGATAGAAATAGAAGAGAGAGAAAAAGTAAAAGAGGTTTTTTCATCGCACTATTTTATATCACAACGATCATACCGTCAATTTCTCTTCTCTTATAAGGGTAAAAAATTTTTCGATATCTGCGCTCTTTGGGAGGATAAACCCGAGAAGATGAAGATCAAAAACCTTTAGATAAGTAGAAATTAGATCCTCAGAAAAGTGGCCACCGTTGGCTTTTATTTGTTCGATTGCCGCGCCATCAGGGGCGCAGATGACAAAGAGGGCATAGTTATCGGTTCGCTTTTCAAGAAAAAGAGGTTCTCCACTCTGAAAGTCGTGATCCAGAGCTTTTAAAAATAGATTAAAATGATCCTTTAAAACCTTTGGGGGGGTTAGGGTTTGCATGAAGGGAGGAGTGATTGAATAAAAATAATTTTCCACAAGAAAATCAGAAGGAGGGTTTTCAAGGAGGGCTTTAAAGGTTGCTAAATTTTCATATTTTCGTGATACCATTCCCCCATTAAAATCATGGAGCTTGTGGAGGTGAGATTTAAAATAGGCAAAGGTTTGCCTTCTCGCTGATCTAAGGTCTCGTTCCCCTTTTTGAATGATCACATCATAAAGGTAAACCTCTTTAATATAGCGTTTCTTTAAGATTCCAACCACCTTTCGTTCCGATTTTCGAATGGTTATCGGAGGGGAAGAGGCAAAGGAGAGTGGGAGAGCATCAGGCTCATGAAGTTGGGCTAAAATCACGGAAAATTGGATATGAGAAGGGGTTTGATTGTGATATTGGATGATAATTTTTGCTGCATCGTGAATACTTTTAATTTCTTTGGTTAGGATTAAGATGTTTCGTGTTGTTTCATCATCCGATAGGTGAGACTGGACCTCTTTCTTAGCCCTTTGGATCGACTGCTGAATCTCTTTAGGAACCCTTTTTTTCAATAATTTTAGATTGTCTCCTTTAAATGGGGTATGATCCTCTTTCTGGATCTCTAAATAAAGAGTAGAGACCCGTTTTTTTCCCTGCTCATTGATAACGTTACTTCCAGGAAGGAGCCTTACAGAAGGGATCGTTTTTTGAATCGCTTGAAGGAGATCCTCTTCTTCTAAGCTCTCGCAGGGCCTCACAAGGTTAACCCCTAGAAGAACTGCCAGAGTTGGAACCCCTTCCACTTTAAGTTGAATCAATTTAAAACTTACATGTCGTTTGTCGGGCTTTATGTGAATAGAGTAAGTGATGATCTTTCTAAAGAGGTAGAGATAAGAGATGATCTTACTTAGATGAGAGAGGGACCTTTTTCGTGAAAAATCTTCATGGAAGAGGATCGAAAGATTTTCCACTTCATTAAAAATATGATGATCAAATTTTTTGGGCTTTGCATCGATAAAGGGGAGAAGGTGATCAGGGATTTTATCAGGACTCTCTTCATGGATCCCTTTTAAGAAAAGTCTCTGAACATCCTCAAAAAGAGATTTTCGATCAAAATCGCTTGTACTTTTAACAAGAGAGGTAAAGTTTTCAAGGAGGATCATCCGTTTTTCCTCTAAACTATGCCCCTTTGCAAGGACCAGTTTTCGGGCATGTTCGACGCCAAGTGTTGTGAGACGGACCTCTTCTTCGAAGCGGGGGAAATTTTTCTTTATCATTTGGAGATCAGCGGACGACTCTACATTAATGAAAAACTCGATAATGTAATAGGGCTGCTTTGGTTTTACAATGAACTTAAAACTCAAAGAGCGGAGGTAAGTAACCGCCATCTTTTTTCCTGGGAGGAGCTTTTCATCAATCATTCTGCATAAAAAGAGACCGACACCGTGGGTATGCTCTTCTCTTACTAAGACTTTAAGAGAGAGGATAGATGGAGCTTCATCTTCCTCTGAAATTTGAACAATAGGGAGGGCTTGGTTTAATTTTTCAAAACTTGAGTCAATAGGGATAAAATGAGAGGTTTCATGGATTTCAACGACCGATTCTGGGATTGTCTCTTTAACTAAAGCTTCCATCGATTTTACATAAAAATCAAATCCCGGATGGGATTTTCTCTGTGGAGAGCTTGCTTTAATCTTAAAGAAGTCAATTTTCATATATCCTCCAGAGTTCAGTGAGAAGAGAAATCTATAGACCATGCTAGAATTATTTGCAAATCGTTAAGAGAAAATTTATTTTCTTTGAAGATGGGCTTTATGGAACTGGATATCACCCATGGGAGAAATGGCGAGCTCCTTAAGACGGGGATTTTTTAAATAGACAGCATGAAAATGATAGAGAGGGATAATGGGCATCTCTTCGACAATCATTTTTTCTCCCTTTTCAAGGATCGCTACCCTCTCTTCACCTTCCTTATAAAAAGAATCTAGGATCAAGCGGGTATAATGAGGGTTTTCCCATCCGCTGTAGTTGCGATAAGCATTTTTTGAAATGAAACGCTCAAGAAAGGATAATGGGTCATGATATTGCCCAATCCATGTCATTTGCCCCATTTGAAATTTGCGCTTGTGCAGTTTTGTTAAATGGACCTTGATTTCGCTGGCTTCAAGTTCGACATTTACTCCGAGGATTTCTTTCCAAAAACTTTGTAAAATAAGGGCTAAGTTTTTCTGCAATTCGGAAGAAAAATAAGAATAAGTGACTTTGGGAAACTCTTTTTTTGTGATGCCAAGTTCTTGAAGCCCTAGGTTAAAGTGGTATTTTGCTAGGGTGGTATTGTAATCTTCAAAGAATGTTGTAGCACTTTGTTTTAAGACGAGTGGGACCGGTCCTGAAGCAATATCATCGAACATTTGAGAGATATTATCGGTAATCTTTTGCCTATCGATAGCATAGGCAAAAGCTTTCCGTATGTGAACATTGTTAAAAGGGAAGCGGTTCACATTAAATGTCGTAAGAGTCGTTCCAGCAATTGCCCGTTGGTAGAGTTGGTTAGAATCCTTCAAACTCGAAATTGCATCGAGAGGAAGAGGAGAGATGAGTCCTCCGACATAATCAAGCTTACCCTGATCAAATAGTTTAAGTGCTGTTGCCTCATCAGTAACCATACTCGCATGGATTTCTTCTAGGGAAACCTCTTCAGCGTTCCAATAATAGGGGTTTTTCACCACCACCATTTCATCATCACTTTTCCAACGAGCAAGGGTAAAAGGGCCATTAGAGAGAAGCTCACCTTGTTGACTGGGATGGGGCACTTCATCACCATGATATGGGACAGGAAAATAGGTAGGATAAGAGGTTAGCTCAAGAAAATAGGGAGTGGGATGCTTAAGGTTAACTAAAAGGGTCTGTTCATCGATTGCTTCAACTCCTACCTCATCAACCGAGCATTCTCCAAGCTTTGCCTCTTCTGCGTTCAAGATAGGAAACAAAAGGTTCGCTGCCCTTGAAGGAAACTCAGGGCTAAGGATCTTTTTCCATGCGGCTTCAAAATGATAAGCAGTGAGAGGTGAGCCATCTGACCACATACTTTTCCGTAAGATAAAGATATACTTCATCCGATCTCTTGAAATTTTAATCCGTTCTGCAAGAGCAGAGATAACCTTCCCATCGGGCTCCAGGCGTGTGAGTCCTTCATAGAGCATATAACTAGTCACCGTGGTTACAGGATCAGTACCTTTTCTAGGGTCGACGGAGAAGGGGCAATAGGTGAAATTAATATGGATCACTTGAGATTCCTTTTTCCCAAATGCGAGCCCCTTTCCCTTTCCGCAGGAGGAAAAAGCGATTATCAAAATAAGAACTAAGAAAGAATGCCTTACCATAGGTGTCTATGATAAGGCATTTGCTAAAAGCTTGAAAGAGAAAACTCTTTAACCCCAATTCCATGCTAGGTATTGGGCAAGAACACCAGCAACAGTAAACCCTGCGCCATGCCAGTAGCTTACTTGTTGTCCTTTGAAGATATATTTTGCAGCCGTTGGAGTTCCTAGAATTCCTAAGGCAAGTGCCCCTATATATCCAATTTTTAAGGCATAGTCTTCTTTATTTATTCCTACCTTATTTAGTAGGCTAGTATTCTCAGCAATGATCTTGCCAACTAAAAATCCGACAGTTGTTGTGACAGCTGCTGGAACCACTCCTCTAAAAGTGGGATAGTTTGACCATATTCCCTTTGCTAATCGGGTCGCAAGAATGAGCGCTGTGATTGTCGCTGCAGTGATAACAGATGCTCCTCCCCCTGCACGTAAAGCAATCTTTCCATCGTGTTGTAATGATAGCAGTGGGACTTCTTTCTTCCCTGGAGCCATGAGGCTATTAATATCCTCACTAGTGATGAGCTTTCCAGTAATATCTTTAAGTCTCAAATTATCAAACTGAGTAATGAATTCATTTCGCTCAGCTTCATTAAACTGAGCAAAAAACATCGCGAAAACTTGAGCATTATAGCGGTTCCGCAAGCACTCTAGCATTGGAGCGATTTTATCAGAAGCTTCGGGTCTTCTATAGCACTCCATAGTATCTCTCATAAACTCCACTTGCTTAAAGATTCGATCTCTTTGTTCTTTGTCGTTAAAGTGAGCAAGGATTATAAAAGGAGAGAAGATTATATCAGAAGAATGATAGGGATGCACCCAAGGAACCTGGCTCCAAGAAATATGCGTATAAAAATTATTTAATAAATCAATGATTGCCGAATCATTAAGTTGACTTAAAAGCCCGGCAACAGAAGCTTCGTCAATGAAAATGTTCTGTTCGTTTAACGCATTTAAGATAACAGGAAGTTTCTCCTTAAAATGAATTTCTTGAGACTCTAAATGGCTCTTTAAATGGTTCTTTAGATGCGGTCTCACCGAAGCTTCGCCACCGCCCCGCGCATGGGCCCTATATTCCAATTCATTTTCTGCTTCCAAATAAGCTTCCAAATAAGCGAGCCCTGAAAGGATACCAGCCCGCGCATGGGCCCTATATTCCAATTCATTTTCTGCTTCCAAATAAGCGAGCCCTGAAAGGATACCAGAAACTAGCCCAAGACCCACTCTTTTCGGAATAGAGAGCTGGTAGCCACTGATAAAGTTTGTCACCCGATTAACCAAAAACATTGTTGCAAGGAACGAGGCAGTTCCTGTTGCGAAAGCCCGAATGATTACATTGACTGTTTCATCTTCATCAGGACGTCTACGGATTCCTGGTTGTCTTTTAGCAGCAGTCACTCTCTCCTGATTAAGAGGATAGTAGTTCAGGAGATATTTGCTTAAGGGAGGAGCGCCAGCTGCAGCGACTCCTGAAAGGAGAGCTGTTGAAACAATACTTCCATTATTCTTTAGGAATAAAGCGGCTTTTCCAAGGGTGACAAGGACAATGCTCATTCCAGCTGCAGTAAGTGCAACTTTTCCTGCATTTGTTATTTGTTGATTCATTGGCCTCTCCTCTTTTTAACTGTTGAAGGAAGTTTGCCGCTATGTGACAAAGCATAATAAACAGCTCCGTTAACGACGCCCCATCCAGCAGCATGTAGTTTTGTCATCCGGCTTGTTGTGAGACGGTTGCTGAAAAAGAAGGCGCCAAAAAGGGTTCCTACAAAAACAGTTATGGCTTTACCGATTTCTAGCTGTCCTCTGTCTATTGTTTTGTCCGAAATCCTATTGATTGGAATGTATTCTAATCCTAATGCGATGAGGCCAGATGTTGCAGCAGCAGTAAGAGGGGGTTTAAGCGATGGCATATAATTGTTAAGGAAGGATTGGATACTTGTGTAGGTAATGCCGATTGTCCAGTTAAAAATAAAACAAGCGACTGTCCAAATATTTTTAAGAAGGTTTTGGAGGGATGTGATGGGGTGGCGCATGCAGCTCCAGCACCAAAAGAACGCCGATTTAATTCCGCTTCCAGCAGAGCGCATTGCTGCCCAAATCTTTTGAAAGGGCCACGCTACGAGTTGACCAAAATGAGTCTTTAAAAATTTGCTGCCAAGATTTTTGGCTCCTTTTCCTAAGTAAATAACAGTTTTGCTTGCAAAGTATCCCGCTCCGCCAACGACTAGTGTTGCTGCAAAGAGTGTTCCACATTGCGCTGCAGTTTTTTCTGGGTTAACTAACATTTCTTTCTTCTCGCAAATGAATTAATGAGGCCACAGAATAGCAATAGGCTAAATAAAGGTAAACAAAAAAATCTAAGAAGGAGCTAATTTACTAGTTTGTCCCTTTTGTGTCTTTGTAGTGAGCTTCAATGATAGGAAGGGCTTGAAGATAGGTAATGGAATCAAGATTGTCTTTATTTCCTCCAACAATAAGGCAAGTATGATCATCTCCAGTCCTGAAAACCTCTCTATTGAGTGCTTGGGGTACAGATTCATTGGGGCGCATGTTTAGAAAATTTGTTGTATCGGTTTCAGATCCTTCATTGTTGATGACATGATCTAAACGATGGCCATGTTGAGCTACTTCTGCTAATAGTGGAACAAAAAACTTTCCATGGTCAACGCGGGTATTAGCGTCAGCAATTTGGGAGTGAAAGTTGGGGTCAAGGGCTCCTGCTCCTGAGAAGTAACGATCTCTTGTTACAGAAAACGCAACCACCCGGCGATCTGGTTGACGGACTCTTTGATGAAAAGAGACCACTTCTCTTTCGGGGTCTGCATTCAATCCATATAGACTGGCAAGACTATAGAGGCCCCATTTCATCCAAGGAAAAAGAACGGAAGCTACTTTCCAAATCGATGCTAAGGGTCTATTAAGGATGAGTGTTTTGGGAATAAGATCTGCATCTTTTAGAGCGAGGTGCTTCAGCCCATCAAGGGCCATTGCCCCCAAAGAAAAGCACATCATTGAATCCACTTTTGTGTGGGTTTGAAGGGCTTTTAAGACTTCTAAGGGCGCAGCACTAAGTTCGTCAGCGGTCTTGGGATTCCATGGTGAGAGTTCCGCTCCACTCATTTGTTGATTTTCATAATATGAGAATAAAACTAGCCGTAGCTTGTGTCCATTTGTTTCCTTTTTTGATTCGATGATCCGTACTGTTGATACGAGAGAGTTTTCCCCTGATTTTATCATAATCGGGATATCTCTAGTATCATAGTGTTTGCTTAGTTCTGGAAGGTGGGGGAATGTGGGATCGAAATCTTGGTTTTCTCCTTTAAGCATCTTTGTGACATTTTCAGCATGGATATTGGACTGCTGAAAAAATGATTCAATCGGTCCTTTGCGCATTGGGAGGTAAAAGCGGTCCCTTAGATAAATGCCTAAGGTGGAGAAGTAATTTTGGGCTACCCCATTGGCTTTAACTTTTCCGGAAACGAAAGGATTTTCCGACTCATAGACTATTTGATCTGGCAAAGAGTGAGAACTGACTGCTATCTCGATTGATGCTGACATTTAATCCCCAAGGTGAATTTTTGGTGAGATTATAAGAAATATTAATATATAAGTCTAGAGAATTGTTCTTCAGCAAAAGGGGCAAGCTCGGGATAGTTTTCTTCAAGCCAGGGGAGAAGTTTTCTCTTGATCTTTTTCATTTCGTGCGAATGAAAATAATTGAGGTCTTTTTTGGGGTCGCGGTGGAATCCACCGATATCGATTTCAATGGCTTGATCATTGATAAATCCAAAGTTGCGGATGAGATGAGGGTCTTTATCGCTATACCCCTTTTCTGCTCGCTTCACTGTAAAATCTAGGAGCGCTGAGAGAGCTTTTTTTGCTTCTTCAGTTTTTCCTTTTTCTTTTAAGGAAAGAAGATAGGGACCGGTAGGAATTGCTTTTTTCTGGATGACAAACTCAACATTACCAAGCTCTATTTGATGTTTGAATCCGATGCGGTCTTTCACGGTCAGAATATGATTTAAAGAGGATTTATTAAGATGGACAAAGAGGAGACCGGTCTCATCTTTAAACTCTCTATAAGAGGTGACGCAACTTTCAAAGGTGGCATCAACGGTCTCTTTTTTCTTTTGTTTCCACCTCTCTCGCTTTGCGCTTAAGGAGGGGGGAAGAGGAAGGGCATCGATTAGGGGGTTAAGACGCCACCTTTTGTGTTTAAAAAATTTGATGACGTAGGCATTATCTTCACTGACAAAGGCGTAGCTTTGTGAACCACTTTCAAGGTAAGTGTAGGTTTGGCTTAAAGCCTCTTGAAGCTCTTGAAGGTCTTCATCAGAGAAGGAAACTTCCCAATGGGGATTATAGGGAGGTGCCGAGGTGATATTTGGATATCCAAAGCCATCTGTTAAATAATGAGAGAGGCGATCGATTCCAAAGATGGAAGCGATGACAAATAAGACAATTCCAGTTTTAGTTAGCAGTGATCTCATCGAGCTCCTTTCTAAAAGAGTCTAACAGATCGGGATGATTTTCTGCGATCCATCCTTCTAGGTCGCGGGTGATCCGAATCATCTCTGGGACATAAGTTTTAGGGTCTTTTTCAGTTTCTAGGAGGTTTAGGCGGCCAAAGTCAATCTGGAAAGGTGTTTCATCGATAAAGCCAAAGTTGGTGCTGAAGTCGGGGTCTTTATCAAAAATTCCCATCTGACATCGATGGACAGATAGCCGAAGAAGGTTTTGGATTCCACTTTGTGCTTTTTGTCGCTCCCCTTGCTTCATCCAATTGTTGATGGCTTCATAGGCAAGGATTCCCCGTTTTTGGAGGATAAATTCTATCCTATCAAGATCGAGGGTATGGGACTTTCCAATTTTATCAATAATGGTGAGGGTTTGCTTTAGATGGTTGGTTTTGTCGAGGTGGATATAGAGAAGAGCTGTTTCCTTTTTTAAAAGGTTGTAGGCGATCGCGTAACTGTTAAATGTTTTTTCAAGAACTTTTCTTTTTTTAAGCCGTTTCTCTCCCAATATCCCTTTAGAGGGGAGGAAGTCTAGCCAAGGCGGGGTCCTCATGTGTTGGAATTTAAAGAGTTTAAGAACTGTTTTCCCATCTTCAGAGACAAAAACATAGGATTGGCTTCCGCAGCCAAGGTAGTGATATGTTTGATTTAGGAGGGCCTTATCAGGAGTTTCTTCTCGATGCCACTGAGAGTTATTGCCTGGAGGGGCATAGACATTGACCATAGCAAAGCCATCGGTAGCTTTATGGCAGAGGCGCTCCACCCCAAAAAAGAGGAGCGTAAAAAGTAAAATTTTACTTAATCGAACCACTTGCAAAATACCCGGTGGTCGTTTTTTGACTCTTTTAACGGATTTGGTCATAAAACACAAACACCCTACCCTAAAGGGAATGTAAGTTTGTATTTTAGGACCAACTCGGCCAAAACTCCTAAAAAATCGACTAACCGGGAATTTTGCAAGTGGCTCTAATCGCTTCATTGTTCTATATGTGAGTTAAAGAAGCATTATAGTGTAATGGCGATTTCTGAAAAGAAGAACCTCATTCTGATAGCGATGATCAGCTCGACCTCGATGATCTTCCTCAATGCTACTCTCTTTCCTGTAGCCCTCCCTACGATTCAAAGAGAGCTGGGTGTTTCACTTAGTGCTCTCCAATGGGTTATTAATGCATATCTCTTGGCAACGGCAGTTTTTGTCATTGCTGGAGGAAGGCTTGCCGATCTTTTTGGCCATCGAAAGTTTTTTTGTATTGGAGTGGCCGTTTATTCTTTAGCATCAGTCATGGGGGCAATGGCAGAATCGGGGTGGTGGCTGGTGATGGCCCGCGCTATTCAGGGAACAGGGGGGGCTATGATGTCTCCTGCAGGGATGTCTCTTCTCCTTCATGCTTTTCCTGAAAATAAACGGGGAAAAGCGATTGGTATTGTCGTTGCTATTGGTTCTCTCTTTTTGTCTTTGGGCCCGTTTATTGGAGGGTTCTTTACAGAGTATCTTTCTTGGCGGTGGGCTTTTATCATCAACCCTCCCATAGCGATTTTTGGGATTTTTATGGTTTTAAAAGGGGTTCCTAAATCAGAAAAACAAAAGGAGACCTTTGATTTCATAGGTTTCACCACAATGTCTTTAGCAATCACTTCTTTAACTATTGGATTGATGGAAGGGAAGAAATGGGGATGGGGGAGCTGGCAGACGATTTTTTTCTTTCTCCTTTCGGTAACTCTATTTTTGGCAGTAAGGGGACTCGAACGATTCGCAAAACATCCCTTTTTTCAGTTTAATTTATTTAAAAATCGGACATTTTTAGGAGGGTGTTTTCTGATTATTTGTGCTCAATTTCTTTTGATGATTACTGTATTTTGGCCCTTATTTTTTCAAAAGGTTCTCTTGGATTCGCCTATGGTAGCAGGAATGATCACAGCGATTGGGACGATCCCTCTCATGCTCTTTGCACCGATTAGCGGAAATTTGTCGGATCGAAGAGGAGCAGGACTTCCGCTGATGATTGGGTTTATTCTCCTTTTTCTTTGCTTTATCTGGTTTGCTTATTTTTTATCTTTTCAAAATATAGCTCTTCTTTTTCCAGCCCTTTTTGCCTTTGGCGCCGGAATCTCTTTTGTTATGACTCCCGCAAGTGCCGCGACCCTCAGTAGCGTTCCTAAATCGAAGACGGGTGTGGCAACGGGGATGTACAATACCCTCCGTTTTACAGGGGCAACGATTGGAGTGGCTGTATTAGGGGCGACTCAGGTTAATGTCCAAGATGCTCTTTTTAAGGATAAGCTTTTGAAGGGACCTGGAACAGAAGATCTTAGCCCTTCTCTCTATGGGGGGCTTCTCAATAATCTTTCAGCTTCTGTGGAAGCATCGAAAAGTTTAAAACCTGAAGTCCTTAGCTATATAAAGGAGGCTCTTATCACTACTTCCACATCAGCTTTTGCAATCACAAATTTGGTGACTGCCGCTGTAGCTCTTTTAGCTTTCATCTTGACGTTGATCTATTTTAAGAAAAAGGGTAAGGAGAAGAAAGGAGAAGTATCATCGTGAAAAAGTGGCTGGGGATTTTTTTATTTACACTATCCATTCTCTATGGTGTTGAAGATGTTTATGTTGTCCCTGTCAAACCGACTCCAGAAGCAAATACCATCGTTACAAAAATCATTTTTCCTCGCCCCTATGAGAATAAGCGGAAAACACCGATCAATGTTCAGCTTCGAATTGAGGGGTTTCCTCTTGGAGTGATAACCCAAAATGATCGGAAAAATGAAATTTACAATGACCCTGATGGACAAGCAATCCATGTCATTATCGATAATAGACCCTACCTTATCTATAATCAATCGCTTGAAGACTCTTTCGACGAAAATCGGGAGTATTACGACAAAATTCTCAGCTTCCATATCCCTTTTACTTTAAGTTCTGGGCAACATGTTATCCGTTCCTTTCCTGTTCGCTCCTACGGAGAGAGTTTGAAAGGGAGTGGTCCTTTTGCTGTTGAGATTTTTTATTATCAAGATCGAGAGAAGTCTGATACAATGAATGTCGATCTTCAAAAGCCTTATCTAACTTATAATGAGCCGCAGGGAAGATACCCAGCATCAAAATCTAGCCCTATTCTCCTCGATTTCCTCCTCTCTAATTGTGACTTATCAGTAGATGGTTACAAAGTTCGCCTCACTATTGATGCAAAGGTCATTCAAACCCTTACCGATTATGTTCCTTACTACCTTTATGGTCTCTCTAGTGGAAAGCACATGGTTAAGCTCGAGCTTCTTGATAAAGATGATAGGATTGTTCCCGGTTTTTTTAATGTGACAGAGCGGGAAATTGAAATTGATAATTATATTGGTATCTCGCCATAATAAGTTTAGGGGACGGCACGATCTGCAAGAGGGACCATGGCGAAGAAGAAAGGGAAAGAAGGTGAGATGTCGATCATGGATGCGGTCGATAATCTCTCGGGCATGGCCGAACTCGATGTTACTTTCGAAAAAGAGGGTGAGGCTCGGGGGGTCAAGAAGGACCTTCACAAGCTAAAAGAGTTAAAACCTCAAGAGAAAGAAGAGACCCTTTCCACTGTCAAAGGGACCTTTAAGACGGTCCACAAATATCTCGAACACGTATACCAAAAAGATAAAGAGCAACTCAAAGACCGTGATATGCAGCGGGGGATTAAAGCGATCATGGTCCTGGCTGATGAAGCTGCTGATAAGCTTGATAAGTGTACATCCCTTTTCAAGCATACCTATAAGGAAGGGAAAGTCTCTGAGATCAAAGAATATAAAGATCTTCGGGCCTTTTTTAGTAAAAAGATTCTCAAGCGCTTTGAGGAGGTTTTGGAGACAGAGGCCAAATGGCAAGAGCAGTGGGGTGCGGAAGATGATGAGCAGATTGATATTGAGAGGCAGGGACTCAAAGACTTAGAAATGGTCAAGCGAGATAAAGAGTACGAACTCTTTTACATCAGGAAGGATGATGGAAAACCATTTTTCAACCGAAATCTCCTCCGCCATATTAAGCTTGTCAGCGATTTTGATGAGATTATTGTAGGGTTTGAAGGAGAAGATCCTCTTCTACGGATTAATATTCTTCTAGACCATGAAGCTCAGTTAATTGCAGAAGAAATTCGAGATATTGCAAGAACTGAGCTTGGTGATTTTTATGCAGATGCCTTTTATCACAAGGAAGTTCCGATTATCAGTGACACGATTAAGATGACGATGTCACTGATGCTTGCTTGTAACCCTCACAATCTTCTGGAAAATACAATGGGGAAAGTTTGTACCCGCTATCTTAAAGATTTTCACCGCTTCCTAAGAAACATCCTTGCCTCTACAGAATATGAGAGATTGATCAGTCATTCGGATGAAGAGACTGATAAGAGTACAAAAGCCCTTCTTAACCTCATCCATGCTTTCTCCTTTGCCTTTTTCATCCATAGTGGAAAAAAACAGGAGATGCTTGATTACTTGAGTGATTTAATTAAAAGAGCTTCAAAGGGGAAGCCTCTAAAGCGGCGAGAGGGGATCACTACCGATAACTTCCTCAGTGAGATCTTTGATATCCATGATTTGGTCACTGATATGCTTAAAAAGTTTCCGAGCGGTCCTCTCTTTAAAATCCTCGATATCTTTCAAGAGAGGAATAAAAAAGAGGGATTTGATCCTATTAACCAAGGAAACTCTCCTTATTATCTCTTCACTTTCTCAAGTGGAG
Organism: Simkaniaceae bacterium; assembly: GCA_028281675.1. GTDB lineage: Bacteria > Chlamydiota > Chlamydiia > Chlamydiales > Simkaniaceae > Neptunichlamydia. The sequence continues at coordinate 20,847 of JANQJL010000052.1, forward strand.
CATTTGATGCCTCTTGCTTAAAGATGCCTTGCCCAACCTTTCATACCCACATTAATAAAGCAGAAGTGATCGATGAATTCAAAGGGTTTCTCCGCCATTTTGAAACAAAAAAAGAGCTAACAAAGCATCTCCATTTTAACCTTCAAGATCGGACATCCTGGGAAGAGCATGCCCGTTGCGAGAGCCTTGAAAAGCTTCAGAAAAAAGCAGAATTTTCAGAGCAGTTTACCCTCGTAACACTTTCCAAAAAAAGTGACTTTTATTTCCAAGCCGAAAACTATTTTGATATCAATAGCAGCAAAGATTTCATGAAACTCCTTGAAGAGCAAGTCAAAAGTGGGGAGGAATGTGGCTTTTTCTTTTCCAAACATATCCCTCAAAAAGAGCTCCACCTTTATATCAAAAAGATCATTCCAATTATCCATATCCACTTCTTTGGAAAGAAGGCTAAGCTCGCTAGAAAAGAGCGTCTCGATTTTATTGAGATCTTCTATCTTTTCTTGGAACTAAAGGTTTTAGAAATAATTAAGCCTGATACATTTACCTTTTCTTGTAAAGATGGTATTGATGTTGGAGCTACAACGAGCGGAGCTTTTTATGCCCTTCTTAAATTCCTCGGAAAAGAAGGGAAGTGGAGCATTGAAGAACAAGATCACCTTCTCTGGATTCTCTGCGGCGGAGCTCTTACCGTTCGTGAACGTCTTGTCGATTATCAGCGGTTTAGCCGGATGGCCAGCGCCCTTAGCATTCTTGGTGCAACTTTCACAAAAGAGCATGATAAGCTCATTAAAGTCTTGCAACCACTATTTCATGCCAAGCTTTTTCAGAAAATCAAAGGGGAATTCTAGGGAGTTTACAAAGAGTTTTGTAGACTGATCACTAATTAAGCTCAAGGTCTTCTGGCATGAGAGAGAGGGTCTTATATTTCCCTCCCATTTCTCTTAAAAGGGATTGCCAGAGTCTTTCAGCAGGGATTTCAAAGACCTGGTGTTTGGTAGCAGGACAAAGAAACCAGGCACCATTTAAGAACTCTCGTTCCAAAACTCCTGAAGTCCATCCCCCATATCCAAAACAGAGAATTGTTTGAGGAATTGGTTCTTCTTCTCGAATTAAATCTATATCGCCATTGAGATAGACCCCTTCGCAGATCTCTAAACTAGTCTCTTCATTAAAACCTTGGTCTTGGAGGAGCATGACTTGGTTCGGTTGATTGGGGCCTCCTGCTCGCATGTCGACTTTCCCCTCGGTTCCTTCTAGGTCAAAGAGGTCATCCTCCAGCTCCACATCAAGTGGCTTATTGATAATAAGACCAAAAGATCCAACAGGACTATGATCGCAAAGAAGGACGACACTCCGATAGAAGATCCCACTCTCAATATCGGGGCTAGCGACTAGAAAGGTCCCTTTTTTAAGCTCTGAGTATGGAATATTGCTCATAATTACTCCATAACAAAAGAGTAATTAATTGCAAAATTCCCGGTGATCGCTTTTTGGTTTTTTTAACCCATTTGGCCGTAAAATATAAACAGCCTATGCGCTTTTAACTTACTGGAAATCAGAAAGTTATTTTGTCTAGCCTCCTTAATGCGAGGTTTTCTCTGCCTCCATCAGCTGCTGATTATACAGCTTCAAATTATCGTAGAGTGACTCAGAGCGACGCATTAATTCTGCGAAATCTTTTTGGAATCGGTTGGTATCGAAAATCTTTTTTCGTTCTGGACTATTCTCTGCACGATCAACTAGCATCGATAGGCGAGACATTGAGGTATTAATGAGATCGACTTCTTTATTGAAGTAATCGCGGAAATTTTCCGGTGTATTAAGAGCATTGAGAATCGTTGCTTGTTTAAGGCGAGTCCGTTGCCACTCTTTATTAAGATTAAAGAGGAAGCCGTAGTGATTGACATCATTCATCAGCGTATCGAGTTTACTTAAGATGGCAGTTACACGAAGGTAAGTATCATCATCAACAAAGAGCTTTCCAATTGTTCCCTGGCCGCGAGCAATCCCATCCATCACATGCTCAAAAGCATAGCTGGCATTTTTTGTATTTTTAAGGGTGATGGAGAGGTTGTTAAAAACCTCATCATCATTCATTTGATCAAAAGCGTAATGGACATCGCGCATTGCTAGAGAAAAATTCTGAACACTCGATTTGATATCTCCAATGAGATTGCTCTTGTTCACTTGAGAAAGGGTAATCGATGCTTCGTACATCGCATCATCGAAGGATTGAATGGCAGCGCCAAGTTCTTGTCCATTTTGATCGATCCAGGCGATCACTTTATCGAGAGTCTCTTCTACCTTATCGGAGAGCTGAGAAAGCTCATTAAAAGCACTTTCTAGAGGATCGACCGATTCAGCATAAATGGGTGTTTTTGCAGTGATCAGAGTGGGCTTCACTCCCTTGGGAGGAGAACGGGGAATGATTGCTATTGATTTCTCACCGAGGAGTCCCGAAGTTTGAACAGTGATTTCATCGGTATTATAAACATGAACGCTTGAGTCAAGATGGAGGACGAGTTGGTAAAAGTAGACCTGTCCCAGCTCATCGGTTGGCTGCTCACGGGCATGGGGAATTTGCTCAATTGCGACAACCTCACCCACTGGTTTACCGGCAAACATTACCCGCGTGCCGAGTGAAAGGCCATTCACATTGGAAAACCGGACAATAAGGGTTTCTTTTCCATCGCCAACACTTGGCTCAAGAAAGAGGATGATCCCTACAATGAGTGCGCAGGCGACCACTACAAATAGCCCAATGAGCATGTTTTTCATGTAATCAATCATGTGTTCATCTCCTAAACGTCCGTGGATCCTCTGATATGGTTTTCGTTAAAAATTTAATAATCGGGTCATCAATTTTCATAAACTCATCTGGCGTATCAACATACGCAATTTTTCCATCTTTGTGGAGGGCTAATCGATCTCCAACAAAAAGGGATGAAATAATGTCGTGTGTTACTACGATACTTGTTGCTTGCAGCTCCTTCTGTGTTTTAACAATTAGCTCATTAATTTGCATTGCAGTAATGGGATCAAGCCCTGTCGTCGGCTCATCATACAGCAAAAACTTTGGGCGGTAAACAATTAAGCGAGCAAGACCTGCCCGTTTTTTCATCCCTCCCGACAGATCAGAAGGCATCATTTTTTGAGTCCCTTCTAAATCAACCATCCGAAGGGCCTCATCCACCCGATCTCCAATTTCACTTTTCGAAAGCTTTTCACCCGTCTCTAAATTTCCATGTTCCTTCAAATAGAAACCGGTATTTTCTTCGATATTCATCGAGTCAAAAAGGGCAGCACCTTGAAAGAGCATTCCCATATGCTGCGTAGCACTATATCTTTTTTCTCCTTGAAGATCGGAAACACGAATCCCGTCAACTTCAATGTAGCCTCGATCTGCTTGAGCAATCCCAATAATGTGTTTTAAAAGGACACTTTTGCCCACTCCAGAACGACCTAAAATGACAATGGTTTCACCATTTTTTACACTTAAGGTGAGTCCTTTTAAAACCTCTTTCCCCCCGTAGGCTTTCCATAGGTCATGGATATCAATCATTTGAACCATCCTGTCGCATTCTCAAGCATATTAAGGCCAAGAGTGATCAAGAAGTTAGTAATGAGGATAAAAGTGTAACAAATCACCACACTATTGGTGGTTGCGCGTCCAACCCCTTGAGCACCTCCCGAAGTATGAAGTCCTCTAAAGCAAGAGATGGTGACAATCAAAACGCCGAAGACGAATGCCTTAATGATTCCAATAAATAGATCAAAATTTGTGATGTAAATCGGCATTGGATCGAAGTAGGTGGCTGGTGGCATTTTAAAATAGAAAACAGAGATCAAATATCCACCAAAGATTCCCATGAAAATGCTAAAGACAGTCAGGAGAGGCATCATGATCAATCCAGAAATGAACCGTGGAGAAATCAAGTAGCGGTTAGGGTTTACCGCCATTGTTTCTAAAGCGTCAATCTGCTCCGTTACCCGCATTGTGCCTAGCTCCGCGCACATCGCCGCTCCTACGCGACCAGTCACCATAAAGGCAGTGAGTATCGGACCCAACTCTGTGATCATCGCCTTTCCGACCATCAGCCCTGTTGCACCCGCAAGCCCTTTATCGCTCAGCTGAAAAAACGATTGCGCAGCCAAAACTAGTCCCGTTGAAAATCCCGTCATTGCCACGACTGGCAAAGAGAGTACTCCAATATTATAGAGCTGCTCTCGTATTAGCGCCCAGCCAGGTGGACGCTTAAATGTTGCGATTGTCACATCCCAAATGAGGATCATGAACTCGCCAGTCGAAACTAAAAAGTTAAGCTTGCTAAGTAAAAAACGCATAAAATCCTATCTTATAAAAATTTCCTTTTTCAGGATAGGGATTTTAACCCGGGAGCATCGCTTATTTATTTGGGTGATAAAGGGAACATCTCTTTGAGTATCTTCTTTTGTTTTCTAGGAGAGATTAACGAATCTATGTCAATTCTATTTGCCTATGAACCTATCCTGTATTAAAGATAATTTTTTATTCCACACTTTTTGGCATTTTTTCCCTTTTCATTTTGAACCTTTGTCATCTGGACAATGTGATCAAAATAAAAAGAAAAAATCTGCTTTCCATTTTGGAAATGGGTGATCAGCTTGAGTGAATACGAACTGTTAAATTTCTCTCAAACAGCATTGTGGTAGTTTCGAAGTGATTTTTCGCGAGTGTTAGCTGCTGTCTTGCCACCTCGCCGATATTATCCTTCGTTAACTCCACCCCTATCACAGAAATCTTATCCCGAAGCCTTCGGAATCTCACTTCATCTAACTGTTTAATACCATGTTCGATAATGGGATTTACACCTTTAGTTCTGCTCTCTGGGGTGTCAAAAATTTTCCCAGTGACTGAATTACCTAGGGCACCTGTGATAGCAGCTGGAATAAAAGCAAGCATATATGAAATTGGAATGTCTTTGACCTTTTTATTAATTGCATTTGAAATGCAATAAAGACCTGAACAGAATCCAACGATTCCCCCATAGAATTGGGGCGGTGAAGTGTATTGTTGATCACATATTTCATAATCCTGATCTTTTTGAGCCTGCTCTTCTGCTTCATCGAGTTTGGCTAAAAACTCTACAATTTCTGTTTTATTGATTCCCGCAGCTTCTCTAGCATACATGCTGGCTGATGATATTGTAGACATAGCTCTCACTCCTTGTTGATTCGAGAAGACTCTACATGCATAATGTTATTTTTTCAAGAGATTAAATAATTCTGAATTAGTGAAATGATTTCATTAATCGGTAGTTGAATATTGATCGTTAGGGCATCTTTTGGCTCTTCTAGATCAGCAAACTGATTATCAAGAAGAGAAGGATCGAAGAAGTGACCTTTGCGCGCCTCAAGTCTTTTTCGAATAAGCTCGTAGCTTCCCTTGAGATAGATAAGCTTAATATCAGGGGAGACCATAAGGACTTTTCGGTAGAACTCTTTAAGGGCTGAGCAGCCCAGAATAAGGGGACCCTGTTCCTTTAGAAAGGTAGCAAGGGTTTCAAGCCAAGGTTTTCGATCGCTGTCTGTAAGGGGAATCCCCTTTGACATCTTCGCCTTGTTTTCCTGAGAATGAAAATCATCGGCGTCGTAGAAGGGGAGTTTAAGGGCCTTAGAGAGCTCTTTTCCAATGGCGGTTTTCCCAGAGCCAGAAACTCCCATGAGGATGATGATCATAAAATAAGTCCCAACTTTATCTCTAAAATTGGGACCATAGTGCGTTGTAATTATTTAAGCAAGAGAGCCTTTATCCACGGCCGCTACTTCCTTGGAAGATTTGAGCTTCTTGAGACATCAGATCTCGCATTGAGCGGTCAACTTCACTAAGCTGCTGCTTTTCACTAGACTCATCAGAACCTCGGTTTTGGTGCAAGGAGGCAGCTGCTTGAGACTTCATTTGAAGTGGAGTGGTATCTGCTTGGTTGTTTAGATTGATTTGAGCAGTAGTGGACTCGGCAAATCCTTTAGAAGCAACTGCTCCATTATCAGATAATTTTCCAATAACACTACTTTTATCTTTATTTTTTGAGAAGGTTTCAAATGTTCCAATGATGTTATTTTTAAATTTGCCTAAATAAGAATCATCAAAAAGGCGGTAATAACGATTTTCAGTATTATTGTCTATAAACTCTTTCCACCGAATATCTTGAATACTATCTAGCCAAAATCCGCTAAATATTCCCGCTGTTTGAATGAAGATGGGGATTAGATGATATCTGCTGGTACTTTTTTGACTGTCGCATGACTTCTTGTGTTCTGCTGATATTTCTCGTGAGATTTTTTCCCATTTTTTCTCATTATCCTTGTTGTCTTTTTTAGTTTCTTTTAGCCCATCGCGAAGAATGCCTTTTGCGGCTTTCATAGCCCTAAAAACAAGGAGTATTGCATTAATACTAGAAACTTGATCGCTCTTTTGAGTACTCAGACGTCCTTTATCCTCAGTTTGAGCGGTTAATTGTCCGGCTTGTTCTATTTTTGCCATGTTAGAAACATCTATAGCCTTAGATATTCCATCCTCAAGGGGAACTCCCTCTAAAATAGTTGATTCCATAAAGCATTTCTCCTATGATGTTTTTTGTAACTTTAAGCTGCTGAGGAAAGCATTTGTGCGATCCGCTCTTTCAGCCTGTCTTCATCAGCAATCTGTCCTGAGGCTGCTTTTACTTCGTCCGTAAGCTCGGTTAGTTTCATTCCACCAAGTGCTTTTGATTGCTTCGACTTATTTTTTTCGCGATTGAATTGTAAACCGTTCGCTTCGGCTTGAATTCGGTATTCGTTTGCCTTAGTTTTAGAAATTTGATGTTGCGAAATACTTTCCCCAATACCACCAAACGCCTTCATCGCAGTCATTGCCGTTTTTGTTGTTAGTAATGATTGGGGAAGGGCTTGTGGAATAGCATTGTATCCGACTAGTAGCGAGCTGCAAAGAGCTATGGCATTCACCATCTTCTCATTATACTTTTTCTCTTGCATCCATTGAGAACCAATACTTCCAAGGCCTCCAATAGTTGTCATAACACCTGATTGGATGGTTGCGAGGCCTGCTGCAAAAGTTACAAGGGCTTCATATCCTTCTGCTAAGGCTCCGCAGTAAGCTGTATGCACTCCATAGGCTGCCATTCCTACTCCCATGACGAGGCCAACTCCTGCTGTTAAGTAGCTAATGAGGCTTCTCATTGAGGACCAATAATCTTCGAGTTTGGCATTCTCCGCTAAATCGTTTAAGACTTTTGACTTTTCACTACGGATATGGCGCATTTTGTCGTTAAGGTGTTTGAAGGATTCGAGAAGATCAAGTTGCTCACCCATCCGCATTTCGATAATGTTATTTGCAATTTTGAGCATGAGACCACTATCTGATCCGATCAGATCTTTTTCAAATTGTGAGGAGTATTTTGTAGGTTTATAAGACATCCGGCTGTTGTAGTTGATCAGGGGTTCTTGGCGGTGGCTATAGATCGTTTCAGGTTTTGGAAGCTCAGGTTTTGTCACCTCAGGCTTAGCTTTTTTATGGAGAAACGAGCTGTTAAAATCGACTTCAGACCCTTTTTCTGGAAGGGCTTGTTTGGCCTCAATATTGGGGAAAAGCTCACCTTCAGTTTTAGCTTTTTTAGAAGGAGGGGACTCCTGATGTTGTTGTATTAGCGATTCATCTTGCTTCCGCTTTAATCCCTTTGAGGTTGGAGCTTTATCTTTTTCAGCGATAGGGCGCTTTATTGTATTCTCTTTATTAATTGGTAATCCAAGACCTTTTGATAAGAAGTCTGATTGACGTTGAGTTGATAATATATTTCCGCTAGGCATACACTTATGCTCCTCTTTGAGCTTCTTGGGTGAATGAGCCCCTCAAGTTTTCTAGTTTACGTTTGAGCTCTTGGTGCTTTTCAGTGATCCGCTTTTGACATGCGGCAAAAGCTTTTGATCCTTCTTTTTGATCATCAAGTGCGAGATAGCATTCAGTTGCATGAAAGTGGGGCGTTGGATCCCTCTCATTTAGAAGAGCTGCCATTGCCCACCCTTTGAGGGCTTCATGGTACCGTTTTTCTACTTGCCAGCATGAAGCAAGGCCAAGCCAATATTTTTGCTCAAATGGCTTAAGCGATGCTAATTGCTGAAAAATCGATCTTGCTTGGACAAAATCGTTTCCTTGATAAAGGGTATAAGCAAGGGAGTAAATAACTCTAAGATCTTCGTTTGAAAAGTTTTTATTGAGTGGACGTCCCTCTTTCAGAAGATCTCCAACCTCATGGAGAACTGTCTGAATTTTTTCTTTATCCTGAGCACTTAACATTAATGGCTCCTTGAAGCTTGAGCAAGTCGTTCTTTTGCGCGTGTATTAGTACGGGTGAGCTCTTGTAAGATATTCATTATAACGGTGTAAAGGTGTCCTTGGAGGTAAACTTGGTTACTTACATCAGAAGCTTTGTCTTTAAGCTCTCCGACCGTATCCTCAATCTTCTTAGCGATTGCTTCAAGTTCTTTTGAGCCTTTTGATTTCAATGCTGCTTGTGCTTCTTTGTTGTTGAAGTCAAGCTTTTCCCCTTCGGTTGCATTAGCATTAAAATACTCTTGAAAATCAATGAGCTTTTCATGAAGTTCGGTAATATCATAGGTATCAGATTTTCCATCGTTTTTGGCTTCAATCTGTCTTTTTAAAGCAGAAAATTTACGGAGCATTTCGTTAACTTCTTCTAATTCTTTACTGATTCTCTTTAACTTATCGACATGAACTTGGTCAGTATGTTTGGCAAGTTGGATTCCTGCTGCCCCAGAATCATGGCTAGGAATTAAGTGAACTGTGCTTGGCATAGAGGACCTCTCAAATATTTTGTTACAACACGTGTGCTAAAGCAGTGATTTATGGTCGGTGTTTTATTTGTTAATTTTATTAGACATCAACCCTGCCCGCACTTAAGAATATAACTAAAATTCGATTTGTTTTCTAAAAAAATGGCTAATTTTTATGATTAAAATAATGTCTTACCAGACAACGTTTCCTAAAACGTTTATTATTAGGAGAATAATTTTTACTTTATAGAAATTATTTTTTTTGGAATAGTGGGCTTTTGGAGATGTAAGTGCACAAAAGTACTATTGAAAAGAGTAGGGAAATATTTGAAAAGTCAGAGGAAGTGATTGCTGGCGGGGTCAATTCTCCTGTTCGAGCCTTTATTGGTCTTGGAGCTGATCCGATGATTGTATCGAAAGGGAAGGGAGATACGATCACCGATGTTGATGGGAGGACCTATATCGACTACTGCATGAGCTGGGGGGCCCTCCTTCATGGCCATGCTCACCCTGAGGTGACGGAGCGAGTCGTTGAGCGGGCCAAGTTAGGGAGTTCCTTTGGGATAGGAACTGAGGAGGAGGAGAGGCTGGCACGGGAGCTCGTGGAGGCTGTCGAGAGCTTGGAGAAAGTCCGGTTTGTCTCTTCTGGGACAGAGGCGCTCATGACGGCGATTAGGCTAGCAAGAGGGTACACAAAGCGCCATGTGGTGATCAAGTTCAATGGTAATTACCATGGCCATGCTGATCCTTTTCTAGTAAAGGGTGGATCTGCAGTTTCTCAGGTCTCGCAGGATTCTTCTTCTGATGGTGTCCCTCATGAGAGTGTGAGAAATACCGTTTCCCTTCCCTATAATGATTCAGAGATCTTTAAGCAGGTGATGCGCGACCCTTTCTACTCCCAATTTATTGCAGCAGTCGTTGTAGAACCAGTAGCAGCAAATATGGGTGTTGTTCCTGCAAATCAGGAGTTTTTGGAGGTGATTCGGAGTGAGACAAAACGGATTGGCGCGGTCTTTATTTTTGATGAAGTGATTTCTGGATTTCGAGTCGCTTTTGGAGGGGCTCAAGAAATTTACGCTATTCAACCTGACCTTAGCTGTTTTGGAAAGATTATTGGAGGAGGGTTTCCAGCGGCAGCGCTTGGTGGGAAAAAAGAAATCATGGAGTGTTTAGCCCCAAATGGAAAAGTTTTTCAAGCGGGTACTCTGTCTGGAAATCCTGTGGCAATGGAGGGAGGTCTAGCAACCCTTGAGCTTGCGAAAGTGGATGGTTTTTACAAGGAGCTTAAGCGAAAGACCGAAGTTATTACAAAGCCTATTCGAGAAATGGGAGTCTGTATTCAGGAAGCGGTAGGGATGTTCACAGTTTTCTTTGGCCCGAAAAAGGTTTCTTGTTTTGAAGACCTAAAGGATCTGGATAAAGAGCGCTTTAAAGAGTATTTTCGATTTATGCTGGAGCGGGGGATCTACCTCTCTCCATCCCCATATGAGGCTTGCTTTATCTCTTCTGCCCATACTGAGGAGCATTTAGAAAAAACCCGGGATGCAATACTTGAGTATTTGAATAAGTAATGAAAAAACTTCTTACTCGATTAAAACCGCCCAAAGAGGAAAGGGATTTTTCATGTTAGTGGCAATTGCAATAGGACTTCTTTCTCTTATTTTGATCTATCTTGAATTTTTTGTTCCCAGTGTGGTTTTGGGGATTCTTGGAGGATTAGGCTTTTGCATTTCTATTCTTCTCTTTATTTGGGAGTCGGCAGATATTTGGCCTATTGTGATCTTTATTGTTGTCATGACCACTCTTCTGGTTTTAACGATTAAACTCTCTCTTTGGAGGCTCAAACAGCGATAAAGGGAAAATAAATGACCTCCAGGGTTTAAACCCGTGAATGCCACCTATTTCGCGGCAGCGGCCTTTTGAATTAGCGGAGATACAAGCTGAGTGCCGAGCCAAGGTGAGGCCACCTTGGCGAAGGTGA
>JANQJL010000007.1 GCA_028281675.1 Simkaniaceae bacterium
AAATAGAATTTCTTGTAAATAAATACTTAAGTTACTTATTTTAAATCATTTGATGTTTTATAGAAACTTTACTAAAAATTTAACTATTTTAAAATAAGCAACTTAGGGTTATATCCTCTTCTGGAGGCAGTAGATGGGGGTAAGTCTTCGTGAGAGAAAATAAGTTAGCGCACTCACCCACCTTGCAGAATCATACCATTTCCCAAAAATAAAGAAGGCTACCCCGAAAGGTAGCCCTCTTCATGGATTGAGGTATGGTTGGTTATAAGGATTTGTTTTGGAATGACAATTCCAATAACTCCGTCTCTAATATAGTCATCGCTATTTGTTTTGATTGATGTGAAGAAGAGGTGCTTTTGTTAGGTAGTTTTTTGCTTTGCGACACAGTTGGCACGTTTACTCCGGCTTAAGAAAACATTTACACAAACTTTATATAGAACGGTTAATTGTTTCAAGCACTTTTTGAAAGACCAATCGCAACATAGGTTTCAGGCAAGCATATAATTACTTACTCTCGCTATGATTTTGCTTGGTCTTTGTGGGTAGATTCAATGTCTCTAGAAAAAGATTGTAAAATGCTTTCGAGTCAATGCCTGTCACTACCTGGATATTCGGTCCCATCTTTGTCATCATCAACCGTCCATATTCAGGCCCTTTTTTCAAGTTGATGGTCAGCTTTAAATCGCGATAGGTTGCAACTTCTGGATGTGTCATAACCACTGCCGCAAGGGGGTCTGAAAAATAGCTTTGCAGCCGTCTTTGCATCTGGGCATAAGGCTTAATCACCTCGTAGACGAAGTTTGCTGATGGTGTTTTTCGATCGCTTAAAATTCTCTCGAAAAACTCTTTTGTAATCGGAGCGTACTCTGTCACATCTAGAGGAACAAGGGTAATCGGTATTCCTGAATCAAAGACGTCGGATGCAGCCTTTGCATCGAGGAAGATATTATATTCTGCGACCTGATTCTTAAATCCTTGGGGGCGCCCAACGATATTCCCAGGGACAAGGACCGCTCCCCCCATAATATAGATTCTTTCGATATTCTCTTTGATCGCTGGAGTCTGAGCTAGTGCGGTAGCAACATTTGTCAGAGGACCAATGCAAAAAAGGGTGATTTTGATTGGGCTATGCATAATGATATCGGTCATTAAATCACTTGATCGCACGCGAACAGGTTGAACGGGATTAATAGGGAGTTTGATTCCCGCTACGTTATCGACCTCTGTACGCCACTTAGGAGGAAACGTACCTGCTGGGCTCAGCGATTTTCTTGCACCATAAGCCACTGGAATACGGGAGCGCCCTGCAAGCTCAAGGAGATTGGAAATGTTTTTTGCACTATATTCCCAACGCGACATCCCATCTCCCATCGTCGTAATTGCTTTGATATCAACGCGTGGAGTTTTTAAAAGATAGAGGATTGCCATCATATCATCGATATCAGCATCTGTATCTACAATTAATACGATTGGGTGAGAGGGGCCTATTGAAATCCTCCCTTCCAAATGGGTAAGGGATAATAAAACCCCAAGAAAAAAGAAAACTTTTTGATGCATCTGTCTTCTTTACTTTTTACTCTATGTGTCATTGATAAACGATTGGAGAGTGCTTTTGCAACAAAAAAAAGTTTACGCTACAGTTCGGGATATGAAAGCAAAAATCCTAAACTATGGCTCTCTTAACATCGACCATATCTACCGCGTTCCCCATTTTGTAAAACCTGGAGAAACCCTAGCTAGCTCTTCTCTCAACCATTTTGCGGGGGGAAAAGGGGCGAATCAATCGGTTGCCCTTGCTAGGGCCGGCGCCACTGTTTTCCATGCAGGAAAAATCGGAAACGATGGAGCCTGGCTTAAAGAGAAACTCGACCAAAACAATGTGAATACACAATTTATTACCGAGGGAACTCTCAATAATGGGCACGCCATTATCCAAGTCGATGACAAAGGGGAAAATGCGATCGTCTTTTACCCTGGCGCAAATCAAGAGGTGACCAAAGAGGAAATCGATACCACCCTCTCCAAATTTGACCCCGGCGATTATCTTCTCCTCCAAAACGAGATCAACCTCATCCCCTATCTCATTGAAAAAGGACACAGCCACGACTTAAAAGTCTGCTATAATCCGGCTCCAATGGGTCACGAAGTAGCCAATTATCCTCTTCATCTTTGTCACCTCCTTATCGTCAACAAAGTTGAAGGGGAAGCCCTTGCAAGGGGTGGTGCCGATAAAAAGATTCTCCAAACACTTGTAAAGCGCTTTCCCGATACAGAAGTCCTCCTTACAGTAGGCTCTGAAGGGGCTTACCATCAAAGAGGAGAAAAACAAACTTTTCAAGAAGGGGAAAAAGTTAAAGTGGTTGATACAACAGCTGCTGGTGATACTTTTATCGGCTATTTTTTAGCAGCACTGATCAATAAAAAACCGGTTCAAGATGCTCTTGCCATTGCAACAAAAGCCTCCACTCTTTGTATACAAAAAAAGGGCGCCATGGATGCTATTCCAACTCGCGAGGAGGTCGAATGACTTTTGAAGTCATTGGCTTTGTAATCATCGGAGTGATTGCAGGACTTCTTTCAGGACTTCTTGGAATTGGTGCAGGAGTTATTACCATTCCTTGCCTTCTCCTTATCTTTAATAAAATCGGCATCCCCCCTTTAGCAATCATGCATCTTGCGATTGGAACCTCTCTTGCAGCCATGGTCTTTAACACCCTTTCTGCAAGTTACTCCCATTACAAAAGAGAAGCCATTCTCTTCAACATCGTCAAACCTATGGGTATGGGAATCGTTATTGGAGCCCTTTTTGGAGCTATCATTGCCCGCTTTCTCTCTTCATATTTCCTCCAAATCCTCTTCGGTATTTTTGAAACCCTTTTAGGGATTCGCTACCTCCTTCCAAAGCCAAAAATCACAAAAGAAAAAAAGCTTCCAGCTTTTTGGACCCTTTCAACCATTGCCGTTGCAGTCACTACCTTTTCCACTATGCTTGGCATAGGTGGAGGAATGATTAATGTCCCCATCCTTACCCATTTTAATGTCCCTATGAAAAAAGCAATCGGAACCTCAGCGGCACTCAGTTTCTTAATCTCTCTATTTGGAGCTACTTTCTTCCTCTTTATAGGGGTGCATACCATTAAAGTTCATGAAAGCATAGGCTATCTATACCTCCCCGCTTTCATCATTATTAGCATCATTTCCTTCTTTGCGGCCCCCTATGGAGCCAAACTAGCTCACCGTCTTAAAACAATCGTTCTCAAAAAGATTTTTGGACTTGCCCTTCTTGCAGCAGGATTAATCGTGATTTTTTCTTAAACTCTGGGTTTAAATTATTTTCCGCCACCGTCTATACTAGGCAGTGTTTGGAAATCCATTCCTAAACTGATGAAGGATCTTTTTCCCTAATAAGGTCAGTTTTCGACCTTCACAAACTTTACAAGTTTGCTTCGGTCTCCAAACATGCCTTCTAGGAAAAAATCTCTCTTTCCAGTTTCGAAAGCAATTTCCAAACACTGCCTAGTCTCAGAGAAAAAGCTGAAAGGGGTGTGTAATGATTTTACCACTGCGTTTTGGATTCTCAAGCGACTAGAAGGCGCTGAATTTAGACCCTCAGTATCACAATTCCAAAATCTTCCGCACCTGGACTTGGTTGAAGCTTTTAGGGCTTTTGAATGTAGATAAGCTTCTTTGTAAAGTCGATGTACATTACGTGTTTTTCGATAAAGTCTATCCCTAGAAAACCATCGATTTCAGATAGCTCTTCTTACTTCTAGATAAAAATAAACTGAAAAAAAAATGTGTACCCCAATACACTGCAAGCACCAATAGGAGGTAACATATGAATCGGTACTTGCAAACTCTAAAAAAAGTCATTTTTCATGATGCCCATATTTGCTATAGGTCATGCAGATAACGTATCAAAATATCAGATGATTGTCGAGGCGTACGAGACAAATAATCCCTGTATTAACAGCATTAAAGGAAATAGGATTGTTATCAATCCTGAGAGTACTTTTATTGTTCAAATTGCAACATTACGTATTCGAATTCAGGAAAATGTAAGCAATGTGGCAAATCCTTGACCCGTCAGCGGGGAGTGTGAGTTTTTGAGGATATGAAAAACAAGGAGGCGAAGGAGAAGGATTCACGCTTTGCCTCTTTTGATGTATAGGGTGGAATTTTGAAAATCAAGATAAAGGATATGGGCTTTGAAAAAGTCCATTCCAAGAAGACCGACAAGGTGAGATAATTTTGGATCGTCACTAATGGAGAAAAAATGAAGGTTTTGATCACCGAAATTGTATCCACCAATTATAAATTTTTGTGATGTGAGCATTGGAAATCCATGTTTAATCGATTTACATTGTTCGGTTGGAAGAATTGTGTCTCTAATTAGTGTATAGCTAGCACCGGTATCAAGAACAAGATTGAGTTTCCCTATGTCTGTATTTATTTCTAGCTCAACTCCATTTCCTGAGACGACTATTGGAACTTTGATAAAGGTGGCTAGGTCATAACCATCGCTTTTGAGCTTTTTATGGCTGTTGGAGGCTATGATGATGGATTTCGAAAGGTCAAATAGCCAGTTTTTCTTAACGAGAAGCCCTCTTCCCATGGATCCATTAGAAATTGGAAAGCTTGCTTTCTCTTCTTTAGATAGGTTACTCCAAAGGATAGGGAGATCGTTAGACTGTTTACCAATGACTTTTGCCTTATTAAAGATGAGCGATTGAAGTTTCACCTGCTTTAGGGTGTAGTAGGGGCTGCAGTGTTTACCTCCCTGTACATCCATCCACCTTTCTGTTCCATGAGGTTGCTTATTTAATGCAACCATATCTAGATTAATGAAAAGATCCTGAGAAGCACCCAAATCAATTCCTATTGGAAGTATTTGATTTTCCATTTCCATTTGGACCACAGGAAGATTAGATGATGAAAATTGAACATCTAAACAAACGTGGTATGTTTTGTTTGCATTCAGCAGTAATCCCAAGGCAAATAAAACAGACCCTAAGCAAAGGAAGAGAAAGTATAATTGTTTTTTCTTTTTCACATGCTAAAATGAAAGAGTATAGTCAACCCTGACTTCTCCTTTTGCTTTACCATCTTCACTTTGCGATACGCTTCCTTCTACTTTCAGTGACTCTTTTTCATCTTCACTTTTCCCTTCCACTGATGCTCCAACTTCTTTTTTACCCTCAGTATCTGCTTCAGCATGAATATTTATATTTCCATGATCATAAACTCTTCCTCCACATGGGATAGTTGTGGCTTCTTGATCACTGCTGGAGCAGGTTTGAGCTTTTGACGAATCACCCCACGCGCAACCAGGTTTTTTTGAGATTAGTTCATTTTTGTTCCAGCTAAAGCCTTGCCCTTCTTTCTGAATTAGAGCTCTTGGTACTAGGGGATCACTTGTATCAAGAAGAATGGGGTTTTTTAGAGTTTTATTTTGTGTGCGATTAGAAAAGGTTTGATTATTCAAGGCTATAGTGTCGCGCATTTGTTCTAAGTGTCGGCTTTGTTTTGAGATGGTTGCAGAATGACCATACCAATTAGGCGTCATTTGTTCTCCTGAATGGGAATTTAAAGTCATAAAGTCTTCTAAACTCATATTTTCTAGGTCAATATTTTCTACAGACATGAGAGGCCTCCTTTATAAATTGAGAGTGTAATCTTAAAAAGATTAGTTGCTTTCAGGCATTAATTCAAGAAGTTCTAATTAATCGGTTTTGTTGAAAAATGATTTTTCAACAAAGTCATGCAAGAGTGTAAGCAAAAGCAGATGTTTAACTTCCCATCAAGTATGCTTAAAGGGAGGGGAAACCTATCTTTTCGATCGATTTGAGAAACAATCAATTCGTCCTAAAAGGAATAACTGATTTGCATAGAAGCGAAGTAGTTCTTCATTTTCCCGTTGAGTTCAGCCCGAGCATTGAGTAAAGCAGAAAATCCGTATTTGTTTAAGAAATTTATTCCAGCACCGGGTGAAAATTGATTGGTCCCTTTGCTTGTTGCGTTCACAGAGAATGTTCCCACTTGTCCACGGAATTGTCCGCGGTAGGAGCTGCTACTAAGGAGTGTTTTATTGACCCAACTCAGTTGGAGATAAGGAGTCCAGCATCCGTTTTTCACAGAAAAAGTATGACTCGTACTGATCCCCAATTCTGAGCGTAGAGCATTGGAAGCTTTTGCATTCACCCTTAGATTCAGACTCTTTGCCCCAGTTTCTTTAAATGAGTTGTTATGCAAGTAAAAATGATCTAGGTTAGCAAAGATTTGCAGCGGCACTGAAAAAGGGCTAAAGTCTCCAATAAGACCCAAGTGGTTCGTCCATTGAATACCCGTGTTATGGCTATGGGTTCTGCGATTGATAGTTCCGTTGGGATGATTTGGGGTGCTAATAAGAATGAATCGCGAGGTGTCATAGAAATTTCCCCCAAGAATAGAGGCAAGCGTTGCAGCAAAGTATTGGTTAAAGTAGCTCCCATACAATCCCCCGAATACTTGATTGATATGCCCTTTTCCAAAAGAGCCTTTCCAGCGAAAGTTAGTGTAGGTATATCCAGCGGTTAAGCCAGCGTAAAAGTGATTAAAGGTGTAGTCATAGCCAGTAAGAACTCCTGCACTTTCGTAATTTGCTCCTTGCAGCTGACCTTTTCGGCTCTGAGAATTCCAATTACCGAAGGGTTGGAGCCAAACATTGTGCCGATGGTTTTCATCATTTCCACATCCTCTACGGATGGGGGCATTTTGGTAAAAAGGCCGATCACTATTTGCTGCTGTTAGCTGAGGTTCTAGTTGGCTAATTGTTGAACTGTTAGGTTGTGCGGTTGGCTGAGAAGGGGAGTGGTTAAAGGTTTGCATTAGTTGAGCGCTATTCGCTAAATTGAACCATTCAAAGAGAGCAAAAGTTCCAGGATGAAGCATATTAAGAGTTTTATTGATCTTGTCATCTGGGACAAGCCCTAAAGTTTCTACAACGAGTCCAAAGTCTGAGGTGGGATCAATCGGTGTTTGGGAAATAATATAATCTACTACATGCTGAGGATTTCCGGATCTAATGGGTTGACTCAAAAACAGTTGGTCTTCAAGAACAAGTAATTGTACTTGATTGTTTGTGTAAACAACTTGAAATAAAGGAAATCCAGATTGAGCAAGAGGAACGATTTCTGCATCAAATTGATTCGAGATTCCACCGATTGCTTCGAGAACTGGAATCACTTGGCCAGTCAGAAAATTGCCTACTGCTGCTTGAACATGGATGAGACCTGCGAGATTTGCTGAACCTGTGACATGTACAAAATCAGTGTTGCCGATACTATCTACTTCGGCATCAAACAAGCTTCCACCTTTAAAGGTTAGATCTCCTCCGACATTGATTGTTCCATAAAGTCGATCACCTCCTGGAGCAAGGGTTCCAGCACTGACAAGTAGGTTTCCAGAATTTGCCACAAGTGAATTTTTGATCAATGTGGTATTCCCCCCAAAAACTCCACCATCTATGTTAACAGGAGTGATGACCGATCCCTCGACATATAGGATACCTGATTTAATTTGCGTTTGTCCTGTGTAAGTGTTTGCGCCATTCAAAGTTAAGAGTGCCGTATTCCCTGCATCGAGTATCAAGCCTCCTTCACTTGTATCCCCTCCTCCAACTCCAATATTACTCTCGATAGCATGGGGAACCGTTGAGTTTGATGTAAGGTTTTTTACAGTAATCTTGGATCCAGACGTCATGAAAATGTCAGTCCCATAGGTGTCACCATCGTTTGCACCTGTGCCTCTCGTGGTCGAATTGCCACTAAAAGAGATAGCTTTTTCGATCGTTAACTTGGCATCCTCTCTCATGAAGATGGCTGCCCCCATGGCTCCACCACCCCCACCCTGTTGGTTCGAATTGCCCGAGGTCCATGTTAGGCCATCTCCTCCTCCGAATCCTCCTGACCCACCAGGGACAGGAAGGGTTTCCCCGGGTCCTGCGCCGCCGCCGCCGCCGCCAAATCCGCCATCACCTCCTGGTCCACCTA
>JANQJL010000108.1 GCA_028281675.1 Simkaniaceae bacterium
AGCTTGAACAGCTCTTAGGAGCTGCCCTGCGCTTTGACTCAAAAAATCTCACTCATTTATGAAGTGCTAAAGGCAAAAATAGGTGGCATTCACGGGTAATATATACCGATGATGTTTTTCACTTGCAAGATTTCAATAGGTTTTTGATTCTAGCTGACTCTTAACCTCTGTAAGAAATTCACACCCATACATCCCATCGATTATGCGGTGGTCAATCGAAAGTGTTAAGTGCATGACTGAGCGAATTGCCGTCGTATCATCTTCAAGAACAGCAACCTTTTTGGTGATCGCGCCGATCCCAAGGATTGCAGCTTCAGGATGCCGAATAATTGGGGTTCCAATAAGAGCTCCTGACATCCCAAAGTTGGTCATCGTAATTGTCCCCTCTTTCACTTGATCAGGCTGAAGATTGCCCCTCCGCGCTTTATCAGAAAGGGTAGCTACTTCGCGAGCAATTTCTTTGAGTGAAAGAGAGCCGCAATTGGCAATAACTGGGACAAGAACCCCTTGATCAACGCTCACAGCAATTCCAAGGTTGATATTCTTCTTAATAAGGATCGTATCTCCATCTAATGAGGCGTTAATCATGGGGAATTTTTTTGCTCCTTCTCCGATTGCTTTAGCAATGTAGCTGGTAATCGTGAGCTTATAGCCATTCTCTTTAAAAAAAGACTCCTTTGTCTCTTTGAGGTGATTAATGAGGTTAGTGACATCAACTTCGTACACAAGTGAAGCATGTGGCGCTGTATAGAAAGAGTTAACCATGGCATCGGCAATCATCTTCCGCATCGTTGACATCTTGACCCTTTCAACATCGCCCTGAGAAGTAGACCCTTTTCGATTTTGGAGGTAGTTTTCAAGGTCCCGCTTCGAAAGACGACCACCAGACCCCGTTGCAGGAATATTTTCGAGCTCAGAAAGATCCACCCCTTTTTCCTGTGCCATTCTTAAGACTACGGGAGTAAAAAACCCTTTTTTTGATGGGGCAGAGCCCGTTGCTTCTTCGACCTTAGGGGTTTTCATCGTCTCCTCTGGGTGGGCAACCTCTACCGTTGCAATCATCGCAAGGGGCGCTCCAACATCGAGTTCTTGATCGGGAGTGGCCATGATCTTCGTCACAGTGCCAGAAACGGGAGAAGGAATTTCACTATTCACCTTATCGGTGGAAACTTCTAAGAGAGGTTCATCGAGCTTGACAGGGTCCCCCACTTTTTTGAACCACTGAACAATAGTCGCGCTAACGATACTTTCCCCTAGTTTTGGGAGTTTAATTTCTACTTCGTCCATCTTTTACTCCAGCCAAGTAACGGCGTGATATTGTTTCTCATTAATTTGGTTTTCTTTTTTCGCGATAAATACAGCGGCAACGGCATCTCCCAAGATGTTAACAACAGAAGAGCCCATCTCGCGGAGACGATCGACCCCAGCTACCAGCGCGATTCCCTCTAAGGGAAGCCCCATAGCATTGAGAACAACGGAGAGCATCACAATTCCCGTTCCAGGAATCCCTGCAGCACCGATTGCCGAAACAAGAGAAACAACGACTAAGATAATAACTTTAACGACTGTGATCTCTATCCCATAGGCCTGCGCGATAAAGATAGCAGAAACCGCTTGCCCAATGGCTGCTCCATTCATATTGATTGTTGAACCGAGCGAAAGGACAAATCCTGCAATGTCAGGAGAAATTCCTAAGTGATTTCTTGCGCAATCTAAAGAAACAGGGAGGGTGGCAGAACTACTACTCGTTGTAAAAGCTAATATAATCGCATCTTTCATCCCTTTAAAAAATGGGGTCACCTTAAGTTTTGCTAAATAGCGGAGAGAGAGACAAAAAACAATGAGAATTTGAAAGATGCAAGCGATGTAGTTGCAAGCAAGAAACTTTAAAAGGAGGTAAACTAGTTCTATCCCTACCGAGCTGATTGCTGCTGCAATAAGGGCAAAGACCCCATAGGGAGCAAGCTTCATAACAAAGTGGGTCAAGCAGTACATGATCTCACTGACAGATTCTAAAGAGTTGAGGATAGGCTTTCCCTTTTCCCCTGACATATTGATGGCAATGGCAAAAAAGATCGCAAAGACAATAATCTGCAAGACATTTCCTTCTGCAAAGGCTGCAAAAGGGTTAGACGGAACAACACCAAAGAGAAAGTCAATGATTCCCACCGTTTGTTTTGAAGCAAGATGACCGGCAGGAATCGGAAGGCTGAGCCCAGCTCCTGGCTTTACAAGGAAAGCTAGGAGGAGACCAAAAGTAATCGCAACCACTGTTGTTCCTGCATAGAAAAGGACCGTTCGAATTCCAATACGCCCTAGTTTTTTGGGATCGCTGATATGACACATTCCAACAACTAGTGAGGAAAAAACAATGAGCCCCACAAGCATTTTTAAAAGGTCAATAAAGGCCTTTCCAAAACGGTCGATAATGACATGAAAAAAGTTGGTGATCGAAAAATCAAAGAGGGTAAACTCCCCTTTTCCAAGGACAAGTCCTGCTATGACCCCCAAAACAAGACCAACAATAATTTTGATCCACGGTTTCATTATTTCTCTCTTTTCGGAAAGAGTGTTTGAATTTTTTCTAAGAGCTCATCGTAACACTCTTTTCCTGTTACCACTTTGAGCTCTGCTTTAAGAAAGCCAAGAGAGATCGACAAATCTAAATCCATGGGGAGTTTTACCCAATCTTTCTCAGAACAGATGATAATATCGCACCCCCTCTCAGCACATCGGTCAGCAAAATGGAAGAGCTCCTCTTCTGTCGGACCAATATGATCGGGAAGGATCCATTTTTCTACAATCTCCCCTCCCATTTCAGAGACAGTCTTGAAAAAAGATTCAGGTTTTCCAAGTCCACAAAAAACAGCAATGCGGCGCCCTTTTAGGTCTCTTAAATGCTCTCCTGCAAATGTCTCAATTTCTTTCGGAACCATCCGCGTCCCAATAATTGGCGCCTTTGTCTTACCACTAATTTCTTTTTCCATCTTGTAGAAGTGACTAAGATCTTGAACGTGATTGACAATGATGGCATCTGCCAACTCTAGCCGTTTTGGCGAGTCGCGAAGATAACCGCGAGGAAGGAAAAACCCCTTTCCATAGAGATCATTCCCATGAAGCATCACAATTTCTAAATCGCGGTGAAGGGATCGGTATTGCATCCCATCGTCGAGGAGGATAAGGTCTGCTTCATGGTAAACAGCACGCTCAGCGTTTAAAACGCGATCTTTCCCCACGAAGAGGACTGCTTCCGGTAGGGATTTAAAAAGGAGAAAAGCTTCATCACCACACACTTCAGGGGTAATCCTTGATTGCTCTACTAAGTGTAGACTTCCACCCACCTTTTCAATTTCTGAGCGATACCCCCTTGAAAGGATCGATATCTTTCCAACGCTCTGAAGATCTTTTGCAATCCTTTGGATAAAGGCTGTTTTTCCTGTTCCTCCAGCAATGATATTCCCTATGCTAATCACAGGAATCGATACTTTTTTCTCTTTGATCCACTGCCGATCAAAAGCGATATTGCGGAGCTTCACACCCATCTCAAAAATTCCACTCATCGCGTAAAGGGCCCCTTTCATTAGGAGACCCTTTCTCCGCCCTTCAATGAGATCGACAACGTAGGACTGAGCACTCATCATATAGAGACTCCCACACTTTCTATTTCTAGTTCTTCAGAAGGGGAAAAAAGTTCTTCTTCCACTCTCTCGATAATAATATGGATCGCAGCCATATGCGCTTCTTGAATCCGATCGGAGTATTCAAAGCCCGAAACAATCCATTCATAATCCCCTCTTCCCTTTAGCGCTCCCCCATCCTTCCCTAGAAAGGTGATGACTTGAAGTCCTTTATCCTTCGCCTCAGATGCAGCGCGGACAAGATTTTCAGAATTTCCACTCGTCGTAAGGGCAATAAATAGATCGCCAGGCTTCCCATGGGCTTCCACACCCCTAGCAAAAACCTCTTCAAACCCTGTATCGTTCCCCACACAAGTAAGGTGGCCGGGATCGGCTAGAGCAATAGCCGCAAGAGCTGGACGTTTTTTTCTAAAATAGCCGGTAAGTTCTTCCGCGAAGTGCATCGCGTCGCAAAGACTTCCTCCATTACCTGCGATGATGAGCTTTCCATCATTTTTATAACAATCGATGATCGCCCAGGCAACACTTTCAATAAACTTTAGCCCCTCTTCCGTTGCTAATGACTCGATCGCTTTCCTTCCACTTTTCACAGACTTCAAAATCGCAGTCTTCACTGTTGCCTCAAAATTATTTTTCGTAAGAACTCGAGTCTAGCAAAAATTGATATAAAAATCCAGAAATGGAAAAAAGCAAAATTATTTCTACCTGACATATTAGGCATGAGATAATTTTGCTTTCAGTTAAGTATCTATAAAATGCGAGAGAAAGTTAGAACCTTCTTTGTCCTCCACCATTTCCTCTTGGAGCACGTCGTTGCTGATCTTTTGCTTCAGTAACAACAATTGCTCGGCCATGGATATCTTTCTCATGAAGAGTAGCGATAGCTTTTTCACCAGCTTCTTTATTCTCCATCTCAACAAAGCCAAATCCTCGAGATTGTCCAGTATCTCTATCTTTAACAATTTTTAGACTCTTAATTTCGCCACACTCTGAAAAAGCTTCTCTAAGCTCATCTTCGCTGCATTCTCTTGAAATATTGGCTACAAACAGTTTCATATAAAATCCTATATAGTTATCAGATGGACGAGCCACCTATAGTAAAAAAAAGTTACTCAATCCAGGTTACCTTGTGGTATTGGGTTAAGTCAATTTGATTTTCTTTCTTAGCAACGTAAACCGCTGCTACAGCATCACCTAAAATATTTACAACCGTTGCGATCATATCGCGAAGGCGGTCAATTCCAGCTACCAGAGCAATCCCCTCAAGGGGAAGGCCCATTGCGTTCAGGACGATCGAGAGCATGACAAGTCCACTTCCCGGAATTCCAGCCGTTCCAATGGCTGAAACAAGCGTTGTAAACATCAAGATCACAATCGTCGTAAATCCTACTTCAATCCCATAAGCCTGAGCGATAAATATCGCTAAGACCGATTGCCCGATCGCCGTTCCATTCATGTTAATCGTGGAACCGAGAGATAGAACAAACCCCGAAATATCCGCTGAAAGACCTAGATGATCTCTAGCACACTCCAACGATACCGGGAGGGTTGCCGAGCTACTGCTCGTTGTAAATGCAACCACAATAGCATCTTTCATCCCTTTAAAGAAAGGGGCAATTCCCACCCCAGCCATATATTTTAAGGCTACAGTGAAGATCAGGAAAATCTGGATGAGAGCAGCAATGAAGATGCAGCCTACAGCTGAGAACAGTAATAAAAACTTGGATCCGATCACTCCAACGGCCGTCGCCATCAAAGCAAATACCCCGTAAGGAGCGAACTTCATCACCACATGGGTCAATCGTGCCATGATCTCGCTAAGCGACTCGATATATCTAAGGACATCCTTTCCCTTTTCTCCGGCTAGATTAATCGCTATTGCAAAAAAGACACCGAAAACAATGACCTGAAGGATATTCCCTTCCGCGAACGCAGCAAAGGGATTCGAGGGAATGATTGAGAATAAAAAGTCGATGAGGCTCTGCCCACTCCCATTTCCATGTCCCGCAGAAAGGGGCATATTGAGCCCTACTCCTGGGCGGACCATAAAAACAATGACCAAGCCGATCGATATTGCAATCAAAGTTGTCACAACATAAAAAATAATCGTTGTCAGCCCTATCCGCCCCATCTTCTTTGGGTCGCTGATATGGCACATCCCAACAACAAGAGAGGAAAAGACAATGAGACCAACGAGCATCTTCAACAGATCGATGAAGGCTTTTCCAACAAGGGTTAAAAACTCCGTGCAGGTTTTCCCAAGCGCAGACTCCATTTTAACCTGATGGAATAAGATTAAACCAGTGATGACACCTAAAACGAGACCCACTAAAATTTTTAACCAAGGCTTCATTGCTTTTCTATTTTGCCTTTTCTGTTCATGTTAATGGCGACCTAAAAATGAAGTGAAAAAGAAGCTCCTAAGAAACGCCTTGAATGTAAAAAATAGAATGCATGAATGCTTTCTCCCATTGAGGAGTTATTAATTTCCATTTACTATAACAGACTGCGAAAAAAAAATCTAGAAAAGAAGGTGCAAAAGGTCCTCTTTTGCACCATAAAATGAACTTGCTTATCCTCTCCTAACAAGAATACTTCCTGCAGTGCTGATTGCATGCAAAACTCCACCTGGGAGAGAGAGTAACATCTTAAGAAACCCTGAGACTAAACGTTTCACGGTTCCCAATACAGTTTTTTCCATTTCTAAACGGCGTACCTTAGCATCATGTCCAGCACTGCAACTTTGATATGCTTGTTGAAGCGCTTCTAAATCTTCCACTTTTTGCGTTTCCATATTAAAAGTTCTTGCCGCTTTTGCATAGGCTATAGGGTCATGGCCCTCTTGTCCAAGCTTAGGAAGGGCACTTAATGCTTCTTGCGCTTTTCTCTGAGCATCTTGACACTCTGCAAGAACACCTGCAACTTTATCAGGAGCCGTTTTCATGAGTGCAATGTGAGCAATATATCCATTTTCTAGACTTTCGACAGCTTTAAATAAATCTTGTCCTTCTAATCCTTGAAGTCTTCGAAAAACAACTTTAGCATTAATTTCAGTCGTCTTTAATGCGCAAACACGCTCTTCAAAGCTCTTTTCCTTATCAGTAAATGTTTCTCCACCCACCTCTCCGACTTTCTCAAAAGCAGCCAAAAGAGCATCTTCAGACACCTTTTTATAAGCCGTCTGAAGAGAGTCTAATATGTCAATATCGACTTTTAAGTCATCGCAAAGAGCTGCCTGAATAGCAATCGCTTCCTTGTCTTGCTCAGCCTCATCAACACTCTTAAGGGTACCCAAGCGTAGCTCTGCTGCACCCAATTCCGCTCTCTTCGTTTCAATCGAATCAGCAATTTTATCAGAACCAATTTGAAGCATTGCTTTAGTACTGTCAAACCTACTCTTTGCAGCTTGCAGTTTTCCTTGCAACGTTCTAACGTCAGCCTGAGATTCCTCTCGCGCTTCCCCACGAACAGCTTTATAAGTCTTTTCTAAGGTTACAAGCCAATCTATGCGCACCCCAATTTCAGCAACTTTTTGCTGTTGCGCAGGAATAGCTTCCTTATTTTTTTCAGTATCCTTATTAAGCCCTTCCAATTCTTCTTTTGCAGCATTAAGAGCCTCTCGAGCACTCCCCAATTCAGCTGGTATCTCTTTTGGAGAGATCGCATGAACCTCTTCAGCTGCTTCTAGTTTCCTCTCCGCTTCCCCTCTTGCCATCGTCTGCTCCGCAAGTACATCCCCTTGAGCCTTATTCTTCGATTCAAGATCTGAAACTGTACTGGTGAGTGCTTCAATCCGTTCTTTTGCACCGGCAAGCTCCTTATCTACGCCCGCTTTACCCTCAGTTAACTCCGTATTTTTAGCCTCCGCTTCTTCAGCTGCTCCTCTTAGCTTCTCAACTTGTTCTCTGAGAGCTTCAAGCTCTCCCTGTAATCGGCTAATCTCTGCTGCTGCCTCATTTTCTTGTCGCAATGTGCTATTTGCAGCTGTAAGCTGCGCACCTTTAATAGTAGCTTGAGCCACACCTTCAGTTTTCGTATCTTTTTCTAACCCCTTTGCCTCATTAAAGGAAGGTAAACCCAAAGAACTAGATCTTCTATGCCCTATAACTGCACCTGTAACTCCACTCATAGTATACTCCTAATTGTCTTTATAAAAATTTGATCAATTTTAGGTTTATACTGGAATTAATGACAAGGGAAAATATTAACAAGTGGAAAGACCTTCAAATTAATTATTAAAAATATTTAATTAAATTTAATGTTTGAGATCACCTTGATAGTTTCATTTGTAATGGGATGATGAAAGATTAATTGCGCATGATGGAGAGCTATCCGAGAATTTTTAGTCGCGCCATATTTTGTGTCACCAATTAGAGGGTGACCGATATGAGCAAACTGGGCGCGGATCTGGTGGTAGCGACCGGTATGGAGGATAACAAGAAGGAGAGATGAATGAGCATATTCTTTTTTCACTGTGTAGGAAAGGATCGCCTCTTTTGCTAAAGAGGTTTTGCCTACTTTGGCACGGTGGGAGGAGTGGGTGAGATAGTGGCGGAGCTCTCCCGATTTTTTCTTTAGATGCCCTTCTACTTTTGCAGCGTAGGTTTTAATCATGGTGCGAGCGCGCATTTGAGCGTTAAGACGAGACAGGGCTTTACTTGTCCGGGCAAAAAGGACAATCCCACTGACCGGTTTATCGAGGCGGTGGATGGGGTGAAGAAAGACATTTCCTTTTTTGTGGTACTTTTTTTTGATGTAGACTTTGGCGAAATCTTCGAGGCTTGGGCTATCTGTCTCATTGGGTTGGGTCAGGAGTCCAACTGGTTTGTTAAGGGCAAGAAGATGGTTATCCTCGTAGAGGATTTCAAGATCTTTGACGGAGAACTTCATATAAAAGGAGGGTGGTTGCAGCGGCAACGTTTAAGGAATCAGCAACCCCTTTCATCGGGATACTGACTTGTATGTCGGCCTTCTCCATCCATTTTTTGGAAAGACCGAGTTGTTCGGTTCCCATGGCAATAGCAACGGGACCGGTAAAATCGACTCCAGTAAAGGTCAGTTCTGCATCAGGACTGGTGGCAACGATAGGGATCTTGTGCTTTTTAAGCCAAGTGATCGCTTCTTCACTTTTCACTTCTAAAACAGGGACGGTAAAAAGGGTTCCGACACTTGCCCGGACAACATTGGGGTTGTAGATATCGGTGCAGCGGTCACAAACAAGAAGAGCATCAACTCCTGCTGCATCGGCAGAGCGGAGGATGGAGCCTAAATTCCCAGGCTTTTCAATCGCTTCGGCAATTAAAAAAAAGGGGGGGCGGTTTTTTTCCATCTTGTATTCGAGATCGTTTAAGGTGAGATGGGTCTGCGTTGCAACAGCAAGGAGACCATCGGGACGATCGCGGTAGGAGATTTTTTCAAAGACCCCTTTATTAACCTCTAAAACTTCAACTCCTTGCTCGCGAATCTCTTTGATCAACCCTTTTTCATTACTTCCTAAGAAGTGGCTGGGAGAGTAGAAAAGAGAAACGATAGGAATGCCCCCTTTCACAGCTCGAGAAAGTTCCCGGTACCCTTCGACTAAATAGGACTGAGTATTATCGCGCTCTTTTCTTTCGCGGAGCTTAACGACTTGCTTCACCCGTGGGTTCTGCAGACTAGTAATGGCCCATTTTTTCAACACTCTTTACCCAACACGCTTATAGTTTATAGGTTTAACACTGAGCTCAAGACCAAAGACATCTAGAGCATCCACGAGGGTATTGATCCCCGGATTTCCATTATCAGAAAAAGAGCGGTAGAGCCCTTCGCGATTCCTCTCAATTTCTTCTGCAAGTTTTGTCATTCCACCATTAGCTTTAATGACATCACGAAGTGCCATGAGAAAAACAGCAGGATCTTCGTCTTTTAAACATTCGTTTAAGTAAGCTGCTGCTTTTTTTGGTTTTCGCAGCTCAATGTATAAAAGATCTTCATCATAACGAATAGATCGACGTCCCATAACATCCTTAATTGTTTCCGTCTATTTTGAACATGTACATGTAGTTTAAAAGCTACATTCTAATCAAGCAACCCTTAAACGTCAATAAGAACTTGGTACTTTTCTCCAATGCGATATTTTCTTTTTTTGCGAGAGGGCAACTGCGTCAGGAAAGGTGGGGGTAGACCCCCATGTTTTTCCGGAAATTATGGCAAATCTGTCATTTTTTCGTGGTTAAAAGTGACGAATTTGTCACTTTTTGCTATGGTGAACCCCGCCCTAAAGGACGGGGAATCGTTTTGGGGAGGGGCTTCGTACCCCTCCCAAAATGGCGTTAAACTACCCGGCCCTAAAGGGCCAGGT
>JANQJL010000001.1 GCA_028281675.1 Simkaniaceae bacterium
AATAAAGGCCGCCGGAATGTCGGCCTTAAAAGCTTGTGGAGCTACTTAACTGTAGTATTGAAGCAAGAATCCTTCGCCTTTAGGCGAGGGAGGTTCAAGAAAAGGAATAGTAACTGTTTTGCTTCCTTTTCTTAATTTTCGATGACTTCCCTTCCCTTAGCCTTTAATTTCTTCAAAGCCATGTTTTTTAAAGAGTTTAACCATCTCTTTACCGCTGTAGGACATTATTTCCTCATGATTCAATGATACCAAATATAATTGGTGTTATCAATACAAACCTCAGATAGCTGAGAATAAATAGGTTGCAATCTTACCAATAAATGAAAAACATTTCAATTTTATTTTAGAGCTCAAAATCTTCGCCGAAGTAGGTGGAGCGGGCATCTTTACTAGAGAGAAGATCAGCAATTGTTCCCGAGTGGGTGACCCGTCCCTCTTGGATGAGGTAGGAGTGGTCGACGATCGAGGAGACTTCCCGTGCATTATGGTCCGTGATCAGAACGCTGATGTTTTTGGAGGTGAGGTGGCGGATCATCAGTTTGACATCATGGATGGTCAGAGGATCAATATTTGCAAAGGGTTCATCGAGAAGGAGGAGACGGGGACTTGTCACTAGTGAACGGGTGATTTCCAGACGGCGCCTTTCCCCACCAGAGAGCGTAGCAGCCCGTTTTTTTGCGAGGGGAGATAGGTGAAGCTCTTCTAGGAGCTCTTCGAGCCGTCTTTTTCTTTCGTGGCGAGAAATGGGGAGGGTTTCTAGGATGCAGAGGATATTTTGTTCTACGGTAAGGTTGCGGAAAATGGAGGGGTCTTGGGCGAGATATCCCATTCCCATTTTAGCTCGGGCATGAACAGGGAGGGAGGTGATCTCCGTTTCTTGAAAATAGACAGAGCCGCCATCAGGTTTGATGAGTCCAATGGCCATATAAAAAGCGGTTGTTTTTCCAGCGCCATTGGGGCCGAGAAGTCCCACCACTTGCCCTTCGCGGACACTGAAAGAGAGGCCATTAACAACCCGCTTTCCCGAATAAGATTTTGAAAGATCTTTTACTTTTAATATCACTTGGGACTCCTTAACGTTTCTATCCGTTTTCCTTCTTCTTCAGTAAATATAAAGCGGACTGTTCCGATCCCTCTTACAATTTCTTCCTCACCCTCATGATTGATAAGAATTTCAGGGGCACTCAGTGAAAGTCTTTTTTCATCATCCCAGAATAGGACATGATTCCCAGCGTCGGCAAGTAGCTTGGTTTGTTTAGAGGTGGGATTGTGAATAATATGATCGGCAATTCCTTTTCTCAGTGGGCGATTGAGGTTATGGGAAAAGATTTGGACATTTCCATCTAAATAGATTGTATGGGGTTTAAGCTCTAATCCTTGAAATGAGTACTCAATCCGTGCGCTATCAGCAAATAAAAGGAGATCTTCTTTTTCGTAGATGAGTTGTTTATCAGAAGGGCTAGTGCAGGTTAAAAGGAGTTCATCTCGATCAATTTTTAATGTTCCATAGGAGGTGAGTGTTTCAGAGTCATTGGAAGAGAGAACTGTTTTTCCTTTTGTTTCAATTGATTGAATCGTCCGTTTCCCAAAATGCTTTCTTTGCTGAAGAGAAAAGGTATCCTCTCCAATAAGTGTTCCAAGAAGTGGATCATGAATAACCACCCCTCCTTTTAATGTGAGAAGATCATGTTGATGATCCCATAGTAAAAGACGGGAAGCAAATTGACAGCTTCGATCGGGATCATCGGGGAAAAAGAAAGAGGAGAGCTTTCCACTAGGGGATTCTAACGTGAGAAGGTTAGTCTTTAGATCCATGGTAATTTTTTTCGAGGTGGTGGTATCATCGAGATGGGTGCAATAGCAAAAGTCGTTGCCTATTGCAGTGAGAGTGTCATTTTCGTAAAGAGCTTTATCACAATCGACATGAAAATCTTTTTTGTAGTCAATATGGACCTCCTCTTGAGCTATAAGAGAAGAGATTTCAAAGTTCGGGCCACTTCGACTTAATGCGAGATCAATTTTTGAGCAAAAAAGATCTAACTTTTCTCCTTTGTAGATGATGGGGTAGTCATTGGAAGAAAAGGTTCCTGTCAAGGTTTGGAAATCAAGAAAAGCTTGATCGGAAAAAAGTTTTCCTTGGTTTTCAAAGAAAATGGAGACATCGTTTTGAAGGAGAATTGTTGCAAACTCCAAAGAGGGACCCCCTTTTTTTAGTGTAGCAACTTGTGATTCCATTTTCCCAAGATCGTGGTCCAAAGTGACATTTCCTTTTAAGACTAAAACCTTTCCATCATAAGAGGCTGTATCTGAGGAAAGATCTGAGGAAACATCGTAGGGACGAATTTCACCAAGAAGGAGAGAAAGGGGGGTAAGAAGGAAGAGGAGGCTATTGATTTTTACCTCCCTGCGGCCTGACTTGTGCTTTGAATTTTTCTGCATGAAAATTTGGGGTTCCATTAGAAAAAGATAGAGAAACCTCTTCTGCAATTCCTTTGAGATAAGCGTCCTTTGAGTCGAGCTTTGTCGGTAAGGTTTCTCCTCGGAGGCGATAAAGGGCGAGAAAGACACTGTGGGCATCGAGGTAGTGATCGGTATACCGGTAGGTTCCTTCTCCAGATTGCAGATAGCGAATGTTTTGAGTTAAGGCCCCATTTTCCTCTTCGATTTTTTCTTGAAAATAGCATTTCATTCCAATCATCTGTTCGACCAACTCAATCCGATTTCCACGGGAAGTGGCCGTTAGAATCGAGCAGGGACTTTTAATATGGTGGTGGAGACGTCCTTTTTCACTACTAGAGATCCAGAGATCTTTGGAAACACCGCTCCGCATTTGTTTATTGAGATATTTCCCTTCGTTTTTGGGCATTGTGATCTCTTCTGTTAGGGTTTCCTCAATGCTCTTTATCCCTTTTGGCGAATAAAAGGCTTGAAAGAAGACCCCACTCGTGAAAAGGGTTAAGAGGATAAAGGCAAAAAGGGTCGCTCGTTTAATCAATTTGATCCTCTTTGAATGAGCTCATAAAGAGGGCGAACCTCATTTAAAAGAGTTTTAAGAGCCTCAAAAGGGATCACCGAGTGTTTGTCGCTGAGTGCCTTATCTGGGTTGTTGTGTGATTCGATGTAAAGGAGATTTGCACCAGCGGCAAGGGCAGATTTTGCGAGTGTGGGAATAAATTCCCGCTGCCCCCCTGACTGCGCACCCATACCTCCTGGCAATTGAACCGAGTGAGAGGCGTCAAAGCAAACAGGAAATCCAAATTTCTGAAGGACGGGGATCGTCCGCATATCGGAAACTAAATTATTATAACCAAAAGAAGTGCCTCGATCAGTAAGGATGATTTTTTTATTTCCTGTTGAGAGAATTTTTTTCACAACATGTTCCATATCCCAGGGAGACATAAATTGTCCCTTTTTAATATTAATGACAGCATTGGTGTTTCCCGCTGCAATTAAAAGGTCGGTTTG
The DNA here is from genome assembly GCA_028281675.1 of Simkaniaceae bacterium. GTDB lineage: Bacteria > Chlamydiota > Chlamydiia > Chlamydiales > Simkaniaceae > Neptunichlamydia. The sequence goes on from JANQJL010000001.1 coordinate 3,466, forward strand.
ACGGCAGAGGAAAGCGGGGATTTGGAGAACGGCGCACACCTCTGCTGCAGGTGCTGCTTCTTCTGGGTGATGAATATCGGTAAAGACAGGGACGTCAAGTTCCTCTTTAACCTTTTTTAAAATCCGGAGACCCTCTTTGAGGCCTGGACCTCGATAAGAGTCGATCGATGAACGATTTGCTTTGTCATAGCTCGATTTATAAATGAATTGAATCCCTGCATCGGTAAAAATTTTTTTTAACTCTTTTGCTGTTTGGATGGCATGATCTTCACTTTCTATTACACAAGGGCCTGAAATCACCACTAGAGGATGGTCCTTTCCAATCGCTATTTCACCGAATTTAAATGTCATCTTGGCCTCCATTACTTATCAGTACGCGCTTATGGGGCTGAAACAGGTTATAACACCACAGATTTCAAATCCTCCTCCCCTATGGGGCCTGCGGCTATGGGGGCGTCGTCGGTTTCGAAATCTGTGACACTATCCCCTGGCTTCATAGGGAACACATCCCCTGAACGCGTACATTTATCATATGAAGACAAATATACTTGAAATTCATTTTTCTTATGACTAAAATCCGCTTCAAGCGAAAAACTCATGGACTGATAGCTCAGCTGGATAGAGCATCCGCCTTCTAAGCGGACGGTCGCAGGTTCGAGTCCTGCTCAGTCCGTATTTTTTATAAAGTGCGATTTTATATGGCAAAAAAACAATCTAATGGGGAGCTTCTAGGGAAATTTCCTTTTAAATCGGAAAAATTCGATGGACTTGATTCCATTTTTTCCACCTTTCAAACAAAGGAATTTCAAAAAAAAAATGCCCACGATAAAGGGGATTTTGTTAACCAAACCTTAGCGGATTTAATTCTGAAAGCTCCCGAGCCTACTTTTCTACTCGAGGAGGTTGTGAATTTTATTTCTTTAATTCAAAAAGAGAACATCCTTCAGCAGTATACTTTTTCCTCTTTTGAACTTTGGTTGAATCAGTTTTCAAAAATTTCTCCTGAAGAAAATTATAAAATTCGTGGAAAAATTGTTGGAAAATGGGTCCCTAGAGATAGCTATCAACTCTATTTTCCCATTGGAATGGGAAAAAGTTATCCAGGTACACATTTTGTCACAGCTCATAACTCTCCAGATCTCGATACTACCGTTGCCAGTTTTTGGGGATGGGTCGATGCTTTTGCGGCGCAAGTCAGTGAAGGACTTCATATTTGGAACGTCCCAGGTGGACCACCAGTCACACAAGTGGAAATAGGGATTCTTTTTAATGACCTTTTTGGAGGGGATGTTTTTAGCTGCCTTGCTAAAACCCGCCTTTCACTCACATTAACAAGTCTTGATTTAATGACCCAAAGGGGAATGCTTCGAAAGCATACTGATGATTTAGCTTTAAACTTTGATCATGAAAGGCAACGGAATGCTGTAGTTTTAACAGATGAAGCGGGATATTACATCGGTGATTGGCGCACAATCGATGTAGAGGGAGTGCGGCAGATTGTGATGTCGTTCAATAACTGCCTGATGTGGTTTGAGTCAAATCTCCATATTCAACTCATTTCCTGTTTTGCTGAGAAAAAGGTGACTGTTGACCATGTTTCTAATATGATCCGGACCCTTCTTGAGATGAAATTGGACGAGTGTGCCCCTGCAAAAGAACTTCCACCCCATCAACTACAATTTGTTAATGACTATCTTGTTAAAGTTCTTGGAATTGAAAAAGGAATTAAATCGAGCTTTGAAGAGTTTGCCCTTTCCGTTGAAAAAATGGATATTGTGAACTTTTCTCAGATTGTTTCGTGGCTGAGCTCCCTTCTTAAATCAGAGCTTTTTGATAAAAATGGTGTCCTCACTGAAAATCGTCCCCAGATTTTCAACCAGCTTGAAATTTTAGTTAAAATGCTCTCAGATGCTTTTAATGCCATTCGAAAATATGTCGATAGCCTCAATATCGCCTTTAGGATCAAAACCGAGGTCTTTGGATTCACCCCTCAATATCTGAGTCACCGGACCGATATTGAAGAGATCCGCTCCCGCATTGGAAATTACTCCTATCTTACCGTTAACCAAACCGATTTGGAAGGGCGCCATATCCCTATTGGAATTGTGAATGCAAGTGATCTTCAAAAAGAGACCCTGGGAACGGTGACTCTCCGCGATTTTTGTAATCGAGAAGAGATGAAAATTCCTTCTTATCTTCAAATCATTAGTGTGATTGATCACCATAAAAGCGCGCTTCATACCGATACTCCTCCTAAAGCCATTATCAGTGATGCCCAATCTTCCAATGCAATCGTTGCGGAAATGGCCTTTAAGATTAATGATCAGTATGGACTTGGGGGAATGAGCGAGAAAGAGATCGAAACGCAGCTCAAAGAGGTCTCTAAAAAGCTCGATAGTCTTGAAGGGATCCGCATCTATCAACGTCTCCTTCAAAAGAAAAAAATTCTTCAGAGCGATGGAAATCACTATGTCGATCCTAAACGGGAAATCGTCGAATATATCCACTTTATCTATGCTATTTTAGATGACACCGATCTTTTGACGAAAGTTTCCCGCGTTGATGTTGAGTGCATGGCTTCTCTTTTAAATCGATTAAAAACCTTGATGCTCAAAAAAGAGGTGGAAATTGTCAACTTCGATGAGCTTAAAGAAGATAGCGATTTTACCGCAAAAGCTGCAGAAATGCTTCTTCAGAACAAAGATTTCCATTCCCTATATAGCAAAGTCTATGAACACAAAGAGCAAGGAGTTGATGAAAACCTTGAGAGATGTTTCAGAGGAGAAAGCTCCAACATCTTTATCGACACGAAAATTCTCAGCTACTGCAATAGGGTAGGTCAGACAAAGATCTTTGCACGCAACTATTCTACCTTTAAGAAAGTGGCCTCCGCGCTTCGAAAGCGGTGGTATGAAAAGGCTCTAAGTATCTATGCCAACAACCGAGAGATTATGCTCCATCTCCATACCATCTCAACCATTGCTAGTGCGCAGGAGCTCTTTAAAGGAGGTAAAATCTCCTATGATCACCAAGATGAGATGTGGTTTTGGATCCCCCATACCGAGCTTGCTATCGAAAAGCTCAAGCTTTTCCTCAGCGGTTTTAAAAAATCAAAAGCAGCGGAAAAGCTCCAGTTTGAGGTGGAATTTATCGGAAATAATGCTCGAGAACTCTCTCAGATCTTCAAGGAGAGCTTCCTTCCGATTAAACATATTCTCCCAGAAAAGCCGGAGGATCTCCCCATAGCGATCCTCCGCTATAATGCTGGAGGGCTCAATTCTCGCAAGGCGATGATTGCCCCTTACCTTCCTTGTCTAGATCATTAGATCTAAGCGATTTAAAACATAATAATTAAAATATTTTTTATTATTCTTTTTTATTATTAAATAATTATAATTACTGTGATTTTATTTAACAAAGAGTGGTTTTATATGGATCAAGTTATTTCTTTACTAAGAATGTTACCTCATGCAGCTTTTCTAAAGGCACAAGCCTATCACCACGAAATTTTAGATAATCCCGAACAGAGTCGACAAAGATGTCTCATTCTTACGGTGGCTCTTACAGTAATAGGTACAATGAGTACTGGAGTTGCTATTAAAAAGAGATTGTTCAATGTAATTCCTTTTACAGTTCTCACTTCTTATTCATTTATTCCGATGGTCTTAATCCATAGCCTCAATCGGGAATCTACAACTGAAATTGATGATATATTGTCCAAGGATCATATAAAAATGATGCAACATTTTCTTCTAGGCATTGCTGTCATCGGAGGAATAGGAGCCGCTGTAGAGATGGGTAGACTTTCAGGATTTGCAGCTCTATATGCTCTTGTTGCAGGTGTGGCAACTGCATCGCTTTGGCACGGGGATGGAATGTACAACCTATATTCCACAAACCAACAATCAATTCTTAGATGAAATAAAAGAATTTTTCCTTTAATAAAAGGGTATGACCTATCTAAAATATGTGATACCCTTTCTTATTTACTATTCTTCTCTATCTGCAATCACATCAACTTGGACCCTTGACGCCGATGGAAATTGGGCTACAGCTACCCCGGCAAATTGGTCGGCAGGAGTCCCTAATGCTGTTGATGATGTGGCTCAATTTTTAGGAGCAATTACAGCGGCTCGGGCAGTCTCTCTTTCACAGCCTACGACTGTTGGTACAATCGAGCTTAGTAATGCCAATGCATACACAATTATGTCTAATACCCTTAATTTTCAAACCAGTGTTGGAAATGCTGCGTTGAATATCCCATCCCTTGCTGGAGCACATGTTATCTCAAGTGCTGTCACTTTGAGTAGCAATTTAACTGTCGATCATAATGTCGCAAGCAGTGTGACAATGTCTGGTGCTATATCAGGTGCTGGGGGGATTACAAAGACAGGAAATAATGGCCAGCTTATCCTTGCTAGCGCTACACCAAATACCTATACAGGTCTTACAACGATAAATACTACACTCGCTGGAGCTGGAATAACCCTTCTAAGTGGGGGAGTGCCTGCACTTCCTGGGAATGCTTTGATTTCATTTGGGACTCTAACCATGGGTGCTGCTAACCAAATTGGGAATAGTTCTACTGTTACTATTGGAGGGGCGAGTGCAACATTTGCTCTTGGAGCCTTTAGCCAAACGATTGGCTCTTTAAATTATCAAGCTGGAGGTTTCACAGCAGCAGCAGGAGCCTTAACTCTAACAAGTAACACAACAACATTGACTGTCCGGGATGTAACGATTAATCCTGATCTTATATTTACTGGTTCTGGGGATATCGTCATGGATCCAACGCTTGGGGGAACAGCAACGATTGCAGGGACGATGACTTTAGGAAACTTTCTTTACAATGTGAATGTCCCCGCAACTGTTGGGATAGATATCCAAAGTGTTGTTTCAGGACCTGGAGGAATTCGAAAGACAGGGGGTGGTCTCCTTCAGTTTACAACAGGTAGCGATAATACCTATTTGGGCGTTACAAATGTTGCTGGAGGAACCCTTTCGTTGGAGCGCGCAGGAGGGAATACGGTTCCAGGGGACCTCTTCATTAATGGGGGGACTCTGCAATATGTGGGAAATGGGAATCAGATTAATGATAGCGCAACTATGATCCTTCAATCAGGGACGTTTGCTATGGGGGGCTTTGATGAGACGATTGATCGGTTGGATTTTATTGGAGGGTTAGTAACAGGTTTAACAGGGACATTGACACTAGCTTCTCCATCTACAGCTCTTCAGATGAGCGGAGGAACCACACTGTCTGGGGGAACTGTCGCACTTTCAAGTGGGACGGGAGGAGTGACTTTTGACCCCTCTATTAACGGAACAGCAACGATTCAATCAGGTCTTAGTTTGGTAGCAGGGACCCATCCTTTTAGTATTGGAGAAGGGGGAGCGACCCCTGATATGCAAATTACAGGAGTTATTTCAGGGGCAGGAGGAGTAACAAAAACTGGAGGAGGGACGGTAGACTTTGCCGGAGGGACTAGCAACTCCTATACAGGGACGACGATTGTAAATGGGGGAACCCTTCGTTTAAATAAAACGGGAGGTGCTGAAGCAATCGTTGGTCCTGGCGCTATCACGGTCAATGCTGGTGCTCTTGAGCTTTTAGGATCAGAGCAAATCGCTGATACTCTCACCATGACTATTAATAATGGAACATTTGCAATGAATGGGAATACCGAGAGTATTGCCACCTTGATTTATAATGGAGGTTCTGTGGCCCAGTCGGGGGGGCGATTAAATTTAACAAGTGCTAGCAACGCATTAACCATGCGTAACACAGTGATTGATGGCTTTGTTACGACAACAGCTGGAGGAACAATTGTTTTTGATCCGGCAAGTGGTGGATCGGCAGTGATGAATGGGTCTCTTGCTTTGTCGGCCGTGACAACTTTTGATATCGGAGGGTCGGCTCCTAATGGGATGATCATTAATAGCACTATCACCAGTGGTGGTATTAACAAAATAGGGACTGGAACCCTCATCTTAAATGGAGTGAATAGCTTTACTGGCACCACAACTGTAAGTGCTGGAGTATTGCAAGGGAATACGTTAAGTTTTTCTACTCCTGCCCCTACTCTTACAACGATCACGGCCCCTGGAGTGCTTGTCTTTGACCAGACTTTTGATGGGACCTTTTTGGGAACTTTAGCAGGGACAGGCGATATGATTAAGCAAAGAGGTGGGGCGCTAACCTTTCCCTCTCCTCAGGTTGCTGGAGGGACAACAACGGTTACAGATGGCTCTCTGATCGTAAACAGTACCTTTGGAGGTGCTGGTCCTCTTCTTATTAATTCTGGAGGAACTTTAGGAGGGGTCGGAACAATCTCCAAAGATGTGACAGTAAGTGGAACTCTTGCTCCTGGTGATAATGGAATTGGCACCATCAATATCGTTGGATCGCTAACACTTGCTGCAGGATCGACACTAGAGAGTAAGATAAATGCTACAACCAGCGATCTCGTCTCCATTACAGGCCCCGTAACCATTGCCTCAGGCTCGACCTTTAATTTTATCCCACAGCCTGATCTATATGTTGTCCCTTTAAATTATACTGTGGTTTCAGCATCAGGAGGAGTGACTGGAACCTTCAGCAACGTAATTGATCCTTTCCCCCTCTTTTTTGGAACGCTTTCTTATCTCCCTAATTTAGTCCTCCTTCAGGTTTCCCTCCTCCCTGTTAGCTCTCTTGCAAGTCAGTTAGATACCAATGCAGCAAAAGTTGCTCAGTGCCTAGACGCAAGGAATCCTCCACCTGGAAGTGATCTTTATGGTGTCATTAATGCGCTCCGCTTTGTTTCAACGGTCGAAGCGATTAACAAGGCACTCCTTCAGATGCAACCCTCTCTTTTTACATCCCTTGCTGTGATCAAAGAATCGAGCACCCTTTATTTTCGCAATGCCATTTATAGTCGGATAGAATATCAGACCCGGATCTGCGGAAAAAAAGAGAGTGGATACCATTATTGGGTAGCACCACTCATCGGTGTTGGAAAGGAGAACAATCATGGGGCTGAACCGGGCTACAATGTCTTAACTCCTGGAGTGGCGATTGGAATGGATGGATTTCTTACTTCTGAGCTTCAACTTGGAGGAAGTCTTGGTTATACGAACTCAAATGTGACGTGGAAGAGCAAAAGAGGAACAGGAAGAGTTCAGGGAGTCTATGGCGCTGTTTATGGGCGGTATGATTTTCAAATTAGCTTCTTGGAAAGTGCCGTCATGGGGGGATATGATCACTATTCAACACAAAGAGAGATTAGGTTCGGAGGGCTTCTCCCTTTTCATCGTCACGCAAAAGCTCAACATAATGGGTTTGAGGCTTCAGCGCACCTAAAGGGGGGACTCAAAATTCCTGTTGATCAAACCCATCTCAATCCTTTTATGAGTTTTGATTTTCTCTACCTTTATGAGGGGAGTTTTAACGAACGTGGAGCTAATAGTCTTAATCTAAAAGTTTCCAGCAAGCATGCCAATTTTCTCCAAAGTGAATTAGGTATCCACATCTCTCACTGTTTGAATCTCCCACGAAAAACAATTACCCCTTATATTCAAGCCAGTGGAATCTGGGAGAGCAGATTTCATGGAAATCGGGAGGAGAGTTGCTTTGGCGGGTGCTCGATTGATGTAAACGGATACTATCCTTCGCGGGGCTTAGTAGGTGCTGGCGGAGGATTTGACGTGAAGTGGCCTCTAAAAAATGCTCTCAAAGCAAGTTTTAACTACTTAGGAAAATATGGCCTTGGGTTTCAAGACCATTCCTTTAATCTTGAACTGATCTATTGACCTTCTTCTGCGACTTTCCCTCCATCTTCTTCAAGAATCTCAAGATTGACACGGATTCCATTGCGAGATGCAACTGACATTAAAAGGGTCCGGATTGCATTGATCGTCTTCCCTTTCTTTCCAATGATTTTTCCGATATCGGCCTTCTCAACACTGAGTTCGATAATAAGGGTATGAGCCCCCCCAATTTCATTAATCTTTACTTTGTCGGGGTTGTCTACGAGATTTTTAACGATATACTCAACAAATTCTTTCATAGTTCGATCCTTGGTTGTCGCTATCTGCAAACGCAGCTATCATTCACAGACTTATATTAATCAATCGGTAAGATATTAATCTAGAAATTTAAGAAATGTTTTTCAAAGTCTTTAGGGAGCGGAGCCTCTATTTCGACTCTCTTCCCTGAAATAGGATGGGGGAAGTTTAGGCGATGTGCATGGAGAAGTTGCCTTTCAATTCCAAGTTTCCGGCTCAGTTTTTCCGGTCCATATACAGTATCACCAAGAACAGGAGCATTGAGATGTTTAAGATGAACTCTTATTTGATGGGTTCGCCCTGTGATAGGTTTTGCTTTAATAAGAGAAAATCCTTCAGAGGATTTTAGGGTTTCGAAATGAGTCGTAGCATGGCGCCCGGTTTCAAGAATGGTCATCTCCTTTCGTTCAGTTGGATGGCGTCCAATAGCTAGATCAACGGTAACATTTCCAGGATTTCCAACAACAATAGCGAGATACTCTTTTTCAATCTCTCGTTTGCTAAAAGCTTCAACAAGTTTTTGGTGAGCTTCGACCGTTTTTGCTGCAATGAGAACACCTGAGGTTTCTCGATCGAGGCGATGGACAATGCCGGGGCGGAGATCTTGAGGCGGAAGGGAGCGGCAATGGTGAAGGAGGGCATTAACGAAGGTTCCATTCGGGTGACCAGGAGCGGGGTGAACAACCATCCCTGCAGGTTTATTTACACAAATGATCGCATCATCCTCATAGAGAATATCAAGTGGAATGTTTTCTGGGGTGAGCTCGATTTCTGGAAAGTCAAGAAAAAATATTTGAATCTCATCACCTATTTGAGGAATTTCTCGCTTTTTCATCTTTTTCCCATTGCAAGTGACCGATCCAGCCTCAATTAAAAACTGAAAATAGCTCCGTGATTGATCGGGAAAGTGCTTAGCAAGAAGCTTATCGACCCTTTGAGGCTCTTCGACAATTAAATTTTTCATCATGGGAATAAGAATAGCACGTTAAGGGATAAAAATCAGCCTTCTTCAATCCGCTGCTCGATCTCGTCTTGAACTTTTTGATGCTGAGTTTTTGACTCATTGATACTATTAGAGATCATTTGCATGACTCCTTGCTCAAAGGCAGTGATCATTTTCGGAGTGACCTGCCCGGGAAACCAATGGTTGAGCATCTGGGCAAAGCCAGGTGCTTTTTTAGCGGTATACATCTTGCCCATCCCGGTTTCCGGGATCTTAGGCGTTTGATTTGGATCACTTCCATCTGGTCCCGAAACACCACTAGTCATTCTTTCTCCCCCCCTAATCTGGTTTCGCTTGCAAGAGAGGTAAGCTCCTGAGTAAGATTCTCAAACAGATTGATAGCAGCATCTTGCTGACCTTCATCTGCTTCTATTGGTTTTGCGGACTCTAGGGGAATGCTTCCCGATTGCCCAATGCCTGATATGCTGCCATTCATGATCTCCCCCTCTTCTTAAGGAGTCCCTTTCTTATCTTTACTCTATTCCTAGGAGATTCAAAAGTCAAAAAAAAAGCCCTCAAAAAATTGAGGGCTTGATCTTGAATGATTCCCTTTTACCACTTAGGAACCGGAGGCGCTTGAAAACCTTCGTCTTGGGCATTTTGATTAGCTTGATTTTGCTCAGAAGAGCTACCACTTGTAACTTCTTGCTCTGCAGCAGTCATTTCTAACTGCTCATCAAGTGAGCTTGTAGAATTGACGGTTTGACCTTCCTCTTCTTGCTGTGCTGCTTGATATGCAAGCCATTGGTCCATAGCGCTAGAACTATCAACGCTTGACACCCCTTCAACTTTATCTACCATGATTTTAGCCCTTTCCCGGATGGGTTTATATTTATCCTTAGTTCAATTATACCTATTATTAATTAATTATTCAACTTTTGTTAAAATTTGATGAATATAGAAATCATTGATAATAAGATGTTTAGTGAAGTATGGGTTGATGGAGAGCTCTATAGAGAAATCCATAGGCGACTCTATAAGAACCACTTACGGGAAATACTACGCACCTCCTCAAAAAAAGAGTTAAGTGACTTATTCTTAAGGATTGATGTAAAAATCGGGCAGGGAATTGTTTATAAGTTACTCTCCCTTAGAGGGTATATGAAATCTGAGCTTAAAGGCAAGCTCACAAGGTATAGAATCGCTCCTGCAGCGATCGATGCAATCCTTTCTGAATGCGAAAAGCTAGGCTATGTTGACGATAAGCGAGAGGGGAAGCTCTTTATTGCCCGGGAAAAAAGGAGGGGAATGGGGCCCCAAATGATTGCCTACAAGCTCCAGCAAAAAGCCCCCGAACTTAAAGCAATGGTTCGAGAAGGGATATCCGATGCAGAACAAACGGAAATGATCAAACAATGGATTGAGAAAAAAACGGAGCATGGGGATTTTAATGATATCAAAGTCAAGCAACGTCTCTATCGATTCCTTATTGGAAAGGGGTTTGATGATCACCTAATTCGACAAGAATTATTTACTACTTAATCAAAATTCTCTATATACGATTTAATATGCAAGTTGGAATCGTAGGCATCAATCACAAGTCATCATCTCTTCCTTTAAGGGAGAAACTTGCTAAAGCTTTTCAAAAGGTTTTTGGGTTAAGAAATGGAGTCCTTTTATCGACCTGTAATCGAACAGAATTTTATTTTTGCGCAAAAAGTTTAGCGGATACCCAAATGGAAATTCTATCTCTTTTAAGAGAAGAGATAGAAGGGAGTTTTGAACATGCCCTTTATTTCTACTTTGGTTGTGATTGCTTTAACCATCTCGGAAGAGTTGTATCGGGCGTTGACAGTGCGATTTTTGGGGAAAGTGACATCCAGAGGCAAGTAAAGCTATCTTATGAAAACGTGAGAAAAAAGAAGGTACTTTGCCACGAGCTTCACTATCTTTTTCAAAAGGGACTAAAAATTGGGAAAGAGATGCGGTCCTCTTTTCTAATGGCAAATAAAGAAGCTCCCCTTCCCTTTGCCATACAATCAATCCTTGAAAAGAACCAGCGTCCGATAGAAGAGTGCCAAATGTTATTTGTGGGGAATTCAGCAATCAACCGGAAGCTCATCTCCTATTTTCAATTCAAGGGAGCAAAAAAGCTCACCCTATGCACCCGAATGAAAGAAGGGGAGTTTCCTAAAGTTTCTCTTGAAGATTGGGGAGTATTGAAAAGATGGGACAATTTTGATGTGGTGATTTGTGGGACCTATCATAAGAAACATATTCTTCAGTGGTCTCACCGCTCTTTTCAAGAGACCCTCCTTTTTGACTTAAGCGTTCCTAGAAATATCGATCCCGTACTGGGAGCTTATCCTAAGCTTAAGCTCTATAATATTGATCAGATTACCATGCTTGCACAAAAAAAGAGGGGTGAAAAAGAAATCGCTCTATGTGAAAATGTCATCGAAAAAGCTGTTCAAAGACAGATGCAGCTATTTAAGGAGCGAAAGCAAGCAAAATGGCGCTACGCAGTCTCACTCTAATTTTTCTTTTTCTCTTCTCTTCCCTTTTTTGCGAAGAACAGGGAAATAATGAAGAGGAAATCGTTGTCTTGCCGAGTACAGCGATTGTAAACGGTGACTATTTTGCCAATGGACGGACTGTCGAGATCTCAGGAACGGTCAATGGAGATGTTTATATTTTCGGAGGACAGGTCTTTATTGATGGAATTGTCAACGGGGACGTTCTAGTTGCTGGTGGGAGTGTTGAAATCTCGGGAAGAGTTTCCAAAAATGTTAGACTTATGGCAGGGCAAGCCTCAATTACAGGGCACATTGGGCAAAATCTTACTGGAGTGACAGCAACAATTGAGCTCAGCCCTTCCTCATCTGTTGGACGCAATGTTACCATTGTTTCAGGAAATACCGATTTAGAATCGACAGTAGGGAATAATGTCCGCCTCTATTCCTCTAGTGTTCGGATTTCAGACGGAATCCGGGGAAAGGTCGTTGCTTATGTGGGGCGTCTTCGTCTCACCTCAAAAGTTAAGATAGGGGAGACATTAGAGTATTGGAGTAATAACAATGCTCTTATTGATCCGAATGCTGTGATACAAGGAGGGGTCACCCACCACCCCTCATTTTTTTATGATGTTTTTCATAGCAAGATCTTGCAAGGGTTAAAAATCGGCTCTAAGCTCGCTGCCCTTCTGATGAACTTTTTCTATAGTTTTGTGATTGGCCTGATTATGCTCCGCTATTTCCCTCGTCGGGTTGACCGAACCATTGAGACCCTCAATGAAAAGCCAGCTCAATCTTTAGTCGCAGGAATTGTTTTGGTTTTCCTCCTCCCAATCACCATGCTTGCCCTCATCATTACCATCCTTGGAGTTCCCTTTGCCTTGACACTCCTCTCCTTGACCGTTGTCGGTTTTTATACCGCAAAAATTTTGGCCATTCTTTGGCTTTCGACACATATTTTTAGGAAATTCGAGTTTAAAAAGCACAAGAAGCTCTACTTTGCATTTGGACTCATTGTTTACTTTATCCTTTCGGTCATCCCTTATTTGGGGACAGTTGTTACTATTGCAGCCCTTTTCTTGGGGATTGGAGGAGCAGTTTTAGGCAAAATCGAGAAAGAGACCAAAAAGCCAGTTCAACACCCTTAAGGAGGTGGGCAACAATAAATTAAACATTTCGCTTTGTTGCAAATCCTTGAAAACTAAAAAGTTTTCTGCAGATTTGCGCCGCGCAGCTAGAGCGCTATGACACCAGAAAAGCTCAATTTATTTTTGCTCACCTCCTAAAAATCGCAGTTGCCTGGGACGCGGGGGAATGCAATCGCATCGCGGATGTTATCGATACCGGTAGTGAATTGAACAAGGCGTTCAAAGCCGAGGCCAAACCCACCATGTGGAACCGAACCATACCTCCGTAGATCAAGATACCACTTGTAGGCCTTTAGATCGAGTTGGTGTTTTTCAAACTTAGCTTTAAGAAAATCATACCGTTCTTCACGCTGCGATCCACCTATAATTTCACCCACTTTTGGAACAAGGACATCAAGGGCGGCAACAGTTTTGCCATCTTCATTTTCTCGCATGTAGAATGCTTTGATCTCTTTAGGATAATCGGTAAGGATAATGGGAGCTTTGCAGTATTCTTCCGCTAAGTACCTTTCATGTTCGGACTGAAGATCTGATCCCCACTTGACGGGATACTCAAAATTCCGTCCTGATTTTTCAAGAATATCGATGGCTTCCGTATAGGTGAGGCGGAGAAAAGGAGTCTCTTGTACATGAGTGAGACGGTCGATGAGCCCCTTTTCAATGAACTGATTAAAAAACTGAAGATCTTCCATGCAGTTTTCAAGGGCATCGGTAATGAGCGCTTTTAAATATTCTTCTGCGAGAGTTGCAATCATCGGAAGGTCAGCAAAGGCAAGTTCTGGTTCAATCATCCAGAACTCTGCAAGGTGTCTTGATGTATGGGAGTTTTCTGCGCGGAATGTTGGCCCAAAGGTATAGATATCAGATAGGGCGCTTGCGTAGGCTTCGCCATTGAGTTGCCCAGAGACTGTTAGGAATGCAGAGCGTCCAAAAAAATCTTTTTCGTAATTGACCTTTCCCTCTTCTGTTTTGGGGGGATTATCGAGGTTTAGCGTTGTCACTTGAAACATCTCTCCAGCTCCTTCACAGTCACTTCCTGTGATGATTGGAGATTGGAGGTAGTGGTAGCCCCGCTCTTGAAAAAAGCGGTGTGTAGCGTAGGCTAATCTACTTCGGACGCGGGCAACCGCGCCTTGAGTATTAGTTCGTGGTCGGAGGTGTGCAATCGTCCGCAAGAAATCAAAAGAGTGCCGTTTCTTTTGAAGAGGATAGTCGTTTGGGCAGTCTCCTAGTAAACGAAGATCTTTTGCTTGCATTTCATACTTCTGCTTATTCCCTGGGCTTTTTACAACTTCCCCAGAGACTGCAATGGCAGCTCCTGTCGAAAGGTTTTCAATCATCGAAGGCTTAGCAATCACTTGGAAATTTGAAAAAGAGGAGCCATCGGTTAGCTCAATAAAGGCAAAGGTTTTTTGATCTCGAACCGTCCGAATCCATCCGCAAACAACAACTGTTTGACCAATGATCCCTTCGTCAGCGGCTAGAATCGATTTAATTTTTTGACGTGATGCAAGTGAAGTCTCTAAGCATTCTGATTTCATGTTCCCACATTACCTTGCCGTTGGGAGTTTCTAAATATTTAGGAATTAAACGTAGTTTAGGATGGGTCATCATTATTTCAAAACATTTCATCCCAATCTCACCTTTTCCAAGGTTGGCATGGCGATCTTTTCGCGAGCCTAATGGATGGAGGGAATCATTGACGTGGAAAGCGTAGAGATGCTCGAGGCCTACATTCTCATCAAATGCCTCAAGTGTCTTTTCCCAAGCCCCTTCGTCGCGGATATCATACCCAGCAGCAAAAATATGGCAGGTGTCAATGCAAACACCGATCGGAACCTTACCTTTAATACTTCCAATAATATAGCCAAGGTGTTCAAACTTGTGTCCCACTGTTGTCCCTTGTCCTGCCGTTGCTTCAACCAAAAGACGTGTGTTTTTATTTTCGAGCAAAGGCTGGAGAATGAGGAGGCTTTCAACGATCCGATCGAGACACTCTTCTTCTGAAGCGCCCGTTGCAGCGCCTGGATGAAAATTCATGTAGGTTAAATCAAGGGCTAGACACCGCTCAATTTCTTCTCGAAAGGCTTTCCTACTCTTAGCAAGGAGTTCATTTTTATTTGACCCCAGGTTGATAAGATAACTGTCGTGGCTCATGACATCGGAGATTCCACTCTCAGCTAAATGATCTCTCCACTTTGCTAGGTCATCTTCAGAGAAGATCCGCCCATTCCACTGTTTTTGATTGCTAGTGAAGATTTGAATTGTTGTGGCACCAATTGCCTGGCCTTGGATGAGAGCGTTGTGCACACCTCCTGCTGTGGAGGTGTGTGCACCGATGAGTAGTTTCTCTTCCGCATCATCCATTAGTGGGTGTGTGCTAAGAACTCGCAAACAAGAGCGATATTAATCGGGAGGGGAAGGACAATCTGATCTGCTTCAGGAACGGAAAGGAGCTGTCCAGAAAACTTTTTCTCATCAAGAGAAAGGTATTCAGGGACTGTTCTTGAAGTGTTTTCTATAGACTCTTTAAGCCCTTTCATATTTTGAGACTTTTCTCTCATAGAAATTGTCATTCCCGCCTTTACTTGAAAGGAGCGGATATCAACTTTTTTTCCATCCACAAGGATATGGCCATGAGCCACAAGTTGTTGGGCTTGGAATATGGTTGATCCAAATTTCAACTTATAGACGATATTATCTAAACGACACTCAAGGCGTTGAAGGAGGAGGTGAGCAGCATTTCCTTCTTTTTTAACCGACTCATGAAAATAGCGAAGGATTTGTTTATCACTTAGCATTCCATAGACGGCTTTGAGCTTTTGTTTTTCATCAAGCTGAATTCCAAAATCTGATTTTTTTCTCCTTTTTGCACCGTGCATTCCAGGAGGATTGGGTTTATGCAATAGGGGGTTGCGCAAGCGTCCAAAGATATTCACTCCAAAACGGCGAGCAATGCGGTTTTTCGGACCAGTATAACGTGACATTAGTTACTCCTTAGTAATCAAGACTATCCATCGTACTGCAAACGACAAATTTTGTACAAGCGCTACAATCCATCAATTTCATAATATGCTTATAATAAGCTATATAAAACCTCTAATTTTTGCGTGTATTATATACACCTACCCCATGAAGCTTGGAAGTCTGTTAGCTTAGGAATTAACCCAGGACCCTTCTGGTGTAGAAGCATAGTTTTTCAATGTATCCCCATTTGATATCAAATGTAAGCTGATCATAAGTAGGCTAACTTTTTGTAAGGTAATGGCATCTAGATGGTTGCCTATATTTTCAACATGATCTTGGAATAAGTGAAAAGCTTCTTTGACCTCCTCTGAGGGGTTGGCTTTTAGGTAGTCACCCATATTTTGAACCTCGTTTTGGAATGAATGCCAATCCTTGGATGCATGCTGTCCCACTAAACTTGATAAAATTTTCCCCAAGACAGCTTGCCACCTCTTAAGGTTTTCTGTTGTCACACTTTCGGAATAACTTCCTTTTATTTCTGAGCTAATTTCATCAAAATCAGACTTTATTTTATCAGAAATAAAACCTTGTAGGTTTTCGCTTTCGCTAACATAAGTAGTTCCTTGAACGCCTTCCATAAATTTATACTCCTCTTGGTTTCGGGTAATTGAAATTATATTTCAAATCATAAATAAAACAAACTAAAATAATACAATATTGAATAAAAATAAAACTAACATGTTAAATATTTAATTAGTATGTAAGGCTCCCTCATGTGTGAACCCTGCCCTTCAGGGTGGGGAATAGTCTGGAACTTGGGTTATGAACGAATAGAATTTTAGAGAGACAGCTGAGGTTCTCTCCCAAAATTTGTTATTTCTGTTGATAGATATAAAAAATATTTTAATCATTCGCAATTGCTGCTTCGTGCCTTTCCCAAAGTAGGTTTAGGCTACCCGGCCCTATAGGACCAGATAAATTAGATACATATTATGACGACATTCCCTAAGCATCTGAAGGTCTTTGGGAGAAAACTATAGCTTTGAATCGGCTTGATGTGAGTAGTTTGCAATTTTTGCCTCGTGTCTCATGTATAGACCACCAGATCCGATAGCAACGAACATAATGCACTCCCAGGGCCTATTTTTTTTGGTCAAATCTACTAATTCTCTTATAATAAAAGTGCAGCTTTTATTTTTTTTAAAAAAAGACAATGAAGGTGCTTTAGTATTTAATTTCATTATTAAATTACCTTTTGCTATTTTTTTTAACTTATGAGCTTCTCCACCAAATATACTTCCATCACCATAATGAATGCCTGCCATGTGAGCACCTTTACTGGTAAAATAGGTTTCTGAGCCTCCAGGCATCCTTCCATGACCGAAATCAGCCTTAATATTATTTATATTTGTACCAAAATATACTCCAACTTTTATGTTATTAGGACTTTCATTGGTTTGAATTGTCCAAGTGTGACATCCACTATTGCTACGTATGATCTTCTTGCCAAAGGCAACATGCCAAGGAAGATCGCCAAAGCCTTTATGTCGAATTGTCCTTGGGTCTCCTTGAATAACTAGCCAGTTTGCCTTACTACCTGTTGAAAAAGAAAAATATTCTGGGTATTTGCTAGTTGGAGCAATTGTCAGCTTGTACATGGAAGCAAATGATCGAATTATTTGCTCTAAGTTTATTCTGGGGTCTTCTGATGGCCTCTTTTTTGTAGGGGGATCAGAGCGTATAAATTGTGAATCAATCGCTTGGCCCATTGCTTTAGCTAAAGCATACGTAGACATTAGGTACTCCTTAGGTGACTTGGATTAGGCAGCATTTTCGCATAAGCTTACAATAAAACCAATAATTTTTTCTTTTAAATAAACACTAAACACTGAATTATTAAATCATGTCCCCCCTTCAGTCTATCCGCCGGCTTTCCTTGCTTAAAACTCATTTTTGAGCTAATCTCGTCACTATTATGGAAAAAAACTATCTTATTCTAGCCTTTTATGTTTTTACAAAAATTGATGATCCTTCCCTTGAGGTGAAGCATTGGAAAAGGTTTCTTAAAGAAAAAGATGCGATGGGGCGCATCTATATCAATGAGGATGGGATTAATGCCCAGATGAGTATCTCTAAGGAAGATGCTCCCCTTTTTTATGAGTGGTTCTTAGGGGATGCTCGGTACGAAAAAACCGAGATCAAGGTCCATACCTATCCTGAGCATGCCTTTGCTAAACTAACGATTAAATATCGCGAGCAGCTCGCTGCCATGGATAAAAAATTTGACCTTTCCCATGGAGGTGTTCATGTTTCAAGTGATGAATGGGCGAAGATGATTGAAGAGCGGGATGAAAACACCCTAATCCTTGACGTTCGGAATGGTTATGAGTGGGAAGTTGGCCATTTTGAGGGGACAGAAAAACCCCAATTTGAAACCTTCCGGGAGTTTCCAAAATATGCGGAAGATTTAGGAAAGACCCGCGATCCAAAAAAGACAAAAGTGATGATGTACTGTACAGGGGGGATCCGCTGCGAACTCTATTCCTGTTTGTTTAAAGATCAAGGGTTTGATGAGGTCTATCAACTCGATGGGGGAATTATCAAATATGGGATGGAAAAGGGTAACAAATATTGGAAGGGAAATCTCTTTGTATTTGACGATCGTTTAGTCGTTCCTATCAACGATAATGAAAAGTCAGAGGTCATCAGTCACTGCTCTTTTTGCGATATAAAGATCGATACCTACTATAATTGTGCCAATATGGACTGTAATAAGCTCTTCATTAGTTGTCTTGAGTGTGCGGAGAAAATGAAAGGGTGTTGCGCAAAGTCTTGCATGAAGGCCCCCCGTGTTCGATCTTTTGAGGGAGTGGAAAATCCTAAGCCATTCCGAAAGCTCCCTTACGAAGAAAAAGTGAAGTTATCTCATTAGAGTTCTTCGCCAGGAGGTCTTTTTTTGTCGATCAACTCTATCGCTGCCGCCTTTAGAGTCTTAAGTCCTTCTTCAAACCCCACCTTAACAAGGAGTTGATCTAGGTATTTCATTTCAGCCTGGAGCTGATCACACATCGATTCGAGCTTCGCTATTTTTTTGAGTAGTTTATCTTGGTCCACTTTCATACCCCCTTTCATTAATATCTATTGCAAAAACTGTGCCAAAAAAGGGGGGCACCGATCTTTTTTTTAAACCCAAATTCTGGATTTTGTAATTTGCTTAGAATCAAGAATAAGAACACACCATATTTACAGAAATTTTTTAACTGTGATACTAAGAAGGGATACAAATATGGAGTTTTATGGATCGGGGCTTATCCCTTTTATTTCGCTTAATGAGTGTATCTTGGGTATTGATTGGAAGCACGGGATATGAAAAAAAGGAAAAGGATCCTACTGAAGAGCTAGATCACATAGCGTTCGAAGAGTTTGATTAACTCACTTTTCATCTGTAAAGTGAGTGATTAATTCTCAAAATCCAACATAGCTTTTTTCATCTGAAGGGGATAAGCAAATCCCCCGATCGAGCCATTTCCTTGAATCACACGGTGGCAAGGGATGATCAATGGGTAGGGATTTTTATTGCAAACATTGCCGATTGCCCGGGCACCTTTTTCTTGCCCCGCAAGAAAGGCAACTTCTCCATAGCTTGCAACCTCTCCAAAGGGGATTTTTGCAATCGCTAGGAGCCCCTTTTTCATAAAGGGGGTAAAGGAGGAAAAATTGAGAGGCAAAGGTTTCCCTTGTTCTCTTTTGGAATAGAGGTCTATCCATCCTAAAATTTCGCTTGCTAGACCGGTGCCAACGACGGCACAGCTAAATCTCCTAGCTTCAGCTAGGGTAATTCGGACAATAGCGTTAGCTTCTGTATAGAAAGTCGCTAGGATAGGAGGCCCCGAGGTCCAAGTTTCTTGAACCTCAGGCCTTTGAAGATTAATCTCTGCGCAGAGCACGGTCATTCATAATCGCGATATTTTCTTCGATTTCGCAAAGCTCACGATATTTTTCTTTGCTAACCGCTTGGTTGTTATGATAATACTGGGTGCGAGACATTCCATCGAAGAAGACAATAGAGGGACCATGTTTTTGTCCTTCCATCCATTCTGTCTCTTCCACAACGGTTTCACCATCAACGAAGTGACGCTCTTTTCCATCTTTGTAGCCATCTCGATAGTTGATCTCCAAATAGCGGCAACCATTTTGATAGTAGACTGCAGGGCCGTGGAGGGTATCGAGATGATAGCTTTCTAAAGAAATGGGCTCACCCGTTGGGGCGAAAACCTTTTTCTCGCCGTGGATTTTACCACCTGATAGAGGGATGATCGTGTGAGGGATTCCATGAGGGTGAAAGGTTTCTCTTAGGACTGGAAATCCATTTGCAATTGTCTCTTTTGCGACAATATTTTCATGCTGGTCCCTTGTAACGCGGGTTCCATTTCCTTTTATGACTCGGTGCTCCGTTTCGTTCTTTTCATTATAATACTCACCTTCAAGGAGTTCGTTATTATGATACTCTTCAACACTTAGAGGGGTTCCAGTTTGGAACCATTTTGTTGTCTTTACGTGGGAAGGGGAAAGGAATATTTGTTCCTTCTGGGGGATTCCACGGATATCATAAGAGATTTTCTTAACGAGATTGCCCCGCTCAAAAATATTTAATGATTCAGTTGTATGTGAGTGGGGAAACGTGTATGTCGTTGGGCCATGAAGGATGCCATCTTCGTAGGAAGCTGTAACCGTCACTCCGTTACGGAGAGTGGTGATAACCTGACCGGGGTAACCTGTCGCATCCCATTCTTCTTTCGACACATCATACCCATACTTATGGATATAACGTTTTGAAACGACATTTTCATTTTGATCTTTGCTTGAATTCTGACAGCCAAAAATAAATAGGCCAGAAAGTGCGACGAGTAGAGGAGAAAACCTTTTCATAGTTGACCTCGTTAGATTGCTATTTTTTAGATCATACCATTATAACTCCAAAATGTCACCTATTTTCCATTTATGTAGATGGTGAACCCCGCCCTAAAGGACGGGGAATCGTTTTGGGGAGGGGCTTCGTACCCCTCCCAAAATGGCGTTAAACTACCCGGCCCTAAAGGGCCAGGT
>JANQJL010000039.1 GCA_028281675.1 Simkaniaceae bacterium
AAATGAAGCGCGGAGAACGAAGCTGGCTTCGTGCAAGCCAGGGAGATCGAGCGCAAAATTGTCGGTGAAAAGATCTGGATGAATTTTCACTATTTTAAACTACTTCAGCTATAGGTCGTCACTTGGGTTTTAAATTCATTCCTTGTAAATAAAAAAGAATGAATATTTATGTTGTTGTTCTCAATTGGAACGGAAAAAAAGATACCGTTCCATGCCTTGAGAGTCTTAAAGGTATGACAACCCCGCACCATGTTATTGTTGTTGATAATGGATCGACAGATGATTCTGTTGGTGTCATATCTAAAGCCTTCCCAGAGTATCATCTCATTGAAACCGGAGAAAATCTAGGTTATGCAGAAGGAAATAACATCGGTATCCGATTTGCTCTTGCAAAAGGGGCTGATTACCTTTTAATCCTCAATAATGACACGATTGTCACCAAAAATTTCCTGGAAGGCTTTTTGAAAAGAGATCTCCCCATTCAAGGAGGAAAGGCCCACCTTATGGACGAACCCTTTCTCTTGGATGTGATTGGCGCTTATTGGTGCAAGGAAAAAGGGGCAATGGGGCATATCGGTAAAAGAGACACTCCTGATAAATGGGCAACCCCTTTCCTTATTGATTATGTATCGGGAGCTGCGATGTTTATTAAAAGAGAGGTCTTTGAAAAAATAGGACTTTTTGATCCCCGCTTTTTTCTAAATTATGAAGAGGTAGATTTTTGCTATCGCGCAAAAAATGTTGGCATTCCAACAGCCTATTGTCCTGAAGCTGTCTATTTTCATAAAAAATCAGCTTCTTTTACTGGAGGAAAACCTCACAATCAATATTTCGTGTATCGCAACCGCCTTCTATGGATAGAAAAAAACTTTCCCCCAGATGAACGAAAAAGATTTATAAAAAAATATCTAAAAAATTCCTTCCAAGTCTTGAAAAAATATTTGCACCACCTTTTCCAATCTCCTTTCAGGAAAAGTTCTATAGAAAAAGAAAACCTTCTCTATTGGAAATCGATCCTCTATGGGACACGTGACTATCTACTTCGAAAATTCGGGGATGGCCCTTCATGGCTTTTAAAACCCCCTTCACGTTAAAATAGAGAAATGAAAATTTATATTATCATCCTTAACTGGAACGGGAAGCAAGATACCCTTTCCTCCCTAACAAGTTTAAAAAAAGTCACGACTCCTCATGAGGTTGTTGTTGTCGATAATGGATCTACCGATGATTCTGCTGAAAGGATCCGCAGTTGCTTTCCCTCTATTCACCTGATCGAAACAGGAGAAAATCTAGGTTATGCTGGAGGGAATAACGTAGGAATCCAGTATGCCTTAGAAAAAAACGCTGACTTCCTTTTCATCCTTAACAACGACACCACAGTGGAGCCTAATATTCTTGAGGCTTTTTTAAAAAGGGACGCCCCTATTCAAGGAGGAAAAACCCACTTAATGAACAACCCCAAAATTCTCGACCATTTGGGAGGAAACTGGAATATTGAAAAAGGTGCGTTTAAACTTGTTGGAGCACAGGCCCTCGCCAGTGAATGGAAAAACCCAATTACTTTAGATTATGTATGTGGTGCAGCCCTTTTTGTTAAAGCTGAAGTTTTTAAAAAAGTCGGCCTTTTTGATCCTCGCTTTTTCCTCTTTTGGGAAGAAAGTGATTGGTGTTTGCGTGCCAAACGTAAAGGGTATCTTTCAACTGTTTGTCCGGAAGCAATTCTCTACCATAAGGTATCTGCCTCATTTACAGGGGGAAAACCCCACACCACCTATTTTTGGTGGCGCAATCGCCTTTTATGGATTGAGAGGAATTGCACATCTGAGGAAAGAAAAACTCTGATGAAAACAGTCTGGAGAGATTTTTTCCATACCTTAAAACTTTACCTCCTTAAATCTCTGCAACTTGCTTTCTCAAAGAAAACAGAAGAGCGGTGTCTCCGCCTCCGCACCTATCGAGCAAAGCTTATCGGCATAAAAGATTACTTCTTCCGCCACTTCGGGAATGGCCCCTCTTGGCTTTTCGAAAAATAGCTCCCTCTTTATATAGGAGTAAGGGGGCACTTCCATGAATACGGTGTTTGTTCTCAACTGCGGGAGCTCGTCAATAAAGTTTCAACTCATTGAGCCTGAATCAGGTAAAGTTCTTCTTAAGGGCCTTGCTGAAAACCTGAATACAGATCGCGCATGCTTAAAATGGCCGGAAGGGGAAAAAGGTTTAAAGGAGTCTGACTACCGCTACGCCCTCGATGAAATCGTAAAACTCCTTGGAAATGAAAAGATTATCGCCATTGGCCACCGTGTGGTCCATGGTGGAGAGTCCTTTACTGCTTCAGTAAGAGTGGATACGAAAGTTCTAGACAAGATCAAAGAGTGCAACCATTTAGCTCCTCTTCACAACCCCATGAATGCCCTTGGTATTGAAATCATGGAAGCAAAATTTCCCGACCTTCCTCAAATTGCTGTTTTTGATACAGCCTTTCATCAATCGATCCCTGAAAGGGCTTACCTTTATGCCATTCCTTATGAGTACTATGAAAAATATCAGGTCCGTCGTTATGGGTTTCATGGAACAAGTCATCGCTATGTCACTGCCGAAGGGGCAAAAAAAGTGGGAAAACCACTGAAAGAGACCTCTTTTATCAGCTGCCATTTGGGAAATGGGTGCAGCGTAGCGGCAGTTCTCGGTGGGAAAAGTATTGATACAAGTATGGGACTTACTCCTCTCGAAGGACTTGTGATGGGACAGCGGTCAGGAGATCTTGATCCAAGCGTTGTGGGATTTCTTGCTGACCACTTGAAGATCAGCGCTGACAGCGTGATCGAAATCTTAAATAAAAAGAGTGGCCTTTTAGGACTCTCGGGACGGAGCGCCGATATGCGCCTTCTCTTGGAGAGCAAAGATAAAAGAGCTACCCTTGCTATTGAGATTTTTTGCTATCGACTTGCTAAATATATTGCTTCTTATCTTGTCCCTTTAGGAAAGATTGATGGAGTGATTTTTACTGGGGGAATCGGAGAAAATTCCAAAGCCATTCAATCCAACGTAATGGCTCTTTTAAAACCTTTTAAATTAGAATATTTCGTCATCCCAACCAATGAAGAATTGATGATTGCTCAAGATGCTGCAGAAATTGTTAGGGGGAAGGGATGAAACATACACTTCTTATGGTTCCTATCGGCCTCGGCGTTGGTCTCACCACTGTAACTCTCGGAATGGTTCATGTACTAGAAAGTCAAGGACTCGATGTCAAATACCTTAATTCTTTTGGCCCAGATCTCAATGAAATCGAACACCTTTTAAGTACTGGGCAGGAAGATGTCATTCTAGAATCGATGATCAAAAAGGTAGAAAAAATAAGCGTAAAAGATGGAATTCTCGTTGTACAAGGAATCATTTCTACCCAACTTAGTCCCTATGCTCCAGGATTAAATAACGCGATTGCAAAAGCTATCGACGCTAAGGTGATTTTTGTTGCGACTCCCTGTGGAAAAACTCCCAATGAACTTAAAGAACAGATAACCATTGCAGCCCAACCATATGGAGGGACTTCAAGTCCTTCTGTTCTGGGATGTATGATCAATAAAGTAGGAGCTCCCATTGATAAATATGGGAATGCCCGTATCGATCTTTTTGATCTTCCTGAAAGCCTTGAAGAAAAGTCTGCTCTCTGTCAAATTTTTGATGAGCCCACCTTTAAGGTTTTAGGATGTTTCCCTTGGAAGAGGCAACTGATGGCTCCCCGCGTTAAAGATGTGGTCCAATATTTAAATGCAGAAGTGATCTCTGCAGGGCAAATGGACAAACATCGTGTCAATTTTTTTGCAATGGCCGGAGCCACCATTGAGAACATGTCAAAAATCCTCCTCCCCGATGTAATGGTTATCACCCCTTCTGATCGTTCTGATACGATATTAGCTACCAGCATGGCCTATATTAGTGGGACTAGAATTGCAGGGCTCCTCCTGACAGGTGATTATCTTATCTCTAAAAATACCATGAGACTTTGCGAAAAAGCAGTCCGAGAAGGGCTTCCCATCTTGAAAGTGAAAACCGACAGCTTGCGGACAGCTATCTCCTTACAAAATCTCAATGTAAAAATCCCAGAAGACGATCTAGAAAGACGGGACGCGTTAAAAGAGTATGTTGCCAGTCATATCAACACCGAATGGATTAAAGCGTTAATCTCTACGCAAGCTGAACGAAAACTTTCTCCACCAGCATTTAAATACCAACTGATGGATAAGGCTCGAAAAGCAAATAAACGCATTGTCCTCCCTGAAGGCGATGAACCACGAATTATTCAAGCCGCAGCAATTTGTCTAGAGCGAAAAATCGCTCGCCCCGTCCTTTTAGGAAATCCTGAAAAAGTGCATGACATTGCAAAAAATCACGGCATAGAACTTGGAGATGATGTGGAAATCATCGATCCAAAGCCTCTTAGAAAGAAGTACTTGAATTCCCTTCTCGAGCTAAGAAAACATAAAGGACTTACAGAGCAAAATGCAAAAGAAGCACTCCAAGAACCCATTGTTGTGGGAACAATGATGCTTGCATCTGGAGAAGTCGATGGTCTCGTTGCAGGAACCGTCCATACAACCGCTCGCACCGTCCGCCCTGCCCTCATGCTGATTAAAGCAAAACCCGACGTCAAAAAAGTTTCTTCGATCTTCTTTATGTGTCTTCCCAGCCAAGTTTTGGTTTACGGAGATTGTGCTGTCAATCAAAACCCCACTGCGGAAGAGCTTGCTGATATTGCTATTCAATGTGCTGATTCAGCAAAACTGTTTGGTATTGCTCCAAAAGTTGCCATGATTAGCTATAGCACAGGAGCTTCTGGAGCGGGAGAAGACGTCGCTAAAGTGCAAAAAGCGACAGAACTTGTGAAAAAGCTCCGTCCAGACCTTCCGATCGATGGTCCTCTGCAATATGATGCCGCCTTCAGCCCCGATGTCGCGAGTAAAAAAGCACCCGATAGCCCCATTGCAGGAAAAGCAACGGTTTATGTATTCCCCGATCTTAATACCGCAAATACCACCTATAAAGCAGTGCAACGGAGCGCCGATGTCTTATCGATTGGACCGATGCTTCAAGGACTCAAAAAACCAGTCAATGATCTTTCCCGCGGCGCTCTTGTCGACGACATTGTCTACACCATCGCCATCACTGCCATCCAAGCAGAATAGCACTCCGGTAGTTTAAGAAAACCAACATTTGAATTTGTTTGGGTATAAAGCGCGACTCATGCTATAAGGGCATAAAAAAACCACCTTATTGAGAACTGCAATATGACTAGAATAATAAAAACGTTAATTCTACTTGGGCTAATGGGGAGTTTCTTATTCCTTTTTACCGGATGTGATTCAAATCGGGAAATTGTTAGTAATATCGATGAAAAGGAAGCAAATGTGATCCTCGTTTTATTAGAAAGTCGAGGCGTTCCTGCCTCAAAAGCTGCAGCTACAGCAACTGTCATTGGTGGCACAGATACGGGAACAAAATATTCAATCATGGTCCCCGAAAAATATTCGATCGAAGCCATTGCTTACCTCAACCAAAATGGATTTCCTCGAACAAAAGGGACGACTCTACTTGATCTTTTTGCAAAGCAAGGGCTCATGACCTCCGATAAGGAAGAAACCATCCGGTATCAAGCAGGTCTTGCTCAACAGTTGACAAACACCATTATGATGATCGATGGAGTGATCGACGCCAATGTACAAATCTCTTTTCCCCCCGAAGAGACAGGGCTCGGCCTAGAGACGGAGCAAAAAAAGATTACCGCTGCGGTTTATGTAAAGCATCAAGGGGTGATTGATGACCCCAATATCCATCTCGAAAATAAAATTAAACGCCTCATCTCGGGAAGTGTCTCGGGGCTCGACATCAATGATGTGACTGTCGTCTCTGACCGTTCCCGATTTACCGATATTACCCTCGAGCAAATGCCTGAAGCACTCGGTGGAAAGCCTGGAGAATATGTGAGCATTTGGAACATTGTGATGAGCAAAAACTCTGTTGCCCGCTTCCGTGTTCTCTTCTTTATCATCACAGCCATTGCTGTCATACTAGCCATTATCCTAGGATGGATTAGCTGGAAGTTTTACCCCCAACTTAAAAAGAAAGGAGGGCTTAAAGAACTTTTCAATCCCATCCCCTTAATCAATAGCATCAGGAACAAACCCCCTTCTACCCCGCCGGGAGAAGAATGAATACAACGTCCTATATAGTTTTTAAAAATTTGCTCGAGAGAAGAAGTAAATCAACTTTTCTCCGCTACCTTTCTCCTTCTGAACAAGAAAAACTTCAAACGGTTCCCTCATCAAAAAGAGACCCTTTCGACCACCCCTATTCGATAGAAGAAAGACTTCAGGGAATTCACTATTCTTGGTTGATCACTTTTTTAGAACCTTTTGCTGAAAGTGACAAAGAGTTGATCCTCGCTTCCTTAGATGAATCTCAAGCTGAAAGGTTAAAAAAGCACTTTGAAATGAAAGACCCTTCCCTCCCCTTAAAGGAGAATGCAAAAAGCTATTTGACCAAAGCTGTCTATGAATGGCTTATCTCCGATCAAAAAGAATTCCTCCCCATTGAATTTTTACCAGAGCATCCCCTCAATCCACTTTTAAATTTAACCAAGGGAGAGCTCCAAACCCTTGTCGATTATTTAGGTCTCCATGATTTAGCCATCGAGCTTAAACATGTCATCAAGGCAAAGCTAATAAAGAAAGTTCAAAAAATCCTTACTACTGGAGAACGAGACTACTTAAAAAAACAAATTAAGGTTAAGCAACCCCTTTCTTTTGCAAGGCTCAACCTCGATGGTTGGAATGGAGATGGAGAAAAACTTAAGGCGATCCTTCATCACAGAGGGTTTAATCGCTTAGCAAAAGCCCTTTTTGGATGTCACCCTTCCCTTTTATGGCATATTTGTCATAGATTGGACACAGGAAGAACCAAAATTTTGCGGAAGTTCTTCACAGACATCAATAATGACGAAGCACATAATGCTTTGATCAATCAAACTTTAGAATTAATCCCAATTGTACAAAAAAGATCATGAGTAAATACTTTTCATTAATCTATTCCGGTGAAATCAGACAAGGTTCTGAAGAAAAAGTCATCCCTTCCGAAGAGTTTAGTGAGCTCTTAAAAGCGACTGAGGTCTTAAAAAAAGCGAAGGCTGACGTTAAAACCTATCTAAATAACAACAAAGAAGAATGTCAAAAGCTTCTTGAGGCAGCTAGAACGGCTGGATTCAATGAAGGGCTCTCCGAATTTAATAAACAAATCCTCCACTATGAGCAGCGGATCAAACAAATGGAGCATGAACTCCAAAAAATGATCCTCCCTCTTACCCTAAGAGCAGCAAAAAAAATTGTCGGGCGAGAACTGGAATCGAAGCCTGAAACGATTGTCGATATTGTTCGGAAAACCTTAAAACTTGTCACACAAAACCATCATATTAAGATTTCTGTCTCGAAGTCAGATAGGGAGATCTTAGAAAAAAAGAAAAAAAATATCCGAGAAATGCTCGAGCAAGTGCAAACATTTATCATCGAGGAAAAAGAAGATATTACTCCGGGGGGTTGTATTATTGAGACCGAAGCTGGTATCATTAACGCTAGTTTAGAAAATCAATGGCGCGCGTTAGAGTCCGCTTTTGAAGCGTTCATGAAAAAATAATGACAGTACCCAAACATATTATACCGATCCTCCTCCTTTTCTTGTCTTGCTTTGTAGCCAAGCCGGTCTTCGCACAAGACGAAGGAATTGCCGAGGCTATTGCAAAGATTGCCGAAGCAACAACGGAGACAGGAGAAGAGACAAAAGCTCCCATTGAAAGGGAAGGTGGCGCTAAAGCTGGAGACCCAAATGTTGTAACGATGATGGCGGTCATTGCCCTCGTCGCCCTTCTCCCTTTTGCAATCATTCTGCTCACCTCCTTCTTAAAAATTGTCATTGTCCTATCATTGCTCAGAAATGCACTGGGTGTGCAACAGGCTCCACCCAACCAGGCACTGGTTGGAATAGCTCTTCTGATGAGTATCTATGTTATGTTCCCCACGTGCGTTGCAATGTATGATGCAGGAAGTGAATACATCAATAAAGAAGCTCCTAAAAACCTCTTTTCCTCCAGTTCTGCCGTTTATATTTACAATGTGGTTGATAAGACAAAAGAACCTCTTAAAAAGTTTTTAACGAAAAATATGTCGGTGGCTCATCAACGAAACTTTTACCAATTAGCTTATCAAAGTATGCCGAAAGATTTCCAATCCGACTTAAAGATGGATGATTTCATTGTTTTAGCTCCTGCCTATATCACCTCACAACTGAAGGGGGCCTTTGAAATCGGTGTTTTGATCTATCTTCCCTTTTTCGTGATTGACCTTGTCACATCAAACATCCTCCTTGCGATGGGAATGATGATGTTATCCCCCTTAACGATAGCCCTTCCCCTTAAACTCCTTTTGATCGTTATGACAGATGGGTGGACATTAGTGATTCAAGGGCTGGTGCAAACCTATAAACAGTAGGAGGATTTCTTGTACGAATCAGAAATTTATCAATTATCTTATCAGGCTCTCCTCTTGATTCTGATCCTTTCAGGACCACCCATTCTGATCAGCATGGCCTTTGGTTTATCCGTAGCAATCTTCCAAGCAGCTACCCAGATCCAAGAGCAAACCCTCTCTTTCACCGTCAAACTTGTTGCTGTTATCATGACCCTCATCTTCATGGGAGGTTTTTTAAGTGCCCAAATCATGCAGTTTGCTAACACAATCTTTCAGAATTTTTCGAAATGGAGATAGTACTTTGTGAACTATCTTGACTATTTCTCTACCCTTCCTAACGTCTCATTAACGGGGATCATTTCCCTCTTCTTTCTTATCTTAATGAGACTTGCTCCTATTATGGTGATGGCACCATTTTTAGGAGCAAAGCTCGCTCCAGGAATTGCAAGGATGGGTCTTGCGATTTTTTTAGCTGTCCTTTTCCTCCCCTATATTATAGTCAATGTAAAAGCACCGATCGCTTTTAATAATGCCTTTCTTCTCTATTCATTCAAAGAGATAATGATTGGATTTATCCTCGGCTTTTTTGTTGCAATTCCCTTCTATACAGTACAAACCTCTGGTATCATCGTCGACTATCTTAGAGGAGCATCGATCATGCAATCGCAAGATCCATCTCTTCAAACACAAGCCTCTCCCATCGGAATTTTTTACAACTACATCTTGATTGTGATATTTTTTCAGATCAGCGGTCCCTTTCTTTTTTTTGACGCCCTAGTAAAATCCTATGAAGTTGTCCCTCCTGCAGGTTTTATAAATCCCCTCTTTTTAAGTGTCAAAAGCAACTTTTGGAAAACTTGTTTTGATTTGATCAATCATATTCTTGCTATTGCTATCCAACTTTCTGCTCCAGCCATCGTTGCCATTCTAATGGCAGAGATGTTCTTAGGAATTGCTAACCGTTTAGCGCCGCAGGTACAAATTGCCTTTTTAGGAATGTCGATCAAGTCTTTACTTGGACTTGCCCTCCTTTGGGCTGCCTGGTTTTTCATCTTAAAACAATTCACAAAGCAAACAAATGATTGGCTTGCTGTGATAAACAAATTGATCATGTACATGAAATATCTTGCTCCAACCGGTCCTCCTACTTGATTTTTACTCACCTAGTATTTACACAGTAAAGAAAACTCACCGAGGTTTAGAGGTTGATATGAAGCGCTTAATTCCATTACTTATTTTAACATGCAGCGCGTTTGCAACGCATGAGCCCCCATATACTGTCCCTGGAAAAATCTACGGATCTACTCCCCAGATAATCACTCCTAGCGCAGGACCTAGAGTCGACCATGGAATTGATGCATTTATTACAGGAGATTTCATCTATTGGACCATGCGGATGGACGGCCTTGCCTATGCCATTACTGGGAGCAGCGATGGAACTGTTAATGCAAGTAAAGGTGCAACACAATATCCTGACTGGAAATGGAAGCCAGGCTTTAAAGTAGGACTTGGTCTTAACCTTCCCCACGATGGATGGGATGTTTATGCGGAATATACTTGGCTCCACTCAAGAGCATGGGATTCGACAAGTACCAACGATAATAATAAAGGGGTCATCCCAACTTGGAATATTGCCCATTTAGACCAACTCTCTCTTGGAATCGATACAATCAACTCTACAAGATCAAGCTGGAGAGCTCACTTCAATACGATTGACCTCTCTCTTGGCCGGAATTATTTTATCAGTAAGTTTCTCACCCTCCGCCCCTTTATTGGTTTTAAAGGGAGTTGGATCAATCAAATTTATCGCGTCCGCTATACAATTTCAGAAACTCAACTCGACTCCACATTTCGGATGAAAAATGATCAACGTTTCTGGGGAATTGGGCTAAGAGCGGGGCTTAACACCTCTTGGCACCTGACTCAATCCTGGAGTATCTATGGAAATATGGCCCTCTCTACTCTATGGAGTCAGTTTAAGGTACAACGAAGAGATACCCGCTTCGATACAGCAAACAACGGCTCCAATACCCCGCCCCTCAACACTCTCATTAATGTGACAAAGAGTGAAGATGATTTCCATACTATTAAGGGAATCATCGAACTTGGGCTTGGAATACGGGGAGAATGGTGGTTTCTTGAAGACCGTTACCACTTTCTCGTTCAAGGAGGTTGGGAAGAACAATTTTGGATCAATCACAACAATTTAATGAAACTTACGTTTGCGCAATCCAATCATGACGATCTTGTTTTGCAAGGGCTCACTATTAAAGCCCGCTTCGACTTCTAGATAGTGTCGCCCGCGAGTTGCTTATCCCTATAACCCCGGAATGCCACTTATCGAAAGTTTCATTGTTAACCTCTTTTAAAAACCCAATTCGGGCTTTCTTCATCGTTCACCTTGAATTTTTCTCATAGGATTCTCTTCTTGCTAAATTTTTTTTCTTGCAAAAGAAATGCCTAATAGAGTTTCATTGTTAACTAAAGTAAAAACGCCTTTTCCGGTACGTGTGAGTAGGATAAATTAAGAGAGTAAGAAATTTTTCTTGCTTTATTGTCACTCAGTCGGTTAAAAAGGAAAGAACTTATTAATTATTGATATTTTACCATTTCTAAACAGGGAGAAAGTTGAGAATGGAAATGAAATTTGGAAAACTCTGGCCTCTTATTGTGGCAGTGTGCTTGAGCATTACTTGCTCAGCTTTTGCACAAAGCAATTACCAAAGCAGTAGCAGCGGTAGCACTTATGGATCAAACGCAGATTCTAGTTCTAGTTCGCAATCTGGACAAGGAACTTACCAACGCGGAACTTTTAGAGAAATTACACCTCCTGCAGGACCTCGTGTTGCACATGGTGCTGATGTCTTTATTACTGCAGACTTCATCTGGTGGAAAGCAACTCAAGATGGTTTGGACTATGCCGCTACAGGTCTGGGTCCTATTAATCCACCTACTAATGCATTCACCAATGTTTCAAAAGGGAGAATTGCTACAGTTGGAGAAGACTGGGCACCCGGCTTTAAGGTTGGTTTAGGTCTTAATCTAGGTCATGATGGCTGGGATATTTACCTACAATACACCTGGCTTCACGCATCAGATCGAAACTCCATAAGTGGAGATCTTGTAGCGATGGATGTGCCAAACACTAATAATGCACATGGAACAGCGGGATCTGGTAGATGGGGTCTTCACTTTAATGCCCTTGATCTAGAGCTTGGAAGAAACTTTTATCTTAGCCAATTTCTAACACTGAGACCTTTTATTGGCCTTAAGGGAACTTGGCAAGATCATGATTGGAAATCCAAACTCTCTGGAGGAGGTCAATTTTCCCTACCAAATGCTGCTGGAACTGTACCTGTTACTGGCCCCTATCGTAAACGTGTACGTCAAGATACATGGGGCGTTGGAGTTCGTAGTGGATTTAATGCTGCCTGGTACATGTCTAAGTCATGGAGTATCTATGGTGATTTAGCTTGGACAGCAATGATGACACGCTATGATGTAGATAGAAAAGACAAATTGAATGATACCACTACAGGTACCACTACAGTTGTTGTCAATATTGACAACAATAATTTCTATACTGTTAGGTACATAGGTGAGTTAGAGCTCGGTCTCCGTTGGGAAATTTGGTTCTATGATGATAACTACCATTTTGCTATCCAAGCAGGGTGGGAAGAGCAAGTTTGGCTAAATTGGACTAAAAAACCTATGCCATTAAGCCAGACCAGTTATGACCTTTCATTCCATGGTCTTAACTTGAAGTTCCGTTTCGACTTCTAATCTTAAGTTAGAACGTTTAACGAAAACAAAAGGCACCAATTTTTGGTGCCTTTTTTCTTGTTTGACGGGCGTTATCTAAATCTGGTAGATATAAATTTAAGAAGAACTATGGGGGGGGGAATCGATGGCCAAGAAAATTTTTTTTCTTGCCTTTTTCATTTTAAGTATCAATGCGTTTGCTGAAAAACAAGAAATGATCACCCTTCCTGCAGGCCCCTTTGTAAAAAAGGGTGCCGGTCTCTTCATTACTGCAGAATTTCTTTGGTGGAAAGGGATCCAAGAAAGGCTAAACTACGCAACAACAGGGGTTTTAATCCAACCAGGGACGAATATCACCTCGCCAGGAAAGGTTCATAGTGTCCATTCCCCTTGGAACCCAGGATTTCGAATCGGAATGGGTTTCTATCCTGGGCATGATGGATGGGATCTCTATGCCCGCTACACATGGTTTCACAGTGGCTCTACCAATCATGCCTCCAACAGAGAGGGCAATATGCTCCCAGTCTCTTTATTCCTAGGAGGGCCGAGAAGCTTGCAGGTTAATGGAGTTACGACTGCAAGAAGTCAGTGGGACCTCCATTATAATGTAGTTGATTTAGAGCTTGGCCGTCATTTCTTCTTTAGCAAATTTCTTAGCGCCCGCCTCTTTGCTGGCCTTCGTGGGACCTGGAATCATCAGGATTGGAATACTCGCTATCGATCAAATCACATCATAATTAATGGTGGGGCTCCTCTGAGCGGAGAAATCAAAACAAACCAAGACCAAGATACCTGGGGGATCGGAATCCGAGTGGGTGTGAATAGCGGTTGGACCTTTTGTAAAGGATGGAGCATTGTCAGTGATGCTTCCTTTGCAGGAGTGTGGATTGATTATGACAATAAACGACGCGACTCTATTGCCCAAACAGGGTTCGGGAGAGCAATCATTGCTAACATCAATAGCGATCCAAACTCTACCCTTTTTAACCTCGATCTTATGCTTGGCCTCCGTGGAGAATGGTGGTTTTGTAATGAGCGCTACCATCTTTCTGCACAAACAGGATGGGAAAACCAAGTTTGGCTCCATTATGGAAACTTCATCTTATTCAATGGTCACGGAAACGGAGATCTCACTTTTTCAGGGCTCACCGCTAAACTCCGTTTCGATTTTTAGTTTTTTCTTGAAATTCAATTGAAAATCTCGTTTCATAGTAACTTATAACAAGTGAGCCAATTGCAAAACTCCCGGTGGTCGTTTTTTGGTTCTTTTAACCGACTAACCAGGGAATTTGTAATTGGCTCAAGTAAAATGGGATTTTCATGAACGCTTGGCGCACACTCTTTATAATATTCCTCCTTCCCTTAGGGATTTTACGAGCAGAAAGTGAAATTCGGATGAAAGCACTCGAAAATAGAGTGTCTAATTTAGAAAATAATGGTGCCAGCGATAAACCGACGCATCCTATCACTCCATGTGCCGGGCCGAGGGTGAAAAATGGAATGGACCTCCATCTCTTTGCAGATTTTATCTATTGGACTGCAAGGCTTGATACCTTAACTTATGCTAAGACTGGGCACGGAAGTTTATCCTCTAACATAAGTCCTACAAAAGGAAAAGACCAATCCGTTGATTGGTCTTGGGATCCCGGCTTCAAAGCAGGTCTTGGATGGAGTTTTTGTCATGGATGCTGGGACATGAACTTGCAGTATACATGGCTTTATACCAATG
This sequence comes from Simkaniaceae bacterium, assembly GCA_028281675.1. Lineage (GTDB taxonomy): Bacteria > Chlamydiota > Chlamydiia > Chlamydiales > Simkaniaceae > Neptunichlamydia. The sequence goes on from JANQJL010000039.1 coordinate 14,008, forward strand.
TCGGCGACACCAAGCATTCCAATTTCATGGTTCCTGCATTTCAAATCCTCCCTCCTTCCCTTCATAATAATGACCTTAATTTCAATCGAGCGCACGCCCATTTTGACCTTCACTATCAGGTAGGAGACTTAGAACTCGGCCGTAACTATTACGTAAGCAAAACATTAAAACTTCGCCCTTTTATCGGAGCAAAGGGAACCTGGCAGAAACAAGACTATAATGTTTTCTATGATGCTATTCCTATTTCCACCCTCAATAATACTTTCAATTTCAATGCAAAATTTAATCATTCAATCTGGGGAATTGGGATGCGTGCCGGTGTTGGCTCTTCTTGGCAATTTTCTAAACATGTCGGACTCTATGGATCTCTTGCTCTTACAGGGATTTGGCTCCATTATGATACTCTTCGAAAAGATACTTTCAAAACTCTACCTATAAATCCCCAGACCCCATCGGTAGAAACAACAACGCTTAGTATCCAAGATCGTTTAAGACTGGTAAAGCCCGTTCTAGAATTTGCTCTTGGCCTCCGCATAGAAAGCTATTTCGGATGTGGCCGCTACCACTTCTTACTGCAAGGGGGATGGGAAAGTCAAATTTGGGTCAATCAAACGCTATATATCTCTAGAGACAATAGCTATGACAAATTTGATCTTAATCTTCATGGTTTGACAACCAAAATCCGCTTTGATTTTTAGGTTGCGTTGATTGGCTTTAAAAGGATTGCCCCTTCCTTGATGGCATGAATGGTCGCATCGATTTCTTCTATGGTATTATAAACGCCGAAAGAGATCCTAGCTAGGGAGCTTAAACCAAAACGACACATCGCTGGATAGGCACATAGATGACCTGTTCGAAGGGCAATTCCCTTAAGCCCCAAAAGGGTCCCAAGATCAAGGGAATGAACATCCTCTAAGGTAAAGCTAATAATAGGCCCCCTTTCTTTTGTGGATCCTATAATCTTTAACCCACTAATATCTCGAAGATTCTCCATCGCATAGTTTATCAATCCTCTTTGCCACGTATCGATAGCATCTCTTCCAATCGATTCAACATAATCTATCGCAGCGCCAAGGCCAAGCACAGAGCCAATGGAAGGGGTCCCCGCCTCAAATTTTATGGGGGAGCTCTGAAAGGTTGATTTTTCCATTGTGACCGTTTCAATCATATCCCCACCACCCATAAATGGGGGCATTGCTTCAAGCAACGGGAGCTTTCCATATAGAATTCCCACACCTGTCGGACCATACATCTTATGTCCTGAAAAGGCATAAAAATCTGCATCCAGCTCCTCCATATCAAGTTTTATATGAGAGGCTGCTTGAGCTCCATCGATCAAAACTTTTGCCCCAACTCCATGGGAAAGTTCGATGATTTCTTTGATCGGGTTAATCGTCCCTGTTGCATTGGAAATATGGCCAACTGAAACAAATTTTGTCCGCTCAGAAAGGAGCTCCTTAAAAACATCGATCCGAAGCTCTCCATCAAGCGACATAGGAATATACTTCAGTATGATCCCTTTTTCTTCAGCGAGAAGTTGCCAAGGAACAATATTGGAATGGTGCTCCATTTCGGTGATGATGATTTCATCCCCTTCTTTAAGAAAGGTCCTCCCATAAGAATAAGCAACTAGATTAATCGATTCAGTCGTTCCCCGAGTAAAAACAATTTCCTCTTCTTCGCGAGCATTGATAAAACGCTGCACTTTGGAGCGTACACCGCTATACATCTCTGTGGAGTGAGCCGCAAGTTCATAGACAGCGCGGTGAACTGTGCTATACTCCTCTTCATAAAAATGGCGAACGGTATCGATCACACTTTTTGGTTTTTGCGCTGTCGATGCTGTATCTAAATAGATCAGCGGTTTTCCATTCATCGACTTTTTAATCATGGGAAAGTCTTCCCTTACACGCCATACATCAAACACTGTCACCACCTTTTATGTTTAAAAACCTATCGACAACTTCCCCTTTCATCAGCTCTTGGCAAAAACCTCGTGCTAAATGCCATTTTGCGCTGTTAACGCTAAGTCCTCGACTACGGAGATAAAAGAGCTCATCCTCCTTAGGCTGGCTGCAAGTTGCTCCATGAGAAGCTTTCACATCATCAGCATAAATCTCTAGGTTGGGCTTGCTCATTGCCTTCGCTCTAGGACTTAATAGGAGGTTATTGTTCAGTTGATAGGCCTTGGTTTTCTGAGCCTCTTTCTCTACATAAATCTTCCCCTCAAAACTTGAACGCGAGCGGCCCATTAATGCAGTTTTATAATGTTGGCTTGAACAGGTATTTGGAGCTTCATGCTTGATGGTAATAAATTGGTGAATCTCATCCTTTCCACTTGGAAGAGAGAGCCCCTTTAGGTCAACAGCGCTATTTTCTCCACTTAAGATCACTTGAAGATCATGCCTCTCACACCTTGCCCCTTTGGAAAAAGTGAAAAACTTTAAGTTAGCGTCTCGTTTTAACCGAGTCCTTAGCGTATGCATCGCAAACCCATCGGAACTATGCTCCAAATGTTCATTGACAACCACATTCGCTCCCACATCAAGGGTAAGCTGGAGGTAAGGATTATAAAAATAGTTCCCTTTCCCTATGCATTTTATGGAAAGTATAAGAGAAGCTCCTTTCCCCACAAACACTTCCATCTTAGGAACTCTCATCCCTTCGTTTAATGAAAAATCCCATGTAAGTTCAACTGTTTTTCCTGGTGGGAGATAGATAAACTGTCCCTCTTCAGAAAGGGCAGCATTGAGAAGTGCAAAGGGATTGGTTTCAGCCGCAAGATTTTCAGTAAAACTCTTGTGAAGGAGAGCCCCATAAGAGCGCATCGCCTCTTGCAATGAAAGAGCAATGATCTCTTCTTCTTTGAGAAACTTTCCTATTAGAGGGGTAAAAGAGGATTCACAAAGGGATTTCAATGAGACGTATTTAAAAGAATCCCACTTCTTTGTAGGAAGTCCCATTTTCTCTAAGCTCTCCCAAGATTTCTTCTTCCAGGGACTATCTAACCGGAGATGAGGCTTTAATGTTTCAAGGAGTGTCATAAGAGCAATTGGTATCCTTCTTCTTCCAGCTTCAGAGCAAGCTCTCCCCCTCCCGTTTCTACAATCTTCCCATCTAAGAGAACATGGACAAAGTGGGGCTTGATGTAATCGAGAAGGCGTTGGTAATGGGTAATTAAGATGAGCGCATTATCTTTTGTCATCTGCTCCTTAATTCCTCCTGCCACGATGCGCATCGCATCAATATCGAGTCCTGAGTCGGTTTCATCTAAGATAGCAAGCTTAGGCTCAAGGACTGCCATCTGTAAAATCTCATTTCGTTTCTTTTCACCTCCCGAAAAGCCCCCATTCACATCGCGATCAGCAAACTGAGAGTTCACTCCAATCTTTTCCATTTTTTGGCGGAGCATTTCGCGAAAAGCCTCTTCAGAAATCAACTTCTCACCTTGGCTTTTCCGTTTACTATTCAAAGCACTATAGAGAAACTCACTATTACTCACCCCTGGAATTTCAACAGGGTACTGGAATCCCATAAAGAGTCCAAGGTGGGCTCTCTCTTCAATATCAAGCTCCAAAAGATCTTTCCCTAAAAAGGTGATCGATCCACCAGTAACTTCATAGCCAGGGTGTCCAGCAAGAATTTTTGCAAGGGTCGATTTACCCGCACCATTAGGCCCCATAATCGCATGGATTTCTCCCCCTTTAACCGATAAGGAAAATCCTTTAAGAATAGGGTCTCCTTCTACTGAAACATGTAAGTCTTTAATTTCGATCATCCAACCGACCCTTCTAATTTTAGTGTTAGTAATTTTTGCGCCTCAGCAGCAAATTCGAGAGGGAGCTCTTTGATCACCTCTTTGCAAAATCCATTGACGATCATTTGAATAGCATCTTCTTGGGAAATCCCTCGCGACTGCAGATAGAAAAGCTGCTCTTCATTCATCTTTGAAGTAGAGGCTTCATGTTCAAGTTCTGCAGATTCATTATGAACTTCGATATAAGGAAACGTATTGGCGCTGCAATTATTTTTAACGAGCATTGAATCGCATTGCGTGAAGTTGCGCGCCCCTTCTGCTTTTGCACCGATATGAACAAGTCCCCGATAGGTATTGGAAGAGTCATCCGCAGAAATCCCTTTTGAAATAATCGTCGAGCGGGTCCGTTTCCCCAAATGAATCATCTTTGTTCCCGTATCGGCTTGCATCTTTCCATTAGTCAGTGCAACAGAATAAAACTCACCCACCGCATCATCCCCTTGCAAGATACAGCTGGGATATTTCCAGGTAATTGCTGCGCCGGCTTCTACCTGCGTCCAAGAAATCTTCGAGCGGTTTCCCTCGCATTTCCCCCGCTTGGTTACAAAGTTGTAGATCCCCCCTTTTCCAGACTTTTTATCTCCAGCATACCAATTTTGCACGGTTGAATATTTGATCTCTGCATCTTCATGAGCAATAAGTTCTACTACCGCTGCATGGAGTTGGTTCTCATCATAAGCAGGTGCTGTGCATCCTTCCAAATAACTGACATAAGAGCCTGGCTCAGCAATAATAAGTGTCCTTTCAAACTGCCCTGTCTCCCTTTCATTAATCCGAAAATAGGTTGAAAGTTCAATAGGACTTCTTACACCCTTAGGGATATAGACAAAGGATCCATCGGAAAAAACAGCAGAGTTAAGAGCCGCATAAAAATTGTCTCCAATAGGAACAACTGTTCCTAGATATTTCTCAAGGAGCCCAGGATATTTCTTCACCGCTTCACTCATCGAGCAAAGGACAACACCTGCCTCCTCTAAAGTCTTATGAAAGGTTGTCCCAAGCGAAACCGAGTCAAAGACAACATCAACAGCAACATTGCTGAGTCTCTTTTGTTCATCTAGAGGGATACCAAGCTTATCAAAGGTCTTTAAAATCTCTGGATCGACTTCATCCAGACTACTTAGTTCTTGTTTTTTCTCGGGAGCGGCATAGTAACGGATATCTTGAAAATCAATGGGAGCAATCTTTAGATGGCCCCAATCGGGAGCTGTCATCTCTTTCCACTTCCGAAATGCCTTTAAGCGGAACTCAAGGATAAACTTAGGCTCCTCTTTCTTAGCAGAAAGTGCGCGGACCGTCTCTTCATCAAGCCCCTTAGGGAAGAGGTCTGACTCGATCTTAGTTCGAAAGCCATATTTGTATTCTTCCCTAGAGGAAAGGAGCTCTTCTGTTGACATAATTTACCTATACTTCAGGCGTCAAAAATACCCTACTTTGGTACCCAAAGTCAACCAATTGCCCTAGTATTATTGGTTGAATATAAAAAGTTCTTGAACCTCCCCATTGTACCCATCAACAAACTCTTTCAAAGTTCTAATTGTCTACAAGCTCTTAAGGAAGAAGGAGAGCCCGAATCTTTTTTTAAATCATCCACTTTATAACTCAAATCTATAGCTGAAGTAGTTTAAAATAGTGATAATTGGACAGAAGATTTTCATTGAAAATGAAGCGCGGAGAACGAAGCTGGCTTCGTGCAAGCCAGGGAG
>JANQJL010000049.1 GCA_028281675.1 Simkaniaceae bacterium
AAACCTGGCCCTTTAGGGCCGGGTAGTTTAACGCCACTTTGGGAGGGGTACGAAGCCCCTCCCCAAAACGATTCCCCGTCCTTTAGGGCGGGGTTCACAGAGTGAGTTAAAAAATGGGGCAGGTAGGACTTGAACCTACGACGGAGAGAGAATACCCACTCAACCATTACCACCCAATCACTATGAGTCAAATTATAAATGACATGTGAGTAAAAGGCTACCGAATTTTGTCGGTTGAATCTGGATGATTTAGTGTTTCATTGCACCACCAGTGCATCGTGAAAGAAGGTTTTTAAGAAGAGGAGTTATTTGTTGAGGTTTCAGAAAGAAACCACTTACTCATAATGGCTTGCTCTTCTTTTAGCCATACTGCCCCTGTAGGATCGTTGCTAAACCGGCTGACTTCTTCTTTGGCCTCATCGCTTGTTTGTATTCTAAGAGGAGGAGATGGTTCGTTGATGAGCCTTTCAATAAGTAGAGCAATCTCTTTTGGATCCTGGGCTCTCATCTTATCTTCATTCCATTCATTTACAAGATTCAAACTATTTTCTAGCACGTTAGGATAAGGGTCCTCTTGCCCGCTGTAGAAGGATCCAAAGATCATATTGCTTGGAAAGGAAGTAGAAGTGGCGCCAGGTTCAACTAAGGTAACAAAGATATTCCAAGGAAAGAGCGTGCTAGCCCAAGATTCACCGACAGCTTCTAATGCAGATTTAGTTGCAGAATAAACTCCCTGTACAGAGGAACTTTTAAAAGCGCGCAGGCTGCTTATACAAATGATCTTCCCTCCCTGCTGCTTTCTAAAAATAGGGATAACAGCATGTGTTAGCTCAATCGTACCGAAAAGATTTACTGCAAATTGGTCTTTAATTTCTTGCATGGTGCAACTATCTACAGGACCAAAGAGGCCATAGGCTGCATTGTTAATTAAAACATCGATACAGCCATTTTGATCTAAGATTTGATGGATAGCATTCTGGATCTCTTCAGTTTTCGTAATGTCTAGCTTTAGAGGGATGAGAGAGTCTGGGATTGATGTTGCATTTTTGAGAGAGATGGCATCTTTCTCAGGATCAAGCATTCCTGCATAGACTGTGCAGTTTTTTTCTGAAAGGTGCACCGCAGTATGAAAACCAATCCCGCTCGAACACCCTGTGATTAAAACGACCGGGCTTTTCATCTGTTCTCCATATATAAGAAGAGGAAATAATATTAGAAAAAAACAAGTATTCTTCATTTTTTACATGGCTCCTTCAAGACCAGTTAGTTCTCCAGAAAACAACTCCGTTTCTTTTCTGACTTCAGTCAGCGTGTTACTAAGGACGATCACTCTTTTGTCTTTATATGCCCATTCATCAAAGCTAGAAACGACTTCATATATGTCTGCCCACTCCTGGTGAATGATATTAGTGAGAATAGCAAACTCTTTATTCTCCTTGATGTCATGATCTTTCCAATAGTCAGTGAGCTTGTTGCGTGTTTCTTGCCCCATCATGCGTTGTTGAATCCATTTCTCACTTCGACCATGTTTTTGCCATGTTTCTCTAGCTCTATCCAATGACCTTTCTGGATCAGTCATTTCCTGGATGCGCTCATATCCTACTTTTGCGAGCCAAAGCTTTATTGGTTCTCCTTTAGGGCTTGGAACCGATTGGATAAGGCGCAAGATAGTTTCTGTATTGGCTACATCTGTTAGGTATTTTTTACCATCAGCTGCTTCCAACTTCAGTCGGTTACATTTTGTAACCGACTCACTTCCTTCTTTATTGAGCCTGTTTTTTAAGACTTTCCAATAGTTTCTAGCTAATTGAAAATTAGTTTGTTGAGTTAGAACTTGGATAATGTCTACTACCGAAAAATACCAGGTTTCGGTCTCCTCATCATAAAGGCGACGTATTTTGTAATCTTCAAATACAAGCAGGTCATTTTTCATAAATCAAAATCCTAAGAGTTTCTGTCAGTATAGATGCAGAAGAGGATTCTCTTCAAAGAATAACTGATCTTCTATGAAATAACATAAAAAGATTGGAATCCTGACAAAAATTCTGACGTAATGGCTTTTTGGATTAACAAAAGGATGTAAGTTAGGAGAAATTTACTGAAATAGAGTGAGTTAAAAAATGGGGCAGGTAGGACTTGAACCTACGACCTACGGATTATGAGTCCGCAGCTCTAACCGCTGAGCTACTGCCCCAGAAAAAGTAGTTATCATAGCGATATTGGGATTATTTGTAACGATGTTTACAATTTGTTTCTTTGACAAAGAGGGGGAGAATCAATGCTATGAATAGATAGACGGAGAGTTAGAAGAGAGATTCAGCAAAATGCTCGGCTGTGAAAAGGTCATTTCCGGGACCCTCTCAAAAACCTCCTATTGTCTATGGACAAAAGTGTTGATTTCAGGAGGTGTAAATTTGGGCGCAAATGTCAGTCAGAGCTTTTGCGGCTGATCATGAGTGGTTAGTCCCAAAAGATAGCTTAATAGCGATGAAGGATTTTAGGGACTAACCACTAGGCTATTATAAGCTTGCTCTTCTCTGGATATCTTTATCAAAAAAAGCTTTGATCTTGCTATGATCTCCAGAAGTAAGGACCTCTTTAAGTTCTTTAGCTACTTCGGGATTGCTTTTTGATAACTTTTCGACTAGTGGGGTCGCTTTTTGCAAGAGCTCACTTTCCGATAGGGAAGAATCACAACATAGCTGGAAGAGCTCATTTACTGTGGATAAGTTATCTTCAAGTTCTCCGGCTTTCTCCTTGAACTTTTTTGTTAAGTTTGACTCTGGTAGGTCTGTCATATCGAACTCCTGTTTCTTTTAACATAACACAATCAATAAATTTTTTTGCCGATAATTTCAAGTCCTCTGTATATAGGAATTAAGGTTCCTCTATGAGAAAGGGGGATATTTTTTAAGTGATTGGTAATGAATATTCGATGTTTTAAAGTTCTTATTCTCTTTTTTACTTTGATAAGTGCCTCTATTTTTTGTGATATTGAACCTCTTGAATTCGCTGCGGCTCCTCCAACCCGGACAGACAGCATCCCTAAAAAGCACCTTAGCCAGGAGGAAGATGCTTACCTTGAAGGGTATATTCAAGCGCTTGTAAACTCTCATTACTATGAATTTGAAGTTCTTGTTTATGTTGAAAACGGCGATGTGTACCTTTATAATCTCCCCAAAAATTCTCTGATTAAAAGTAGTATTATCAGCTTCGTTAAAGACTTACCTGAAGTGACATCGGTAACAGCTGTCGATAAATTTCCTGAAAAAAAGTTGGAAAAGCTAGAACAGCGAGAGATACGGCCCCAAATTAAAGGGATTTGGTTTCCTCAACAGACGGTCCTCTATCCTCCGATGATTGCTAACCCCCGGGCGACTATTTACTCAGCGGCCTACCACATAGGGGATAATGTCATGGGAACCAAGTCGATAGCGGTTTCTCTTGGTGATCATTTCCCAATTTTCCGTTGGAGAAATGTCCTTTATTGGCAAGGAGATATGCAAATCGATATTCAAGCAGGGATTTGGTCAGTTTTTAAAATGGGGGTCCACCATAATGGAGAGATTTCTGAGCTTATGAATACAGATTATCTCGTTGGATTTCCCTTGAGCTATGCTTTTGATAAATGGTCATTTAGGCTCCGTGTTTATCATGTTTCGTCTCATTTAGGAGATGAGTTTATGGATCATAATCCTGGAGTTAAGAGGCTTAACCCTAGTATGGAAGCCATTGATTTTTTCACCTCTTACCAAGTTAACATGAACCTAAGAGTTTATGCAGGATTCGGATGGGTCATGCATAGCGATAAAACCTTTCCAATCAAGCCCCCCCTTTATGCTGAGTGGGGAGGGGAGGTTCGTGTTCTTGGCCGTAAATTTTTCTACCACCGTCTCTACGGTACTCCCTTTTTAGCCATTTATCTAAGGAACTGGCAAGTCAATGACTGGAATCTCGATGGGACCTATATGGTGGGTTATGAAATTAGTAAACTGCAAGGGGTGGGACGAAAAATGCGTATCTTTATCAACTATCATCGTGGTTATTCAGAGGGGCAGTTTTTCAAAGAGCGTACC